>JBOGGX010000218.1:0-17230 GCA_050744245.1 Acidimicrobiales bacterium
TGCGAGCCGGTCGAGGGTGGTCTGGTGGCTGGGATCGTGCGGGATGGCAACACCAATCAGGGTGTGGTCGGGGCCACGGTGGCCAGTGACGACGATCCGGCCGTGTCGACGACCACGCTGGCCACGCCGGATGACCCGGGGTTGGCCGACGGGTTCTATTGGATGTTCTCGGCCTTGACCGGGCGCCGTCCGTTCACGGCCAGCGCCGACAACCACGTGTCCCAGACCCGGCGGCCCCTGGTGGCGGCCGACGCGGTGACCCAGGTCAACTTCCGGTTGGCGGCCGGGTTGTTGACCCTGAACCGGGACAGCGTGGCGGCCACGGTTGCCATGGGCGGATCGGCCACCCGCACGTTCCGGATCACCAACCAGGGGACGGCCCCGGCCCAGGTGGAACTGGCCGAACGGGAGGGCGGCTTCGAGATCCTGGGCGGCGGCGGTCCGTCGGGGGCCGCCGGCGTGGTGCGCCACTCCGACAACCCGACCCCGGCGGCCAGCGGGTTCGGGTCCTCCGGCGGGATCGGGCCTCGGGTCCCACCCGCGTCCGGCGCCCGGTGGGCGACCAACGGTGCGGCGGGGACGGGTCGGCGGGTGACCCCGATGGTGCCCCAGGCCAACGAACCGAACGCGGTGACCATCACCCATTCGTTGTCCCAGGACATCGTCCAGTTCAACTCGGTGGCCTGCACCGGGGGCGGCACCACCCGGGACAACGGCTATCTGCGCACCTTCGTCCTGGACGACTTCGACATCACCAGCGATTTCGACGTCACCAACGTGTCGTTCGGGATCGAAACCCTCAACCAGGCCCAGGCGGTGACGGTCAACCTGTACACCCTGGAAGGCGACCTCGTCTACGCCAACCTGACCCTGATCGGCACCACCGAGGTCACCCTGTCACCCCAGGACCTGACCATCGTGGATGTGCCGGTGTCCGGGACCGCCCCGGCCGGGTCGACCCTGGTGGTCGAGGTCGACGTGCCCGACATGCCCACCGGCGCCTTCTTCATCGGGTCCAACCCCGACGGCCAGACGGCCCCGTCGTACCTGCGGTCGGCCACCTGCGGGCTGCCCGAACCGACCGACGCGGCCGAGGTCGGGTTCCCCGACATGCACATCGTCATGAACGTCACCGGCGAGGCCGGCGCGGGGGACGTGCCCTGGCTGTCGGTCAACCCGCCGTCGTTCACCCTGCAACCCGGCCAGAGCGTCGTGGCCAGCGTGATCATGGACGGCAACGTCGACCAGCCCGGGGCCTACACCGCCCAGGTCGGCATCGTCGAGGACACCCCCTACACCGTCGGCCCGGTCGATGTCACCATGAACGTCCGGGCCCCGGCCAGCTGGGGCAAGATCACCGGCACCGTCACCGGCCTCGCCTGCGGCGGAGGCGGTGGCCCCATTGACGGCGCCGTCGTCCACATCGACGGACTCCAGTTCGACGTGACCCTCCTCACCGACCAGGCCGGGACCTACGCCTACTGGATCGGCGCCTCCAACAACCCGCTGCGGATGATCGTCGCCGCCACCGACCACATCCCCCAAACCCGAGTGGCGAGAATCGTCCGCGGCCAAACCGTGGTCCACAACTTCGCCCTCCGCCAGCTCTGCTGACCCATCCGAATGTGCGGTGGTTATCGCGCCCATAGGCGCGATAACCACCCGAAGTTCGACGAGGTGGTGGACCAGCCGGCTTGAGTGTCACACCCCCTCCGTACTGTTCGGGCATGACCAAGCAACGGACGATCCACCGGTGCTCCCACTGCGGCGCCGAATCGCCGCAGTGGGCCGGACGGTGCGGCGGCTGCGGCGAGTGGAACACGCTGGCCGAGGAGCTCCGCGTCCAACCGGCGGGCCGGGCCCGGGCGGCGACGGCCTCGGCCTCGGCGCCGATCGAGCCGGCCCGGCCGGTCGGCGAGCTGTCGGGCGACGGTGTCCGGCCCTGGCCCACCGGGCTCGACGAGGTCGACCGGGTGCTCGACGGAGGGCTGACGCCGGCGTCGGTCACCCTCGTCGCGGGCGAGCCGGGCATCGGCAAGTCGACCCTGTTGCTGCAGCTGGCCGCCTCGATGGCCGCCCGGGGCCTGATCGTCCTCTACGTCTCGGCCGAGGAGTCGAGCCACCAGGTCGGCCGGCGGGCCGAGCGCCTCGACGCCGTCACCGACGGCGTCTGGCTGGCCGCCGACACCTCGCTCGACGCGGTGCTCGCCCATCTGGCTGCGGTCCGGCCCGACGTCGTGATCGTCGACTCGGTGCAGACCACGTACGACCCGTCGATCGAGTCGGCGCCCGGCTCGGTCGTGCAGGTGCGGGAGTGCACGCATCGCCTGGTCGGGGAGGCCAGGCGGCGCGGCATGGCCGTCGTGCTTGTGGGCCACGTCACCAAGGAAGGGGTGATCGCCGGGCCGCGCCTGCTCGAGCACATCGTCGACACCGTGCTCTCGTTCGAGGGCGAACGCCACCACGCGCTGCGGCTGCTCAGGGCCGTGAAGCACCGCTTCGGGTCGACCGCGGAGCTCGGCGTGTTCGAGATGACCGACGGCGGCCTGGCCGGGGTGCCCGACGCCGGCAGCCTGTTCCTCGGCGATCGGCAACCGGGTGTCACCGGATCGGCCGTGGTGTCGACCGTCGACGGCCGGCGTCCCCTCCTCGTCGAGATCCAGAGCCTGGTCGCCCCGTCCAACGCCTACCAGCCCAGGCGTTCGGCCCAGGGCGTCGACCAGGGTCGGCTGGCCGTCATCCTCGCCGTGCTCGAACGGCGGGTCGGGCTGCCCCTGTCGACGGCCGAGGTGTTCGCCCTCGCCGTCGGGGGCGTGCGCGTGGTCGAGCCGGGCGCCGACCTGGCCCTCGCCCTGGCGGTTGCGTCGTCGCTCGCCGGCCAGGCCGTGCCCGACGGGCTGGTCGCCTGCGCCGAGATCGGGTTGGGCGGCGAGCTCCGCCAGGTGGCGCAGATGCCGCGGCGGCTGGCCGAGGCGGCCCGACTGGGGTTCCGTCGGGCCCTCGTGCCACCGTCGGCACCTGCCGCGCCGACCGGGCTCGACCTGCTCAGGGCGGCCACCGTCGCCGAGGCGATCGAGCTGGCCGGTCTGGGCCGCACCGGCTGGTCCCGGCGCGACTCGATCTCGGCACGCGACCCAACCAACCCCCGAGGGAGGCGCCAACGACACGACGCCCAGCTCCAACGACCACCGGTGAGCTTTGACCAGCCGACTAGCCTGGCGGCGTGGCCCCCAGGAGACGCGGCGTAGCTCTACTCGACGCGCTCGCCCAGGTCGCGCCCGGTCAGCCGCTACGTGAGGGGCTCGATCGCATCCTCCAGGCGGGCATGGGCGCACTCATCGTCGTCGGGGACGGACCAGAAGTGCTGAACATCTGCTCGGGTGGCTTCCTGCTCGATGCTGCGTTCAGCCCGCAACGGCTGTCGGAGTTGGCCAAGATGGATGGCGCCATCATCCTGGCCAGCGACGCCGGCCGCATCGCGCGGGCCAACGTCCACCTTGTGCCCAACCCCAACGTGCCAACCTCGGAGACCGGCACCCGGCACCGGACGGCCGAGCGGGTCGCCCGGTCCATCGACGTGCCGGTTATCTCGGTGTCCGAGGACATGCAGGCCATCGCCATCTACGTCGGCGACGAGAAGTACCCCCTCGAGTCGATCCCGCGCCTGCTGAGCAAGGCCAACCAGGCGCTCCAGACCCTCGAGCGCTACAAGACCCGTCTCGACGCGGTGTCCAACTCGCTGTCTGCGCTCGAGGTGGAGGACCTGGTCACGCTGCGCGACGTGGTCACCGTGCTCCAACGCACCGAGATGGTGCGACGGATCGCAGAAGAGATCGAGTTTCACATCGTCGAGCTCGGCGTCGACGGTCGGCTCATCCGGCTCCAACTCGAGGAGCTGATGGGCGGGGTCGAGGACGACCGACGCCTGGTGATCAAGGACTACTTCCACGAGGACACCTCGTGGCGTCTCGACCAGGCCATGGAGGCGTTGTCGGAGTTCGACACCGAGGACCTGCTCGACCTGAAGTCGGTGGCGTCGATGCTCCACCTGGCCACCGGGGTCGATCTCGACGTGAGCGTGCAGCCCCGTGGGTACCGGCTGTTGGCCAAGATCCCCCGGTTGCCCGACGCCGTCATCACCAAGATCGTCGAGCGGTTCGGCAGCCTGCAGAAGATCATGCGGGCGACGATCGAAGACCTCGACCTGGTCGAAGGCGTGGGCGAGGCCCGGGCCCGGGCCATCAAGGAGGGGCTGTCTCGGCTGGCCGAGACGAGCATCCTCGATCGCTACGAGTGAAGGGGACGGGAACCGTTCGGCGCGCCGCAACGTGAGGCTTCCGGACCATGAAGCAGCTGGGACGCACCGTGGAAGAGAACAACGCGCACGGCGGGGGTCGAACTGACGACAGCGACGACGACGACACCGGCGCCGACGAGGACGCCACCGTCGGCGCGCGTTTCGGGCGCACGCCAGGTTCGCTCGGCGATTCGGCGCCGCTCGAGCCGGAGGCCCCTGGCCCCGACGAGCCTGTCGCTTCCGACCAGGCGGAGCGGGCCGCCGACATCCTGGTCGACGTGAACCCGGCCCCGCCGCCCGAGGAGGTCGAGGTCGACGACGACTTCGGTTCCGGCGGGTTGGGCGAGGTCGGTGCCGACACGCACCCGACGTCGCCGCCGGCGAGATCCAGGGCCCGCGGGCCGGCGCGTTCGACGACGACGTGGACGACCTCGACGGCCTCGACGACCTGGACGAGCTGGACGACCTCGAGGATGACGCCTTCGGGGGCGAACCGGACGAGGCCGGTTCGTTCCTGCGGGGTCCCAAGCTGTTCGTCGACGACGACGACCTCGACCTGGATCACGCCGACGCCGACGACGTCGACATCGACGACGACGGCGCTATCGGGCTCGGATCGTGAGCTGACGCCGGTTGGTGATGCGGTAACGACGGTCGGACTGCTCGATCCAGCCGAGCCGGACGAACGCGGCGATGGCCTTGTTGACCCGCTCGCGCGACGCCCCCACCATGCCCGCCAGCTCCTCCTGGGTCACGGGCAGCACGAACTCGTCGTCGTCGCCGGCGACCTCGAGCAGCCGTTTGGCCGTGCGCCCGGTGACGTCGAGGAACACCGCGTCGGCCAGGGCCTCGTCCATCGACCGGAGCCGGCCGGCGAGCAGCCGGACGACACCCCACAGCAGCTCGGGCCGGGCCTGGTAGATCTGACGCACAGGCGCATACGGGATGGCGAGGACCTCGGAGGGCTCGAGCGCTCGGGCCTGCGCCGACCGGCCGGTGTCGTCGAACAGCCCCATCTCGCCGAAGACGTCGCCCGCCTCCATCAGCGCGACCAGCGACTCTCGACCCTCCGGGGAGCGGTTGGCGATGCCGACCCGGCCGGTGAGCATGACGAACAGCTCGTCGGCGACGTCGCCCTCGCCGAACAGCACGTCGTTGCGGTAGAGGCGACGGGAAATGGCCGAGCCCGCCAGGCGGGTCAGCTCGTCGGATTCGAGTTCGTTGAACAGCTCGACCGGACCAAGCAGCGAGGTGTCGACCATGGTGGCGTGATCGTACGCAGCCCATGCGACATTCGTCACACCAGACGGCGCCGAGCCCCGGCCGGCCGGCGGCGCACCCGAGTTGTGGTGGCGTCGCCGACTCTTTAGCCTTTGGGAGCCGATTCCGGCACGTCTCACGCTGAAGGATCCCTCTGCGCTCATGCCGTTCGACGTCGGTGACAAGGTCGTCTATCCGCAGCATGGCGCCGCCATCATCGAGCGGCGCGAGTCGAGGATGGCGTTCGGTGAGGAGAAGGAGTACCTGATCCTGCGGGTGCCGCACGGCGACCTGACGCTCATGGTGCCGGCCGACAATGCCGAGCAGGTCGGCCTGCGCGACGTGATCAACGACGAGGAGGTCGAGGAGGTCTTCGCCGTCCTTCGCAAGAAGGAGGCCAGGATGCCGACCAACTGGTCACGGCGGTTCAAGAACCACGTCGAGAAGCTGAAGTCGGGCGATATCTACCAGGTGGCCGAGGTGGTCAGGAACCTGTCGCTGCGCGACAAGGAAAAGGGGCTGTCCGCCGGGGAAAAGCGGATGCTGGCCAAGGCTCGCCAGATCCTCACCTCCGAGCTGAGCTTCGCCCTGAACGTCACCGAGGAAGAAGCCGACGACCGGCTCGACGTCGAGCTGGCGTGAGTCGGCACCGATGAACGTCTGGGGCATCGTGCTGGCCGCCGGGAACGGTGACCGGTTCGGCGCGCCCAAGCAGTACCAGCCGCTCGGGCGTCGCCGGGTCGTCGACTGGTCGCTCACCGCGGCCCGCCAGACCTGCAGCGGGCTGGTGCTGGTCGTCCCGCCGTCGCGCGTCGGTGATCCAGAGGCGGCGGTCGATGTGGTCGTGGCCGGCGGTCCGACCCGGTCGTCGTCGGTGCGGGCCGGGCTGGCCGTCGTGCCCGACGATGTCGACGTCATCGTGGTCCACGACGCATCTCGCCCGTTGGCCTCGATGGAGTTGTGGCGGGCCGTGATCGCCGCGGTGGTCGACGGCCACGACAGCGCCGTCCCGGCCATCCCGGTCACCGACACGCTGCGGGAGGTCGGCGGGGCGACCGTCGACCGCTCACGGTTCGTTGCTGTGCAGACGCCCCAGGCCTTTCGTGGCGAGCTGTTGCGCCGGGCCCACAAGGGCGAGGGCGAGGCCACCGACGATGCCGGCCTGGTCGAGACGGTCGGGGGCAAGGTCGTGGTGATCGAGGGCGAGCACGACAACGTGAAGATCACGACACCCGCCGACCTGCGGTTGGTGGCCGGGCTCGCAGCCGAGGCCTGACGCGTCCATGAGGGTCGGCCTCGGGGTCGACATGCACCCGTACGCGGCGGCCGGCAGCGAGCGGCCGCTCGTCCTCGGTGGGGTGCGTTTCCCGGGCGAGCCGGGACTGGTCGGCCACTCCGACGCCGACGTGGTCGCCCACGCCTGTGCCGACGCCCTTCTCGGGGCGGCGGGACTGGGTGACATCGGCGAGCAGTTCCCCGACACCGTCGACCGCTACGCCGGGGCCGACAGCCTCGTCCTGCTGGCCGAATCGGCTCGGCTGGTGCGGGAGGCGGGGTGGGAGCCGGCCAACCTCGACTGCTCTGTCGTCCTCGACAACCCCAAGCTGGCGCCCCGCCGGGACGAGATGCAGGCCCGGCTGTCCGAGGCCGTCGGCGCACCGGTGACGGTGAAGGGCAAGCGGCCCGAACGCATCGGAGCGCTGGGCCGGGGCGAGGGGGTGATGGCCCTCGCCGTCGCTCTGATCGAAGCGAGGGTCGAACCCGGAGCCGGGCGGTGACCCGCCGTCCGCCCCAGAGACCCCGGCGCACGCGACCGCCGGCTCGTCGTCCGAGCCAGCCGCCGCGTCGAAGACCCGATCGGGCGACCGGTCCGCCGTCCCAGGATCGTCGCGGGCTCGGCGGCGATCAGGTCGAGGGCCGACAGGCCGTACGCGAGCTGCTCATCGCCGGTCGACGCCGAGTCCGGGAGGTGATCGTCGCCGGCGATGCCGACGACGCCACGGGCACGCTCGGCGACATCGTCGAGCTGGCGACCGAGCTCAGGGTGCCGCTGCGACGGGTCGGTGCGGGCAAGCTCGCGGCGCTGGCTCGCAGCGAGGCCCCCCAGGGGGTCGTCGCCCGGGCCGCGCCGTTGGAGGAGGCCGATCTCGACCGGTTGGCCCGGCGGTCCGGTGCGGGTGATGCATCCTTCCTCCTCGCGCTCGACGGTGTCACCGACCCGGGCAACCTGGGGGCGCTGCTCCGGACGGCCGAGGGCCTCGGGGTCAGCGGCGTGGTGCTCCCGCGGCACCGAGCCGTCCACGTCACGCCGACGGTGGCCAAGGCCGCGGCCGGGGCCATCGAGCATCTCCCGCTCGCGTTGGTCGGTGGCCTGCCCTCCGCACTCAGCCGACTGCGGGAGCTCGGCGTATGGACGGTGGGCCTCGACATGGGCGGGGAGCCGATCGACCGACTGACCGTGGCCGAGGAGTCGGTCGTCCTGGTGCTGGGCGCCGAGGGTCGCGGCCTGTCGCGCCTGGTGCGAGACCGGTGCGACGTGGTCACCGCCATCCCGCGGTGGGGTCGCCTCGACTCGCTGAACGTGGCCGCCGCAGGCGCCATCGCCTGCTGGGAGGTCGCCCGCCGCCGGCAGCCGTCCGTCGGCTGAGCCGGGGCGAGCGCGGTGTTCGAGGTCCTCCTCGAGGTCGTCCTCCCGGTCTTCATCGTCGCGCTCCTCGGTGCCGTCGTCGGATGGTGGCGGGACGTGCCCGTGGCGCCCTTCTCCGCGATGGCGCTGTACCTGCTCGGGCCGGCCCTCGTCTTCGACTCGATGGCGGCGACCGACATCTCGATCGGGGAGTCGGTGAAGATCGTTGGGGTCATGGTGGCGGGCTACAGCGCGGTGCTGCTGGCGGCCACGCTCTGGTCCCTTGGGCGCGGGCATGATCGGTCGTTGCGGGCGGCGGTCGCCCTAGCCGCGACCTCACCGAACGCCGGGAACATGGGCCTGCCGGTAGCGGCGCTTGCGTTCGGCGACGCCGGATTGCAGGTCGCCATCGTGAACTTCGTGGTCGGGGCGCTGATCATCAACTCGGGAGGGATCGTGCTGGCCTCGATGGCCGGCGGCGACGCCCGGGCCGCGCTGACCGCTCCGCTGCGCTATCCCTACCTCTACGCCGCCGCCGCCGGATTGGCGGTCAACGCCCTCGACGTCGACCTGCCGGCCGCGATCGCGGTGCCGGCCGATGCTCTCGCCGCCGCCGCCATCCCGATCATGCTCATCTTGCTCGGTCTCCAGCTGCGCACGGTCAGCGGGGCCGAGGACCTCCCCGACACCATCGCGGTCAACCTCGGGCGGCTCCTCATCGCCCCGGCGATCGCCTGGCTCGTGGCCTCGGCCATCGGGCTCGACGACATCACCCGAGGCACGCTCGTCGTGCTCGCCGCCATGCCGGTGGCCGTGTTCACCACCATCCTGGCCGAGGAGTTCGATGCTCATCCCCGGTTCGTGGCCGGGGCTGTGGTGAGCACGACGCTGGCCAGCATCCTCAGCCTGAGCGTGCTCATCAGCCTCGTCCGTTGAGGAGAGCCCGAGCGGGGACTCGAACCCCGAACCCCTGCTTTACAAGAGCAGCGCTCTGCCGATTGAGCTACCCGGGCTGATCTGGTATTTTAGGCCCGCGGCACCAACTTTTCCATAATGGCTTTCCATACTTCTCGCCATGTCCCGGTCTCACGGCACCGACAGTCCTCCACCATTGACCCAATCATCGTTCAGAACTACGTCTAAGCACACATGGGGTAGCGGCTCGATCCGCTTCCGGTCTGGAGCGTGGCGACTGCAGGTCTACGCCGGGCGGGACATCGACGGGCGAAGGCGCCTTGAATCGCGCACCGTCCACGCGCCGAACACGGCGAAAGGCCGGCGAGAGGCCGAGTCCGTCGCCCGTGCCCTGTATGACGAGATCCAAAGGCGTGGAGACAAGCCTCCGGCGGGCAGTCTCAGCGATCTCGTCGATCGGTGGCTCGACACCCGCGATTGGTCTCTCGAGAACGTGGCGCACAGCCGACGGGTTCTGGAGCGGAGGGTGTTGAGTGTGCTCGGCTCCCGACCTCTCCACCGGCTGACCACCGAGGACATCGACACGCTGTACACGCGCCTGCGACGCCAAGGACTCGCCCCGTCGACGATCCGCCGGACGCACATCCTCCTGCACTCGGCTCTGAACCAAGCCGTGAAGTGGGGTCAAATCACTTCCAATCCGGCTCATCTGGCGACGCTGCCGCGGGTGGGGCAGCCCGCTCCGCGGCCGGTCCCTGATGCCGCGCGTGTGAGGGCTGCCATCGCGGCGGCGGACCCCCTGCTTGCCGTGCTCCTTCGCCTCGCAGTCCACACCGGCGCTCGCCGGGGCGAGCTCGTCCGTCTGCGATGGTCCGATGTGGACGTTGATGGCGGAGCCGTGTCGATCTATCAGCCCAAGACACGATCACCCAAGGTCCTTGCTCTCGGCCCGGCGACGGTCGACGCACTCATCGAGTGGCGGCATGCGGTCGCGGTCCAGTACGAGGCCGTCGATGGGCGAATGCCCGACGACTGGTGGGTGTTCCCGAGCCCGCGCCGGTGGGGGCATCACATTTCTCCCAACGCCGTCACTCACGCCTGGGGCCGGCTACGCCGTCAGGTCGGGCTGGACGACCAGCGCCTTCATGACCTGCGCGGGACGATGAGCACGACGCTCCTCACTGGCGGGCACGACGTCCGGACCGTTCAGGGTCGCGGCGGATGGACATCGCCCTCGATGCTGCTGTCGCGGTACGCCCAGTTTGTCACCGAGGCCGATCGCCGAGCCGCGGCTGCGATGGACGATTGGCTCGATGAGACGAACAGCAGTTCGTGATTGTCTTCACAAGATCACAAGCAATCCTCTTACTCAATCCTCCCCGCCTTTCGGGTTTCCCTGTGTGTCGAGCACGGAGGGCGCCTGACCCAACGCGCAGCTATCAAGGCTCGACCTCCACCGAGGGCGATCTGCCCAGGTCACCGGCCGGACATACTCGGAGTACGGCTGCGGACGGCAGCCGAAAACGAGGCACATCGTCCGCCCAGTAGAGGTAGAAGTGAGCAGAACGACGGATCGGCTGCCCGGAGACGCGCCCGATTGTCCACGGACGGATCAGGCGAGCCCAGTCAATACTGGATGTCCAGCGCAAAGCGGAGAGCGACATCGAGTCGGATCCGTCCTTCGAGGTCGAGGTGACCCACTGGTTGATCGTCGAAGACCGCTATCGGGATGGTGACGAGGTTGTCGCAGGTGATGACGCTGGCTTCGGGCAGACCCTCGGCCGTACCGACCGCCACTTCGGACCGGATGCCGCGGATCGTCCGCGTGATCGGCGCGCAGGTGAGTGCGGTCAGCACCTCGATCGCCGCGTCGCGTGTGAGCACGCACACCGGTCGTCGGCCAGCGGGCTCGCCGAGGTCCGCCCAGATGATGTCGCCGCGGGCTACCACTCAGGAGCGGTCTCGGCTGCGAGGCGCCGAGCCGACGCCACGAGCGCGGGGTCTTGGGGCACTCGTCGATACGCGTCGCGAAGCAACCGGTCGGCGTCGAGCTGCTCGGCCGCCTCGATCACAGCGGATGCACCTCGTCGCAGCAGCTCGGAGCGGCTGGTGTTCTGAGCCTGTGCGAGCCGGTCGAGGCGTTCGACGAGGTCGTCGTCGAGCTGCACGAGAACTTCTCTTCTACCCATGGGCCATATGGTAGAGCATATGGTAGGCAGGGCCGGGCGCGACCGATCGACGGCTCGGTTGCGGTCGACGACGGCGCGGCCGTCCCAGAACACGCACCCCAGAACGTGCCGAGCCCGGCGGTCGGACGCGTCCCCTACTTGCCGGTCCGTGACGTCGAGGAACCCCGTCAGCACCGCCGAGTCGCCAGGATGTAATGCGGCAATCCGTCCGTAAGCAGAGTCGTTCGCCAGTCCGGTGCGGCTCCGCGAGATCATCGACGGCGACGCCCACCGAGGGACAGCTTGAAGCGGGCATCGCGTTACTGCGCGCTGAGACCGCCGCGAAACGCCGGGAGTCGAGCGTTCGTCGTCCCGGCACCGGACGGCATTATCGGGTGGGCAGGGCGTGTGGCCACCCGACCCGGCGTCAGGTGGCCGTCACCCGTCGGCATCTCGGGTCGGGTTGTTCGGTCGTCTCGTCGCGGGTGGCGCCGGTGATGGTTCGTTACCCGAGCTTGGTCTTGGCGTGGTCGCCGAACGCGCGCATGGTCTTGACGGGACCGATTTCGAGGAACACCGCGCCGTCATCGGTGATGGCTATGTGGCCTGCTGGCCAGTGGTACGCCTCGCCGGCCCTCGTGTCCTCCCTCTGTCGTCCCGTCCTTGTGGATCAATGTGATCGCCCCGCTGAGGACGAGGCCCCAGTGCTCGCTGGGGCATCGGTCGCCTGTCAGGCCTTCGAGGACTGGGCTCAGGTCGGAGCCCGCTGGGACCTGCGCGTAGCGGACGGCCATGTCGCCCCACTCCACGTAGCGGGTGATGAGTTCGCCGTGCTCAAGCTCGATTGGCAGGTCTTCCAGTTTGCCCTTCATCGAACACTCCTCTGTGGTCAGTCAGTTGTGGGTTCGCGAGGTCGTAGGCGCGGTGGCTGCCGGTCACGCAGAAGTTCGTCCGGCCACGACGCGCCAGTGGTGATCGTCGCCCGAACCGGCTTCGCCGGCATGTGCGACCGCTTGGGCCTCGTCGGGTGTGAGGACGCTGATCACACAGAACTCGTTGCCAAAAGGGTCCTGCATGACCGCCCAGTCGATCGACGGCAACTCCCCGGGGTAGGAGTGCGGCCTCGGGTAGATGGTCGGCGCCTTCTTGAGGGTCCCACCGATGGCCTCGATCTGGCTGATGGCCTTGTCGACGTCCCGGACCCAAATGTCAACGTGGGACCGGTTGGCCTCCGGGCCCTTCGGAGTTGAGACCAGGTGCAGGATCACCTGGTGGCGCCACGGATCGGCCTGGCCAAGGTAGGAGTAGCGGCCGGGGTACACCGACGGGATCACCGGCAGGCCGGTGACCTCGGACCAGAACGCTTCGGCCGTAACGAGGTCATTAACGTCGATCACATGGCACCGAAGTTGCCCGATGCCCATTCGCCCGCTCCTTGCCGTCGTGCGGGCCACACCCTACACCACCTCTACTCGCAATGCGAGTAAAGTGTCGGCAATGCCTCAAGCACCTCCTGCAACCTTCGGCCTGCTGGGCATGCTCGCGGTGCGGTCGTGGACCGGCTACGAGCTCACCCAGCAGGTGCGGCGCAGCCTGCGGTTCATGTGGCGGTCCTCAGAAGGCCACCTCTATCGAGAACAGAAACGGCTCGTGGACCTCGGCTGGGCCACCGTCACGGACGAGGCCGCCGGTCAGCGCACCCGCAACCGCTACACGATCACCGACGCCGGGCGTGCGGCCTTCGCGGACTGGCTGGCCACCGAACCCGAGGAACCGCACTTCCAGATCGAGGGCCTCCTGCGAACCTTCTTCGGCGACCAGGGCAGCCCCGAACAACTGGTGTCCGCGCTACATGCCACCGCCCACACGGCCCGGTCGATGCTGGGCGAGATGCTCGGCTTCGTCACCGAGTACCTCGAAGAGGGCGGTCCGCTGTGGATGCTCGAACGAGGGGTGGGGAGTCCCGACGCCGACCGGATCGAGTTCCGCGGCAGGCCGATGTACCCCGAGCGTCTCCACGTGGTCGCGCTGGCGATCGACATCATCACACAGCTCCTGGAGACCCTCGACACCTCACTCACCGACGTGGCCCACCAAGTGACCACATGGCACAGCACGAGCGATCCGTCGATCACGCCCGACACCGGCGACCGGCTCCGGCGCATACAGGCCCGGGGCCACGCGTCCGCCACCCACCAACTGGCCGAGGACCGCTGAGCATGGCGAGGGACGTGACCCACCTGAGGGGGCTAGTCAGAGCCAGCGTGTGCCGCTGACCGCGCGCCTCGAGAAGTGCCGAACGTGATGCTGGAAACTACCGGCAACAACCGCCGGAGGTCCGCCCCGGAGGCGCCACAGCCGCCTCGTGCTGACCTACCGAGCCTCCCCTCGCGAGCGCGTCATCCGGGCGCCCAGCCACGACAATCCGCCGGTTCTCAAGCGGGCTGGCCGAACAGCGGGCCGGGCATTATCGAGCCGTCCGTCGTGTCGCCGCGCTGACTCAGGGTGGCGTGACAGCGTGGCTCCATGTTGATCGCCCCAGGTTCGGAGGTCGGAGCGATCGGTGGGCGATGCCGAAACAACCTGCGGCGATCGCCCCGGGACGGAGTGCGGAGGAAGTCTAGGATCAGAGGAGGCAAGGAGGTACGCGAGTGGGCGACGAGCCGCTCGAGGCCATTCGGGAGGCCTACAACGCGCTGGCCACCGGCGACGTCAAAACCTTCGCCGCCGTCCTCGACCCCCACGTCCACTGGCGCGGCGTCAGCCGGGGCGTCCTGCGCAAACGGCACCCCTACTGACATGGCCCCGACGAGGCCCGTGAGGTCCTCGAGCACCAGCGTGACCAGCTGCGGGCTGAGGAACCGGACGCCACCGCCACCATCGATGTTCAGCGAGGAGCCAGCGACCAGGCGATCGTGACGCTCACGGTCCACCCCAAGGATCGCCACCGGCTCCAGGTCATCAACATCCGGGAAGGCAAGATCGTCCACATCAAAGACGCCCGAAACCTGAGGGAGGCACGGGGACTCGCCGGAATGGAATGACAGCGAGCACGATGCTGCCGTCGCTCGACGACCGCTATCACACGCCAGTCCCGCTCGCTCGCGCCGGTTATGCAGCGCGCGAGCCGCGATTGTTGGGTGGCATCTGGTTGTGGGGTGCCCGGTTCGGAACCTCTGTCGGGCGCTCCGGGCGGAATCTTCTTCCCGGAGAGTCACACGCTTATTCCATCAGAGACTTCCCGGCGACGTCCTGGCTCGAGGGGCGGCGGGCGCGGGGAGAACCGCTCGGTCCGGTCCGCGTGGGTTCCGGCCGGCGTTCGCCGCGGTGTCGTCGCGTCCAGCGCCCGGCAGCCGGTCTGCGATGGAACACGCGCCGGGCGGCCTGGTGTCCCTGGACGACTTGCATAGAACCCACGCCGAGGCCATTGACCTGGCATGCAACAGGGCAACAACCGCGGCCAAGCACGCCCCACACACGAGAAGAACCGCGCTCGTTGTGTCCGTCGATTCGATGTGTGCCTGGCCGCAAGTTGGCCGACTCCCGCCGGGGCCGACGGCCGGTCGGGCGCCATCGATGTCGCTGCTGTCGAGTCCGGCAGTGCGAGCCGATGGATCGAGCGGCCGCCCCTCCGGCAGGCCCGCGCCGGACTGAGCGTGGCAACGGCCAACCGCCAGATTCTCGCCATCGGCGGCTTCACCCCGGCGGAGGGCCTCTTCGCTGTCGTCGAGTCCCGACGGGTCACGGGCTCCGGGATGTGGCGCGACCTGACGCCGCTCCCGACGGCGCGGGCCAACCTCGCGACCGCCGCCCTGGACGGGCTCGTGTACGCCATCGGAGGCATCGGTGACCCTGACCTCGATTTGGCCGTCGTAGACACGTTCGACCCCAGGACGGGGCGGTGGTCGACCAGTCTTCCCCTTCCGCAACCTCGCGGTCAGGCCGGAGCCGCGGCTCTCGACGGACTTGTCTACGTGGCCGGTGGCGGCGTCACCGTGGCCCCCGACCAATTCGAGATCACAGACTCGGTGGTCGTCTACGACCCCCACGACAACGCCGGGCGGTCCGTCGCTCCCATGCCCACGGCCCGGGAGAGGCTCAGGCTGGTGACATCGGGACGCTACCTGTATGCCATCGGCGGACGCGACCCCGACGGCCAGGCCCTGAGCACTGTGGAACGGTACGACCCACGCTCCGACAGCTGGGCCACCATGAGCTCGATGTCCGAGGCTCGTTACTTGCCCTGCGCGGTCGAAACCAGGGTTGCGGACGACGCGTCCTCGTCGTCGTTGGCGGCCGCGCCCAAGCTGCGGACGGCACCTTCGTCTCCAGCCCCACGACCGAGGTCTTCGACCCCGACACGGGCCGGTGGGTACTTCTCGATGTCTTGCTTCCCGAAGGCCGCGCATCACACGACTGCGCCACTGAGCGGGATGGCATGGTCCTCGCCATCGGTGGCTCGACCAATGTCGGCGCCTCGTTCACCTATCTCGCGGATGTCGATGCACTGAAGATCAGACCACGCGATCTCCGATAGCAGACGAGCCACTCCTCCAGGCCGGGCGACTCACGACGAGTCACGCGCATCCCGTTTATCGAGCAACGACACCACGTATAAGCGCCGGTAGTCGTGCGGTCTCAGCCGGGTCGCTCGTCGTCATTATCGGTCGCCTGTCTGACCGTGACGACGACCGCGAGCGGTGTTCAGCGTGGTGCGCATGACAGCGCTGCCGGATGTGATGACGCGCTCCAGAACGGGCAATCGGTGCGCCGCGGCGCTACCTACCCGGCGTTTCGGGGCCTGGCTCTCGCCCTCCGACCTCCTCTGCCGGCGGGAGATGCCGGAGGGCCAGTGCTGACGCCCTCCGGCGGCACGGCCGAGTCGCCGCAGGTCGACGCCGCTAGAGGAGAGATCGCCGCGATCAAAGGACCGTGACTCGCGTGCAGGGAGGCTTGGCCTCCCGCCGGCGCCGGGAAACTTCCTCTAGTGTCCTGGAAGCTTGTTTCGGCGAAAAATGTTGGGTGATCGGGAATTTCTGTGTCTGAGGGGCGTTCTGCCAGGTAGAACCCCTGACAGAAGGAGCCTGGCATGGCCCGTCTTGGACGACCCACGGTCGAGATCAAACTCAGCGGCGACGAGCGCAAGACGTTGCAACGATGGGCCCGGCGGCACTCGTCGGCGCAGGCGCTGGCGTTGCGATGCCGGATCGTGCTGGCCTGCGCCGAAGGGCGTACCAACGGTGAGGTGGCCGCCGAGTTGAGTGTGCACCCCACCACGGTGTCGAAGTGGCGGCACCGGTTCGCTAAGGACCGTCTCGACGGTCTGGTCGACGCGCCCCGTCCCGGCGCGGCACGCACCATCGGTGACGACGTGATCGAAGCGATCATCGTTGAGACCCTTGAGACGACACCGCCGGATGCGACGCACTGGTCGACCCGCGGGCTGGCGGCCAAACACGGGATCAGCCACACCACGGTGCGAGAGATCTGGCAGGCGTTCGGGCTCAAGCCGTGGCGGCAGGACTCCTTCAAGGTGTCTCCCGACCCACAGCTGGTCGAGAAGATCCGGGACCTCGTCGCCTTGTACATGAACCCCCCAGTGGCCGCGGCGGTGTTCGCGGTGGACGAGAAACCCCAGATCCAAGCGCTCAACCGCACCGCTCCGACCCTGCCCATGCTGCCCACCACCCCGGCCCGGGCCACCCACGACTACGAGCGTAACGGCACCTGTGACCTGTTCGCCGCGCTGGAGATCGCCACCGGCAAGGTCATCACCGACATCCGTGCCAGCCACACCAGCGCCGACTTCATCGCCTTCTTGAACAAGGTCAACCGGGAGGTCCCCAAGGACCTCGACGTGCACGTCATCTTGGACAACCTGGCCACCCACAAGACACCCGCGGTGCACAAGTGGCTCCTCCGGCACCGCCGGTTCCACCTCCATTTCACCCCCACCTACGGCTC
>JBOGGX010000219.1:0-21916 GCA_050744245.1 Acidimicrobiales bacterium
GCGGAGGCGGCACCGCGCCGGCCGGAGGTGTCGACGCGGCCTCGGCCGCGGTGATGGCCGCGCCCAGCGCCACCGCGTGCTTGGGGTGGGCGTCGACCGCGACCGGCCGTTCCAGCTCGTCGGTCACCATCTGGGCGACGAGTGGGATGCGCGACGAGCCCCCCACCAGGAGCACCCGGTCGATCTCGGCCGGTTCGAGGTTGGCCGAGCGGATGGCCCGCCGCAGCGCGGCGATGGTCTCGGCCAGCGTCGGCCGGATCATCGTCTCGAGCTCCGAACGGGTCAGCCGCACCTCGGTCTGCAGGTTCGGCAGGAGCACGGGGATCGAGGTGTCGGAGTCACTCGACAGCGCCTCCTTGGCGCCAACGCACTCCTCGCGGAGCCTGGCCAGGGCCGAGACCGTCGCCGGATCGTTGGCGTCGAGCGCGTCGATGGCGCCGCCAATGCTCTGGTTCACGTGGAAGAACACGGCCTGGTCGAGGTCGATGCCGCCGAGCCGTTCGATGCCCTCCGGGGTGCCCAGGATGTCGAATCCGATGTCGACCCGTTTGCGCAGCACCACCGCGTCGAACGTTCCGCCGCCGAGGTCGTAGACGGCCACCGTTGCGCCCGGCTCCACCCGCTCCTGGGTGGCGTAGTAGACCGCGGCCGCCTCAGGTTCGGTCAGGGTCACCGCGTCGGTGAGCTCGGCCATCCTGATGGCCTGGTCGAGCAGGTCGCGCTTGTACGGTCCCCAGTTCGCCGGGTACGTGAGCGCCACCCGGTCGTGGGGGCCGCCCTGCCGCTCGGTGACCCGCTCGACCACCC
This sequence comes from Acidimicrobiales bacterium, assembly GCA_050744245.1. GTDB lineage: Bacteria > Actinomycetota > Acidimicrobiia > Acidimicrobiales > JBOGGX01 > JBOGGX01. The sequence continues at coordinate 808 of JBOGGX010000219.1, forward strand.
ACGCCAGCAGCTTGGCCATGAGCGACTCGGCCGAGTACGGCGTGCCGCCGAGCACGATCGGCGTCGGGTCGCCCAGCCGCCGTTTGAACTCCTGGGCCACCCGCTGAGGGTCGCTGAGCGCCCGCCGGCTGGCGGCCTCGCCGGCGAGCACGGTGCCGTCGTCCCGCAGGAAGATGACCGATGGGATGGTGGCGGCCCGGTTGCCGAGGGGGACGATCTCCACCTTGCCGTCCGACGCGATGGCGGCGGCGGTGTAGGTCGTGCCCAGGTCGATGCCGAGCCGGTAGGTCACGTCGCTACAGCGCCCGTGAGAGTCGTTGCAGGGTGGACCCCTCGGCCGGGGTGAAGGCGTGGCGGGGCCGGTTGCCGGTCTCGAGCGCGACGACGAGCCGGTAGCCGGCCAGGACGATCTGGCGCAACGTCGGGTGGTCGATCCCCTCGGCCGCGTCGAGGATGGCGCACAGGACGTTCGAGACCGCCGGGTCGTTCGAGTAAGCCCGCGTCAGGTCGCACAGGCTGTCGAACGTGACGTTGACCGTGACCGTGTCGACGTACTCGGTGGTGCCGCCGTCCTTGTCTCGGATCATGGCCCGAACGCTGCGGGACCCGACGTCAGAGGTCGAGCACGACGCCGTGTTCGACGCCGAGAACGGCCCGTAGCCGCTACCCCTGCCGCAGTCGAAGGCGTACCGGAACCCGGCGGCCACGTCGGGCGCGGACGGGTCGGCCGGGTCGGTGAGCGACAGCATGAACGGGAACCCGGCCGGGGCCGTCGCCGGGGCGTTGAACGTCGCGGCGGGGGCCACGTTGGCGACGTCGACCATGGCGACGTCGACGGCGGTGGTGAAGCCGTCGGATGCCTGCACGCCCACCATCAAGGTCGCCGGCCCGTCGATCGCCGAGGCCGGGAACGTCACCGACGCCCCGGGCGTCTCGAAGGTGCCGTCGCCGTCGAGGTCCCACGCCACGGTGACCGGGTCGCCGTCACCGTCGTCGGCGACGGCCGTCAGGGTCACCGAACCGCCCTCGGCCACGGGGTACGGCCCACCCGCTTCGATCGTCGGCGCCTGATTGAAGAGGAACCGCGACACCGACGGGTCGTGGTCGGAGGTCTGGACCGCGAACTCGGCGTTGACGTGGACCACGTCATAGGCGTCGCCGGCACTCAGCCGATCGGCGGCGCCCGCGCTGACCAGGATGTGGTCGAGGGTCTGGGAGTTGCCCTCGAACACGTAGCCGTACTGCTCCTCCGGCGGCAGCGTGTCGATCAGGTCGGTGAGGTCGTCGGCGAGGAGGATCTCGAGGGCGTCGGAGAACTCGAAGTCGTTGAAGTCGCCGAGGGCGACGACGTTGGCGTGCGGGTCGAGGTCGAGGATCGAGTCGATGAACCCGTTGAGCACTGCGGCCTGCTGGGCCCGCTGCGCGTCGGTCACCCGGACGGGAGGCTGGGTACGACCGAACAGCGGGTCGTCGCCGCCCTTGGAGTTGAAATGGTTGACGATCACGAAGAACGTCTCGCCGTCAAGCAGGAACTCGGCCGCCAGCGGCTTGCGGCTGCTGGTCCAGGCCGGGTTGAGCGGGTCGACGCGACCGGGGCTGAGCGTGAGCTCCGGGCCGTCGGCCCCGGCGACCGCGTCGACCGGCGTGGTCGGGTCGCCGCCGGGCCGGTCGACGAACTCGACGCCGGTGTCGGTGCGGAACAGGAAGCCGACCCGGATGTTGCCGCCCGGGGCGCCGCCGTCCTGGTCGTCGACCGGGTTGATCTGGCGGTGGTCGTAGGTGGGCCCGCCCGCGTCTTCGATGGCGGCCACCAGCGCGCCGAGGGTCAGGTTGGCATCGGTCACCGCATCGTTTTCGGTGCCGTTGTTGTCCTGGATTTCCTCGAGGGCGACGATGTCGGGCGAGCGCAGGTGCTCGACCACGACGTCGGCCAGCCCTTCGAACTTCGCGGCCGGGTCGTTGGGGTTCAGGTTCTCCACGTTGAAGGTGGCCACCGAGAGCTCGTGCTCCACCACGTCCCGGGTGGTCTCGCGCACCAGCCCGCGGTCGACGCCCGTCAGCGGGCTGGTGAGGTAGAGCTTGTAGTTGCCGAAGCTGTAGTCCATGATCCCGACGGCCGGCGCGGTGAAGCCGTCGCCGACGTTGACCACCGGCGTCGGGCCCACGATGGTGTCGTCGAGGAAAACCCGCTCCGGGTTGAAGTCGCCGGGCGTGACGACGACGCCGCCGCGGGCGGTGCGCGGGCCGGCGTTGGCGCCGTTGTCGCCCACCACCGACACCTCGCCGAAGTTGTTCGTCGGTCCCGTGGCGACGGCGTCGTTGATCTGGACCCGCATCGATTCGAGGCTCTCGTAGAAGTCGATGCCGTCCGTCGCCGGGTCGAAGTCGGCGAAGGAGTCGTCGTCGATGACGGTCGCGGGCGGGACCCGGCCGCCGTTCCCGATCACCGTGGTGGCCGGAAGGGGGTTGCCCGTGGAGAGCACGCTGATGGTGGGCGAGGCGATCTCGGTCAGGGTCAGGTTGTCGCTCGCCGCACCACCCGGGCGGAACTCGGTGACGGTGCCGCCCACCGTCACCTCGTCGCCGAGGTTGACCGCTGGCGCGGACGAGGTGAACACGAAGATGGCCTCCGACGTGGTCACGTCGGCATCGGGCGCCGGGTCCTGGAGGTAGAAGCCGTTGCCCAGCTTGGCCGTGACGATGGCCGGCAGGGTCGACACGCTGGTGCCGGCCCGGGGCGACGTGTGCGACGCGCCCTGGATGTCGTGGATGGCGATGGGCGGCCCGGTGGTGGTGAAGTCGAACGTGAAGTCGGCGGCCATGGCGTCGGGCGGGTCCTCGCCGTCCTGGTCGGTGATCGCGGCGGCCACGACGGTGACCGAGCAGGCCTCGTCCTCGGAGAAGTCGGTCACCGGGTCGAGGCTGAACGTCGTCGGCCCGCCGCCGACGGCAGCCGGATGGGCGCCGCTGACGGCACAGGTGATCGTGAACCAGTCGCCGGTCACGTCGACCGCCTCGGTGAACGTCACCGAGACGTTCGCACCGGTGGCCACGCCCGCGGCGCCGTCGGCCGGGGTCGTGCTGGCCACGGCGGGCGGGGCATCGCCGCCGCAGGGGCCGAGGGGCGAGGCCGTGGTGCGGGGGGCGGGGGCGGAGGCGGCGAAGTCGGCGCCGTTCTGGTCGGTGTCGGTGCAGCCGAGCGTGGCCCGATGGCCGGCCGTCGTGTTCGACAGGGTCGGCGCGGCGGCCGCGCCCTCGAAGAAGTTGGCGTTGCCGTACCCGACCAGGTCGACGATCCGGGCCAGTTCGTCGGCGCTGCACGGGTCGCTGCCGCCGTTGCACGCCAGCCCCTGGGCGGTGCTGGCCACGATGCCCTTGCCGGCGCCGGCGGCCATGAGGATGCCGCCGATGGTGTCCGGCGGCGGGAGGGGCGCGCCGACGGTCCCGCCGCCCATCTGCACCAGGTGGTACTGACCGGGCTGGAGCATGCCCGAGAGCTCGACGGGGCCGTTGCCGGCGAACGTGCCGGTGCCGGTGGCGCTGGCGTACTGCACCGACCAGCCGGTGAGGTCGACCGGAGCAGCGCCCCGGTTGAACAGCTCGACGAAGTCGTTGGTGAACGGCGCGCCGGTGTTCCCGCCCCCGCCGTAGAGCTGGCTCACGACGACGTTGGGGCTCACCGCACCCGCCGTTCCCGCCAACCCGGCCAGGAAGCCCATCACCATGGCGATGACGGCGCCGATGGCCACCGCCGGCCTGCCCACGGACGCAACTCCCGACATGACAAAGTCCCCCTGTCCCGCCAGGTGTGATCGAGCCGAACGTACCACCCGTCGAATGTTCGGCCGTCCGGCTCCGTATACCCAGCGGGAGCGATGTCGATCGGGTCGCTCCCGACCGGATCATCGCCGAGAAGGGGGACAGGTATGGGGAGAATCCGGACGTCACCGCGGGTGGCGTTCTGCGCGGTCGTGCTCGTGGCCCTGCTCGGGCCGTTGGCGTTCTCCGGAACCGCCGGCGCCGGGAGCTCGGCTCGCACCGACCGCTTCGTCGAGCGGCTCTTGGGGACCAACGAGGTGCCCCCGGCCGACCTCGACGGGCGAGGCATCGCCCGGGTCGAGATCGACGCCGAGGCGGGCGAGGCTTGCTTCAAGGTGACCTTCGACCGGACGGGCACGCCCAACCGGGGTCATATCCACACCGGCGCGGCCGGGGTCAACGGCGGCATCGTCGTGTCCCTGTTCGAGCTGGTTGGGATGCCAACCGACCCGCTCAACGACGAGCTGGAGCGAGGGCGGGGCACCGGGTGTGTCACCGCCGACCCGGCCGTGCTGGCCGACATCGTCGCCAACCCGGAGCTGTACTACGTCAACCTGCACAACGCCAGGTTCCCGGGCGGCGCCGTCCGCTGTCAGCTCTTGGAGGACTGAGGGCAACCGCGCGCCCATCCGAACTTCGGGTGGTTATCGCGCCGATAGGCGCGATAACCACCCCACATTCGGGCTGGGTCGGGCCCGCGTCAGGTCCGGTCGTGGCGGCCGACGACGAACCAGATGCCGTGGACCGGCTCGTCGCCCAGGTTCCAGAGCCGGTGAGGGTGGGTCGAGTCGAAGGCGATCGTGTCGCCGGGCCCGAGCTCATGGCGTTCGAAGCCGATCTGGACCCCGAGCCGTCCGGAGAGCACGTAGCCGTACTCCCGGCCGTGGTGGCGCATGAGCCGCTCGTCCGGTGACGAGGAGCCACCCACGTCGTAGGTGACGTGGAGGAAGTCGACGTTGGCGTCGTGGGCCGTCAGGCGTTCCCACCGCACGCCCGAGCTGAGCTCGATCGCGTCGCGCTCGGCCGGGTGGACGAGCGAGTCCTTTGGTGTGCCCTCGCCGCCCCGGAAGAGGTCGTCGATCGACGCCCCCAGCTCGGTGACGATCGCGTACAGGGTGCTGACCGACGGCTTCGACTGCCCCGACTCGACCTGCGAGATCAGGCTGGCCGACAGCCCCAACCGGCGGGCCAACTCCCGCTGGCTGATGCCGTGAGCCTCCCGCTCGGCCCGCAGCCGGCCGCCGATGTCGTACGGCTCGCCCGTCATTCCGGCTCATGGCACGGTCGTCGCGTGTTCAGTGTCACTGGACGCGAGGGGGAGCCCATGGACGAGTCGTTCCCCGGGGGCGACGACGGCGGCGCCGGGACTCAACACCGTCGACTGGGAGAACCGGGTCGATCCCGAACGCCTGCGCCAATATCGGCTGGAGCGGGTGCGCCGGGCGCTCGACGCCACCGAACTCGGGGCCGTGCTGCTCTTCGAGACGAGCAACATCCGCTACGCCACCGCCACCCACATCGGGTACTGGGCGTTCAACAAGGGTGAACGCTACGCCCTGATCACCAGGACCGGCCGGCCCCGAATCTGGGCTTCGGGAGCGCGGCCAAGGCCGATCGCCTCCAGCTGCCCCACCTGTACGACGAGCAGAACTCGGTCGGCGGCAACACGGGTCTGCAGGGCGCCATCGCCCCGGCGGTCGGCCTGCAGCGGAGGGCGGTGCAGCAGCTGGTGTCGGTCCTGAACGACGAGGGCGTCGGCGGGATGCCCATCGGCGTCGACGTGGCCGAGACGTCGGTGTTCCTCGGGCTCCAGGCGGCCGGGCTCGACGTCCGCCACGGCCAGCAGGTGATGATGAACGCCAGGGCCATAAAGAACCAGGACGAGATCATGCTGCTGAGCCAGGCCTGCGCCATGGTCGACGGCGTGTACCAGTCCATCTTCGAGGCGCTCAAGCCGCCCAGGAGATGGAGCGCGACCCGGCCGTGTACTTCATCGGCGAGGACGTGGCCGCCGCCGGCGGGGTGTTCAAGACAACCGAGGGCCTGCTCGACCGGTTCGGCCCGGAGCGGGTGCGCGACACGCCGATCTCGGAGCAGGCGATCATCGGGGCGGCCATGAACGGGCTGCGCCCGATCGCCGAGATCATGTTCAGCGACTTCTTCGCCGTCTGCTGGGACATCATCGCCAACCAGATCGCCAACGCCCGCTACATGACCGACGGGCAGCTCAACCTGCCGCTGGTGATCCGCACCGCCAACGGGGCCGGGGCCCGGTTCGGCGCGCAGCACTCCCAGAGCGTCGAGACATGGGCCGCGTCGATACCCGGCCTGAAGGTGGTGGTGCCGTCGACCCCGGTCGACGTCGTCGGGCTGCTGGCCGCCGCGGTCCGCGATCCCGACCCGGTCATCGTGCTCGAGCCCAGGGTGCTTGTATCACTTGAGCATCCACCTGGTGACGGGTGGTGGCTACGTAGGGTGGCCTCGGGAGGGTCCCCGGCGGTGACGCATGTCGGCTGAGCTTCGGGCTCGTGAAAGAGATAGTTGCCGGGGTCCCGCTCCCGAGCAGACTCGGTTGAAGGAATTGGTGGAGAGCAGCCGGCGCTTGGTAGTTGGCGGCGGCTGATCTCCGGATGACCAACAAGCATGGGTGGCCTACGTCGGTCATCCGCTCGTGGTCGGGTGGCGCGGGAGCACGTGGCCTGAGGGTGTGAGCGCGCTCGAGGGCTCTCCCGGTGCCCTATCGGTGCGTTCGTCCCGGCGAGTTCTCAGCCGGAGAAGCCGGGCGGCGCGTTTCAAAGAGAGGAGAGCCCTCGAATGCGAGACGAGGGTAGTCCCATCGCGGTCGGGATCGACGCGGCGGTGGTGGCCAACCATCACGTCGTGGTGCGACGGCCAGTGGCCGGAGGTCCGGGCGAGGTCGTCGAGGACTTCGTCGTGCCGCCGACGTTGTCGGGCATGGCCACTCTGTCCAAGCGGCTCGCCGTGTACCCGGGTGTGGTGGCGGTGGCCGAGCCGACGGCGATGACGTGGCTGGCGTTAGCGCCAGCGTGTCGGTGGCCGAGGCCGGGCAGCTCACGGTGATGGTGGGCGGCGCGGCCGGTGCCCTCGAACGGGCCCGGCCCGTGCTCGATGCCGTGGCCAGGCGCGTCTTCCACCTCGGCGAGCTGGGCCGGGCGCGACCATGAAGCTGGCGGTCAACTCGCTCCTGCACGGTCTCAACGTGGCCCTGGCCGAGGCGCTGGTGCTGGTCGAGAAGGCCGGCATCGAGCGATCGACGGCCTACGGGGTCTTCGCCTCCGGGGCGGTGGCCGCCCCATTCGTGCTCTACAAGCGGGAGGCCTACGAGCACCCGGAGTCGACGCCGGTGGCCTTCAGCCTCGATCTGGTGGCCAAGGACCTCGAGCTCATCCTCCGGTTGGCGGCGAGGTGGGAGCCGAGATGGACCAGGCCGCGGCCAACCGCACGATCGTCGAGCGGGCAATCGACGCCGGGCTCGGGCCAAAGGATCTGAGCGCCATCGCCGAGCTCCTGCGGGCCAAGATGTGACATGCAAAGCGACGCCAAGACGGTCGACGAGTACCTGCAGTCCCTGCCTGACGATCGGCGAGCGGCCGTGGCGGCTGTCCGCGATGTCATACGCGCCAACCTTCCCGACGGCTTCGAGGAGGTCATGCAGTACGGGATGATCGGTTACTACATCCCGCTCGAGCGCTATCCCGACACCTACAACGGCCAGCCGCTCGGCGTGGCTGCACTGGCGAACCAGAAGAACCACATGGCCATGTACCTCACGGGGATCTACGCCGACGACGCGGAGGCCTCATGGTTCAAGGACCAGTGGCGGTCGGCCGGCAAGAAGCTCGACATGGGCAAGAGCTGTGTGCGCTTCAAGACGCTCGACGACGTGCCCCTCGACGTCGTGGCCGAGGCCATCGCCAGGACGTCGGTCGACGACTTCATCGCGTCCTATGAGCGCAGCCGGGCCTGATCATTTCGCCTCGATCGGGTGAACGGTGCCCGGCTCACGATCGAGCCCATCCGCCACCGGGAACTGAGCGACGTGTTCGGCGATGCGCCCGCCGACGCCGTTTCGGTGTCGCTGCTACCGTGACGGCGCGCTCGGTTCACGCACGCCTCCGGGTGCCGTCGACGGTGGGAAGATCGGCCCCCGTGCGTGTGGGGAGAGCGTGCAGGAGTGAGGAATCCGGTGGCGGTTGGCACCGTGAAGTGGTTCAGCTCGGAGAAGGGCTTCGGCTTCATCAAGCCCGACGACGGGAGCGACGACGTGTTCGTCCACTTTTCTGCGATCGAGGGCACGGGCTACCGCAGCCTCGATGAGGGTGAGCGGGTCGAGTTCGAGACCCAGCCGGGGCGAAAGGGCTTGCAGGCCGCAAACGTGAAGAAGGTGTAACCGATCTCGGCCGACGAACCCGCGCCTGCGGCCGCCTCTCGTTCCAAGCCACGCCGGTGGATCATCCGGTCGTTGCTTGGTTTCGGCGCGCTGTTCCTGCTCATCCAGCTCGTGCCGTACGGGTGGCGACACTCGAATCCGCCGGTGGTCGACGAGGCGCCGTGGCCATCGGCCGAGGCCAGGGAGCTCTCGGTGCGGGCCTGCTACGACTGCCACAGCTACGAGATCCGCTGGCCGCCGCACTCCTTCGTCGCCCCCATGTCGTGGTTGGTCCGGGCCGACGTCGACGCCGGGCGGGACGAGCTCAACTTCTCCGAGTGGGACGCCCACGAGAGCGAAGCCGACGACGCGGCCGAGCAGATCCTGGAAGGGGAGATGCCGCCGGGCCGGTAGACCATCATCCACCGTGACGCCCGGCTGAGCGACGCCGAGATGGCGATCCTCGTCGCCGCGCTGGAGCAGATGGACGGCCCCGGCAGCGACAACTCTGGTCCGGGCGGCGGTTAGCCCACGAGCACGTCGAGGACCCGGTCGACGTCGGCGGCCGTGTTGTACAGGTGGAACGACGCCCGCAGCCGGCCGGCCCGGATGGCGGTGACGACGCCGGCGCGCTGGAGCCGGGCCGAGGCCTCGTCGGCGACGTCGATCGACACGATGGCCGAGTCGCTCCCGTTCAGACCCAGTCCTCGCCGGAACCGGTTGGCCAGCGCCAGGTTGTGCTCAAGGATGGTGTCGACGCCGACGGTGGCGAGCAGCTCGAGCGCCGGCGCCTGCCCGGCCCACGACGCCCAGGCCGGTGACACGTCGAGGCGCCGGGCGTCGCCGGCCAGCCGCAGCGGCAGGCTGTAGATCGATGTCCACGGATCGACGCCGATCGGGAGCCACCCGGCCGCCTGGGTGGCGTCGACCAGCGTGAGGGCCCCGCTGGCCTGCGCCGCCCGGTCGAGGTCATCGAGCGAGGTGACGGAGCCGTCGGCCGGCTGCACGATCGACACGGCCACGAGGTCGACGAGGTCGTCGATCGTGTCGATGAGCTCGCCCAACGGCACCGAGCTCATGGTGAGCTCGCCGCGCTCGGCCCTGACCGCGAACGGGAACAGCAACGAGGCGAAGTCGTCGTCGGCGACGAGGACCGTGGCTCCGGCCGGGAGGCTCGACGCCACCAGCCCGACGAACTGCGCCGTCTGCGACCCGACCGCGACCCGGTTCGCCGGCACGCCGACCACACGGGCGAAGGCGTCGCGGCTGCGGGCCACCGGGCGGTCGAACGCGGCGGCGTCCATGTGCCCGCGGGCCCGTTCCTCCTCGGCCGCGAGCACCGCCTCGGTCGCCGAGTCGGGCGCCAGGCCGTGGGTCGCGGTGTTCAGAAAGGTCACCCGGGGGTGGAAGCGGTCCTGGGCCTCGGCCAGGCCGAGCGATGCGGTCATGACCGCATTCTCGACGCACGACGCGCCGCCTGGCGGCGCGAGATGCGTCGAGTTTGGTTGAGCGGTGGACGGCGACCTCTGGCGGTACCGTGGCAGGCGATGGCCGACCCGCTCGACAACGACGTCACCGCCCTGGCCCGCAGGATCGCCGAGCTCGGCGCCGGCGAGCGCTCGTCGGTGTTCAAGATGTCGTGGTGGAGCGACACCATGCTCGACTGGGCCATGTCGAAGCCGGGGTTCAAGACCGAGCTGTTCCGCTTCGTCGACGTGTTCCCCGCCCTCACCGACAACGCCGACGTCCTGCGGCATGTCGACGAGTACTTCGAAGGCTCCGACGCGCCCAGGCTGCTCAATGTCGGGATCGGCGCCGCCGACAAGCTGCCGGGCGGCAAGGCCATCGCGGCCAGTGTCGCCCGCCGCAACATCATGCGGATGGCTCACCAGTTCATCGCCGGGACCACGCCGTCGGAGGCGGTGGCCAGCCTCGAGGGCCTGTGGTCGAGCGGGAAGGCGTTCACCTGCGACCTCCTCGGCGAGAAGACGATCATCGAGTCAGAGGCCGAGCGTTACGCCGGCCGGGTCGTCGACCTCCTCACCGCGGTCGCCGACGCCGCCCCCCGATGGGCGCCCAACCCGACACTCGAGCACGACGACCTCGGGCCGGTCCCGCGGGTGAACATCTCGATCAAGCCCACCGCGCTGGCCACCCACTACGAGCCGCTGTCGCGCGAGCTCGGCCTGACCCATGCCAAGGAGCGCATCCGCCCGATCCTCCGGCTGGCGCGGAAACACAATGCGTTCATCCACTTCGACATGGAGCAGTACGACGCCAAGGACATCACGCTCCAGCTGTTCAGGGAGCTCCTCACCGGGCCCGACTTCGTCGACGTCGATGCCGGCATCGTCATCCAGGCCTACCTGAAGGACTCGCACCACGACCTGGCCGACCTGATCGCCTGGTCATCGGCCCGGGCCAGGCCGATCACGGTCCGTCTGGTGAAGGGGGCCTACTGGGACGCCGAGAGCGCGGTGGCCCGCACCGAGGGCTGGCCGGTGCCGGTCTTCGAGCACAAGGCCGAGACCGACGCCAACTACGAGCGGTGCGTGCGGCTGCTGCACGACCACCACGGCGAGGTCCGGGCCGCGTTCGGGTCGCACAACCTCCGGTCGCTCGCCTACGCCATCACCTACGCCCGCCACGCCGGCATCCCCGACAACGGCTTCGAGATCCAGATGATCTACGGCATGGCCGACTCGATGCACGAGGCGATCAAACGCCTGGGCCACCGTCTACGGGTGTACGTGCCGGTGGGGGAGTTGGTGCCGGGCATGGCCTACCTCGTGCGCCGCCTGCTCGAGAACACGTCGAACGAGTCGTTCGTCCGCCACCGCTTCGCCGAGGGGCGAGCCCTCGACGAGCTGCTGGCGCCGCCGGAGGTCGACGAGATCCCGGGTCCGACCGAGGCGCCCAGACCCGAACCCACCGATACGGCCGATCCGAAGCCGTACTGGCCCGAGCCGGTGACCGAGTGGCGCCGGACCTCCCGCCGGGCCGCGTTCGCCGCCGCCGTCGAGAGGACCGGCGGCCGGTTCCCGGTCAAGGTCCCGGCGCTGATCGACGGGCAGCAGGTCACCACCGGCTCGGTCATCGAGTCGGTCGACCCTGGTCACTACGACCGGGTGGTCGCCACGTCGGCCTCGTGCACCGCGGCCGACGCCGATGCCGCGGTCAGGGCCGCGGTTGCGGTGCAGGACCGCTGGCGGGCGACCCCGGCCCGCGAACGGGCCGCGGTGCTGTTCCGGGCGGCCGAGTGGATGCGGGCCAGACGCGACGAGCTCGCCGCGCTCGAGACCTTCGAGGCCGGCAAGCCGTGGGACCAGTCCGACGGCGACGTGTGCGAGGCCATCGACTTCTACGAGTACTACGGGCGGCAGATGCTGCGCCTCGATGCCGGCGGTGACGTCATCTCGCCGCCGGGCGAGACCAACGTCCTGCGCTACCAGGGCAAGGGGGTGACCGCGGTGATCTCGCCGTGGAACTTCCCGCTCGCCATCCCGGCCGGCATGGCCGCCGCCGCGCTCGTGGCCGGCAACCCGGTCATCCTCAAGCCGGCCGAGCAGACCCCGCTGGTGGCGTGGAAGCTGGCCGAGGCGTTCGTCGCCGCCGGCGTGCCCAAGGGCGTGTTCCAGTTCCTACCGGGGCTCGGCGAGGACGTCGGGGCCCGGCTGGTCGAGCACCCCGACGTTCACCTCATCGCCTTCACCGGCTCCAAGGCGGTCGGGCTCCACATCATCGAGCAGGCCGCCATCCACCGCCCGGGCCAGCGCCACATCAAGCGGGTTGTGGCCGAGATGGGCGGCAAGAACGCCCTCATCATCGATGCCGACGCCGACCCGGACCAGGCCGTGCCGGCCGCGGTGTACTCGGCGTTCGGCTACGCCGGTCAGAAGTGCTCCGCCGCCACCCGTCTGATCGTGCTCGATCCGATCTGCGACTCGTTCATCGAGCGGGTGGTCGGCGCCGGGCGGGAGATCGTGGTCGGTCACCCGTCCGAGAAGGCGACCAAGGTCGGTCCGGTGATCGACGCCGACGCGTACAAGCGGCTGACGGCGGCGGTCGAGCGGGCCCACCTCGAGGGCCGGGTGCTGCTCCAACGGGACGACGTGCCCGACGGCGGTTGGTACATCGGGCCGACGATCGTCGACCATGTCGATCCCGTTTCGGCCCAGGTGGCCAGGGACGAGCTGTTCGGCCCGGTGCTCGCCGTGCTCAGGGCGCACGACCTCGACCATGCCATCGAACTGGCGAACGACACCGAGTACGCCCTGACCGGGGGCGTCTTCTCCCGGTCGCCCGACAACATCGCCAGGGTGGCGGCCGAGCTGCGAGCCGGGAACGTGTACGTCAACCGGCACATCACCGGGGCCGTCGTGGGGCGCCAGCCGTTCGGCGGCTACGGGATGTCCGGCGTGGGGTCCAAGGCGGGTGGCCCCGACTACCTGCTGCAATTCCTCGACCCACGAGTGGTCACCGAGAACACCATCCGGCAGGGGTTCGTGCCTGAGGCATGAGTGAGCCAGGTGTCGGCTGCCCCGGATGTGGTGGGCTCGCGCCCCCGGAAGCGGCCTTCTGCCCCTCGTGCGGCTCGGCCCTGGCGCCCTCGCGGTCGGCGGCCGCCCGCGACACAGAACCGGCTGCCGAACGAGATCCCGACGCCACGGTCGTGGTTGCCCTCCCTCCGGTGTCCGAGGCCATCGGTCGGTACGCCGACGACAAGCTCGGCGGCGCACGGGACCGCCTGCGCCAACTCGTGCCCCGCAACCAGAAGGTCGACAACCGCATCGCCGGGGTACTCGGACTGGTCGCCGGCCTGCTGGCGGTGGCGGCCACGTATCTCCCATGGATCCAGATCGAGATCGCCGGCCACTCGGGGCCGGGGAGCCTGGCCACCGGGCTCGGCGGTCGCGACGGTGTGACCGTGCTCGTCGTGGGCGCCCTGGCCGCGGTGGCCGGGATCCTGCTCCTCGTCGGCCGGGGCGACGCGTGGCTCAAGATGGCCATGTTCGTCACCGGAGCGATCGTCACCATCATCGGCATCGTCGACATCGTCGACGTCCGGAACAAGGCCGTCGACCTCGAGGAGCGCTTCGGCGTGCGGGAGGGGGCCGTGACCGCATCGGTCGGCGTCGGCCTCTGGATGGTGCTCGTCGCCGGAGTGCTGCTGGTGGCGGCAGGCCTGGCGGCCCGCCGGCCGGCGTCGGACGAACGGCTGGCGCCGCTCCCACCCGCGGCGACGACGGTCAGCCCTCGCGGATCACCTGGCTGACCAGGGGGAGCACGCGGTAGCTCATCTGCTCGGTGAGGGCGATGGTGGTCGTCGTACGCACGATGCCGTTGACCCGCAGGATGGCGTTGATCACCTCCTGCAGGTGTTCGTTGGTGCGGGCCACCACCCGGCACATGAGGTCGCCCTGACCCGTGGTTGCATGGGCCTCGAGCACCTCGGGGATCTGGCTCAGGTGCGCCATGACGTCGCCGAGTCGGCCCTGGGCGATCTCGAGGCTCACGAAGGCGATGACCGTGTAGCCCAGCGCCCGAAGGTCGAGGTCGGGCGAGAAGCCCGTGATCACCCCGCGCCGCTGCAGCTTCTCGAGTCTGGCCTGGATCGTGCCCCTCGCGACGCCCAGCTGACGGGCGAGCTCCATGACGCCAGCCCTCGGCGTCTCGTTCAGGGCGCGGATGAGCCGGGCGTCGAGCTCATCGATGCCGGTGGGCAGCATTGCGATGGTCTAACAGACCTCTTGATCGCCATGCTGAGAGGCGCGGTCCTGCACCGGCGTCCGTCGTGGCGGTGTCGGTCGGCCGGGGGCGCTCACGTTCACCCGGTCATATGGGCTATACCGGCGCTTCCATGTCGACCGAGAAGCGGCCGCGACCCGGCGGCGCCCAGCCCGCGGGCAAGGCACATCTGGCCGGGTACTCGGCCCGTCCCAGCGGGCCGGCGTGGGAGCGGCGGGGTCACGATCACCGCAAGCACCGCCGCCGGCGCCCGGCGGGTAAGCGAAGGACCTGGGCCGTGGTCGGGGCCGCGGTCATCCTGGTGGTGCTGCTCGGCGGGCTCCTCGCCATCATCTCCAACGTCACCGAGGACGAGCCGGACACCGTCGACATCGGTCCGACGACGACGCTCGATCCTTCGACCCTGTCGGCCGAGGGTCAGGAGCTGTACTCGCTGGTCGAGGCGAGCGAGGTGGGTCCCTACCACGTGGCGTTCGCCGTCGACTCACCCGAGCTCGGGTCGGCCGGGGCCGCGGCCCAGCTCGAGTTCTGGCGTGACGGTGCCTCGTTCCGTGAGCACCGGATCGGCGTCGACCCGTCGGGGAACTCGACCACGATCGTGATCGGCGGGCCGGACGGTGCCGTCTCGTGCGGTGGTGCCGTCGGCGCCGCCCCGACGTGCACCGCCGCGCCCGACGTCGAGGCGGCCCTGGGCTCGGCCCTGGCCACGATCGTCGCCCTCCTCCCCGAGGGCGAGACCACGGTGGCCGATGCCACGGTGGCGAACCTGCCCGCGCGGTGCTTCACCATCACCTCGGGCGAGCAGGTCGCCGAGCTGTGCCTCACTTCCGAAGGGATCCCGCTGCGGGTCGACGACGGCTCGGTCCGGTTCGAGGCCAGCCTGGTCGAGCCGACCGTTCCCCCCGAGATCCTCGCCCTGCCCGCCGAAGGCGCAGAACCCGCTCCCGCGACGACCGTCCCCGCCCCCGTGCCCTCGCCGACCACCGCCCCGGCCACGACCGTCGGGTCGACCTGACCAGTGGGGCCCTGACCAGGCCTCTGGTAGGGTGTCGGGCTCCACGGGCCCTTAGCTCAGGTGGCTAGAGCGCTTGCATGACGCGCAAGAGGTCGGGGGTTCGAATCCCTCAGGGCCCACGGGCGTCGGGTACGTAGTGCGTGCCGAGCCACGTACCCCTGGCAGCGGCCTCGAGGGCGGACACGGGAGGTTGTCCCGATAGGTGCCGTGGCGGGCCGATACCGATCAGCGAGGGGCCGTTGGTACGAAGCGCGTACCTCCTGCTCGTTGCATACGGCGCCGTCGGCGCAGAGGAGTCGAGTCCCGTTGCCTGACATCGGGGAACGCCTAGGCCCACGGCGGCGGGGGCGGCGTGCGGGGAGGCGCGGTCAGCGAGCGCTGGCTCGTGACCGCTGCTTGGGCTTGGGTGCTAGTGCGTCGACGACCAGCTCGGAGATGGCGGTGTCGTCGAGGTCGGTGGGCGCGTGGATGGCGTGGAGGAGCCATCCTGCGAGCAACTCGGGTTCGTGGTCCCTGCGGACTTCCTTGCGTCGGGCGAGTCGGGTCATCAACGAGGTGAGGGCGGCGATGATCTCGTGTTCGATGGCGTCTTTGAAGCTTCCTTCGGCGGCGAGGGTGTGGGCGAGGTTGCCGACGAGGTGATCCTCCTTGGCCCGGGTGTGTCGGCGGCGTTGGGCGCGCACGAAGGCTGCGACGTCGTCGAGGGTGACGTGCTCGGCTTCGGTGAGCGCCTTGAGCTGGTCTAGGTGGCCGGCGAAGTCGCGGGTGTGCCAGGCGACCAGGATGGCCTCCACGTCGGGGAAGTACTTGTAGAGGGTGGCGCGGCCGATGCCGGCGCGCTCAGCGATGGCCGACATGGCCACGGACATCGGGCCGTGTTCGGCGACGAGCCGGGCCGTGGCGTCGAGGATGGCGTCGTTGACCTGTCGACGGTGGGTGTCCATGGTGTCGGCCCAGATCCTCGGCATGTGTCCTCACCGTCGCCGTCGCAGCGTGAGCAGACGATACCGATCGGGCCCGCGGCGTACGCGGCGTCTCGACATCAACCGGACGATGCGCATCAATAACGACAACTTGACTCTATAGAGACAAAGTGTATCGTACCCAGGCATGAATCGAGGACACGGGGACGAGACCGAGCCGACGACTCGGGTCCTGTGGGTCCGGGTTGGTGGGGCGCTGCTGGCCCTCGCCATCGGCGGCGCTGCCCTCTCGGGTTGCGGTGAGGAGGGCGAGGATGGCGACGGCGACACGAGCCACGCCACCGACGAGTCAGCAACCCATGGCGATGCGCCGAGAGGCGAGCCCAGTCCGGTCCCGGACGATGCCCGCCACGTGCCTGTGACCGCCCGCTCGTTTGCGTTCGAGCCCGACCAGGTCACCGCTGAGACGGGCGAGCCGATCGCCATCGTGCTCACCGCCGAGGACGCGGTCCACGACTTCGTGATCGACGAGGTCGATGCCCATGTCTCGGCCGAGACCGGTGAGACGGTGGTCGGTGGGTTCGAGGCGCCTGCGCCTGGTCGCTACGTGTCCTACGGCACGATCGCGGGTGACCGGGAAGCGGGCATGGAAGGCACGCTCGTCGTCGAGGCCGCCCGGTGATCGAGCTGCACTCGCTGACCAAGGTCTACGGCGCTCGTAGGGCGGTCGACGAGCTGACCTTCAGCGCTACCGCCGGAGAGGTCACCGGCTTCCTCGGCCCAAACGGCGCGGGCAAGACCACCACCATCCGGTGCCTCCTCGGGCTGGCCGAACCGACCTCGGGCGAGGCGCTCATCGGCGGACGCGTCTACCGGGACCTGGAGCATCCGCGGCGCCATGTCGGGGCGGTCCTCGAGTCCACCAGCTTCCACCCCGCCCGCAGCGGCCGGGACCACATGCGGGTGATCGCCCGGGCCGCCCGATTGGACACCGGGCGCATCGACGCCCTGCTCGACCTGGTCGGTCTCCGCGGCGCAGCTGATCGACGCGTCGGCGGCTACTCGCTGGGGATGCGGCAACGGCTGGGCCTCGCCGCGGCCATGCTCGGCGACCCCGACGTGGTCGTGTTGGACGAGCCCGCCAACGGGCTCGATCCCGAAGGGGTCGCGTGGGTACGCCGGCTCCTGCGGATCTGGGCTGACGATGGTCGCACGGTCCTGGTGTCCAGCCATCTCCTCGCCGAGGTAGCCCAGGTCGTCGACCGGGTGGTCATCGTCCGCGACGGAGTACTGGTCATCGAAACCGAAATCGCCGAGGTCCCGTCCCAGCGGGTGACGGTCCGCGTCGACCGGACCGATCCGATGCTGCTCGCGCTGCGTTCGGCTGGCGCCGACTACCAATTGCTGGACGACGGGGTCATCTCCATCGCCGGTTGTGACACCGCGGAGGTCGGTGCGATCGCGGCCCGGGCCGGGGTGATGGTGACCGAGCTCAGTCGTCAGAGCGCGGGCGAGTCGCTCGAGGCCATGTTCCTGGCCGCGACCGCGGGCGGTGGAGGGTGATCCCGCTGATCGCCGCCGAGTGGATGAAGCTGCGCACCACTCGGCTGCTCGCCGGGATGCTCTCGGGCGCGGTCGTCATCTCGGCCGCAGCGGCGGCCGGCGCGGTCCTGTCCAGGGACGGCGCGGAGCTCGAGTCGACGGACGGCATCCGATACGTGTTCTCGGTGACTGGCGCGGGCGCGATCGTCGTGCTCGTCCTTGGGATCCTGGTGTCGACCGGCGAGCACCGGCACGGGACGGCCAGCGACACCTATCTCACGACCCCCCGACGACACCACGTCATTGCCGCCAAGCTGGCCGTTGCCAGCCTGCTCGGCCTCGGGGCGGGCGTGCTCGTCGGTGCGGCGTCGCTCTCGGTTGCCATCCTGCTCTACCGCTCCCAGGGCGCGGCCTTCCCGTTCGGCGACGCCGAGGCGTGGCTGACCCTGAGCGGGATGCTCGCCTACACGACGCTGTTCGCGGTCTTGGGCGCCGCCGTCGGCGCCGTGGTGCGCCACCAGGTCTTGGCGGTCGCGGGCACCCTCGCCTGGTTCGCCGTCGTCGAACACACCCTGGTCAACCTCGCCCCCTCGATCGGCCGATGGCTCCCCGCCGGCGCCGGCCAAGCGATCCTCCGCACACCCCTCGACGGCCTGCTGTCGCCGGTCGCCGGCGCCGCCGTGGTCGCCGTCTACGCCGCGACTGTCGCCACCGCCGCCATCCGAATCGAGGCAACACGCGATGTCTGAGCGACCCGCCGACCCACACGACCCCGGGATGACCCCGCCCGCACACCCCGAGGACGACGATGCGCCGCCGGGGTCCCGACCGGCCAGGACCCTCGACCGGACTGCGGTGGCCGTGCTTGTGGTCGTCGCGGCGCTGCTCGCCCTGATGGTGATCCTCCACCTCTCCGGTGTTGTCGGACCAGGAGCCCACGGATGAACGCGCCGCCCGAGCTCGCCATCCAGACCCCCAGCGGCCCCACGATCGCTCGCAGCCCCTTCACCGTCCCCGACACAGCAACTGCGCCATCCGGAATCCGCGCCGCGTTCCGAGCGCTTGCCCGCGCGGCCCCGAGCCACCCACGCCGCCGGTAACGGAAGGCTGAGCGCGGCATGACCGAAACCACCACCCAAGACCGTCGTGGCCAGCAGTCCAGTGACCCGGCACCCAAGCCGCCCGCGAGAGCCCTCCGCCGCCGGCTACTCCGTCACTACGCACCGCTCGCGGTCGCCAGTGCCGCGCGCTCGCTCTGTTCATGAATCTCTCGTTCTTCGACGCCAGCCGCCACCCGCAGACATCTTCACCGAGGGCGCCAAAGGAGCACTCCCCGACGGCGACTACCCGCCAGCCGACCCGACCGATCGCAGCGACCACGAGGGCGGCACGCCCCAGGGCCAGCACGACAGCGGTGAACCCCGGAGCCAGCAACACGGCGAGGGCACACCGACCACGGCGCCGACCGACGACGCCGGTGCCCACACCGGACCGCCATCGGGCGTCCACGACGGAAGCCAGCCCGGAACCGCGACGCACCCCAACCCGGGCCCGGGGGGCTCCCCTGCGACCGAAGAGGATCACGCCGGCGACCAGGGGCAGGTCCTGCTCCCGACCGCCGGGCACCTCTCGTCGTGGGCGGGCATGTGCCCCGGCAACAACGAGTCCGCCGGCAAGCAGCGATCCGGGCGGACCCGTCACGGCTCGAAGTGGCTCCGCAAGGCCCTGGTCAAAGCCGGCCAGGCCGCGGGTCGGTCCAAGGACACCTACATGGCCGCCCAGCACGCCCACATCCGCTCGCGGCGGGGACCCCAACGAGCCGCCGTCGCCGTCGGCCACTCGATCCTGGTGATCGCCCCGCACCTGCTCACCACCGAGCCCTACACCGACCCGGGCGGGGACTACTTCGATCGCCGCCGCACCAGCACCGCCCGCGAACGCCGCCTCGTCGCTCGACTCGAAGCCATGGGCCACCACCTCACCCTCGAACCAGCCGCCTGACCCGGCCGACACTCCCCAGGCGCGACCGCGACGAGTGATTCACACCTCAGGTCCACCGCACGGCCACTCGTTCGTTGAGTGTGGCGCGTCTCTCGGCGGCGGCCGAACCGCTCCATCTCGTCATCGTTGCTACCATTCGAATGGTAATGTTCATGCCATGAGAGCAACCATCGACAAGGCAGGACGGTTGGTGATTCCGAAGCCACTCCGAGACCGGCTCGGGCTTCGGGCCGGCGAAGTCGAGGTCGTGGCCGAGGGAACCGGTCTCAGGGTCGAACCCATCGCCGGGTCGGGTCTCGAGGAGCGGTCCGGCCGCCTGATCATACCAGCCAGCGGTGTTCTGATCGGTGACGACGACGTCCGCGCCCTACGCGATGCCGACCAGAAGTAGGCCACCCGACCTTCTCGTCGACACCAGCGTGGTGGTGGCCCTGGTGGTCGCCGACCATGAACACCACGCGGCCACGCTCGAGGCCGTCGGGGCGCGTCGGTTGGGACTGGCCGGGCACGCCGCGTTCGAGACCTTCTCGGTGTTGACCCGGCTTCCCCCGCCCGCTCGCCGCACCCCTGAAACCGTGGCTGAGGTCATCACGGCGAACTTCCCCGAGAACCGTTACCTGTCCGAACGGGCGACCGGGCAGCTGTTTGCTCGGTTGGCCGCAGCAGGGATTGCCGGTGGCTCCGTCTACGACGCGTTGGTTGGCGCCACCGCCGCCCAACACGGCATCGTCCTGGCCACCCGAGACCGGCGCGCGCTCGAGACCTATCGCGCCCTCGACGTCGAGGTCGAGATCCTCGGCGGCTGATCCCGAGCCGCGACCTTCCGCCCGGCCGGTGATGTCGAAGGCGGCGGCCTGGCCACCGAGCACGGGCGATCGGCGGCGGCCGTGTCGGCCGATACCGGTCCTCGAAGGCTGGAAGACTTTCGGTTCGACACCCGTGTCCTCGGGCGCGTCCCCATCGATAGCACTGGCATGCAGCACGACGAGGTAGTCGATCGGCTTCGAGCCCTGGCCCGTCAGGTACCGGACGAGGCCACCACCGAGGTGCATCTCCGACGGGCGCACGCGGTGGCCGAGCGGGTCCGCCATCGGAGCCGGGTGGCGCTGGCCGCCGCCTGCGTGGCGCTCGTCGCCGTGCCGGCGGCGCTGGCGGTGGCGGTCGCCGAGGACCGAGCTCCGAGCCGCATCACACCGGGGCAGGTGCCCGGAGAGGAGGAGTTCACCTGTGCCGGCCCCCCACCGTTCGCGGGCGAGGTACCCGAAGGTGAGACGGAGGAGGAACGAGCGGCCAGCCGGGCGGCCGAATCGGAGGCGTTCGAGACCTGGCGGGCCGCCAACTGTCCCGAGGACGACGAGGGGCAAGGGCCACCGACGGGTGCGCCCCCGGCGGGCGACGGGTGCGCGGGTCCCCCACCGTTCGCCGAGGTGCCGGGCGAGCCCGCCGATCCGTCCGGCGGAGCGATCCCGTCACCGAGGGCCGACGAGGCCACCACCTTCGCCGAGTCCCGTGCCGCGTGCAACGACGAGACCGCTCCCGGCGTGCCGGCCGGTTCGGACCCGCCGGGCGCGGGGTCCGAGCCAGGGGAGAGCGAGGTGCCGCCCGAGGGAGTGCCTGCGGGTCCGCCCGAGGGAGTGCCCGCGGGTCCGCCCGAGGGAGTGCCCGCGGGTC
>JBOGGX010000220.1:0-15089 GCA_050744245.1 Acidimicrobiales bacterium
GGACCGAGGCCTGGCTCCACGACCAGGGCCTGCACAAGCTGCTCGGCACCATTCGCTACCCGAAGGCGGCGTAACCATGTCCGGAGGACCGTCGGTAAGCCGTATGCGGGAAAACTGCACGTACGGACTGAAAGGGGGATGGGGAACCGGGCCTTCACAGGCACCGCGCCCCTGACCACCAATGGCCGCCCCCGAGTACGTCCCGGTCAAGCCGATCGACGACGTCCGGGCCTACGAATCGCCGCCCCGCCGCCCCCAACCGTGGCTGTCCGACCGGCCGGGCGATCTCGACGCCGGCCAACCGAAGGGCGGCACCCTCGGCTGGCCAGGACCCGACCAGGGCTACGCCCTGGCGCTGGCGAGGCTGCTGCGCGACCGGCTGCGGCTGGCCGAGCGCGAGCACCACGACGACGTGGTCGAGGGCGGGGTCGGCATCGCGCTCAAGCGGGCATCGCTGCTCGGCCGGGCTCCGGTGATCCACGACCTCGTCATCGCCTTCACCATCTGGGGCTTCCTCGACGAATCACCTCCCGACGAGCTGGTCGAGCTGCGCCGCGCCGCCTTCGACGAGCTCTCGTTGCCGCTCCATTACCGGGAGCAGCGACGGCTGGTGGCATCGGTGCCCGATGAGGTGCTGTACCTCCCGCCGGCCGAGGTCGAGGAGGCCTACCGCCGAGACTGGCGCGGCCAGATCGACGTCGGGTCGCTCGGGCCGCCCCGGCCGTCCACCTGACGCACCGGTAGCCTCCGGCGGGTGAGCGTCGTCCCCGAGCCCGGCCATCCCCGGCTCCGATTCGCCCCGTCGCCCACCGGCTATCTGCATGTCGGTGGGGCCCGGGCCGTCCTCTACAACTGGCTCTTCGCCCGCCAGCAGGGCGGTCGGCTGCTCCTGCGGATCGAGGACACCGACGTCGAGCGGAACCGCCCTGAGCTGGTCGACAACATCCTCGACATGATCCTCTGGCTTGGCCTCGAGTGGGACGGGGAGCCCGTCCATCAGTCCGATCGCCTCGACCTCTATCGCGACGCGGCCGCCAAGCTGGTCGCCGCCGGCCGGGCCTACTGGTGCGACTGCCAGCCGGCCGCTGTCCAGGCCCGGGCGGCCGCGCGGGGCGGCCCGCCCGGCTACGACGGGTTCTGCCGCGATCGGGGACTCGGGCCCGGTCCGGGCGCGGCCCTGCGCTTCCGAGCCCCGGACGACGGCACCACGGTCGTCACCGACGTCGTGCGCGGCGAGGTCGCGTTCGAGAACCGGGCCATCGAGGACTTCGTCATCCTCCGCTCGTCGGGCATCCCGACGTTCCTCCTGGCCAACCTGGTCGACGACGCCGACATGACCATCACCCACGTGCTGCGGGGCGAGGAGCACCTCAACGGAACCCCGAAGTACGTGCTGCTCGGTGAGGCCCTGGGCCTCGCCCACCGCCCGGTGTTCGCCCATCTCCCGATCCTCGTGAACGAGCGCCGCCAGAAGCTGTCGAAGCGGCGCGACGACATCTCGGTCGCCGACTACAAGGCGCAGGGCTTCCTGCCCGAGGCGATGGTGAACTACCTGGCGCTGCTCGGGTGGGGACCGCCCGACGGGGTGGAGGTCCGGCCGCTCGTTGAAATGGTTGAGCTGTTCCGGCTCGAGGACGTGAACCCGTCGCCGGCGTTCTTCGACGTGCGCAAGCTCACCCACATCAACGGCGAGTACATCAGGGCGCTTCCGCTCGGCGAGTTCCTGGCTCGGGCCGACGACTTCATCACCCACGGCGAGCCGGCGCGCCGGGCGCTGCGGTCGATGGGGGCCGAGGTGCAGCCGCGGATCACGACCCTGGCCGAGGCCGAGGGCTACGCCGACTTCCTCTTCCTCGACGAACCGGTGATCGACGAGGCGGCCTGGCTGAAGGCGACGAAGGACGAGCGGGCCCCGGCGATGCTGGACCTGACCCGATCGGGGCTCGATGGGGCCGAATGGACGGTCGACGGGGTGGAGGCCGCAGTCAGGGACGCCGCCCTGGCCGCGGGCTACGTCAACGCCGAGGGCAACCCGCAGCTGGCCAAGGCCCAGGCGCCGATCAGGGTGGCGATCACCGGGCGCGCCGTCGGGCCGCCGTTGTGGCAGTCGATCGTCGTGCTCGGCCGGGAGGCGACTGCCAGCCGTTTGGCGGCCGCCCGCGCGAAACTCCCCTAAGTGGCAGTTGAGGCGCAACAGGGGAGGGCGCGCCCGAACGGCACCGGCGGTGGCGGCGGCACAACCCGACCTCGCCGCAGGGGCCGGCTCCGACTCGCGCTGCGGATCGGTGGCCTGCTGCTGGTGGCGCTCGTCCTCTATGTCGGCGTCACGTTCGTGCAGGTGTGGCTGGCCTCGCGGCGCGACGAGGCCAGGGCGGCCGACGCCATCATCGTGCTCGGCGCCGCGCAGTACGACGGCGAACCGTCGCCCGTGCTGGCCGCCCGTCTCGATCACGCGGCCAACCTCTACCGGCGAGGTCTGGCGCCCCTCATCGTGGTGACCGGAGGCCGGCAGGAGGGCGACCGCTACACCGAGGCCGGCGCCGGAGCGGCCTATCTGGAACGCCTCCGCATCCCCGGCACCGCGATCGAACGGGAGACCACGAGCGCCCACTCGTGGGAGTCGCTCGCCGCCGCGGCCCGCTTCCTGCAGGACGACGGCATCGAACGCGTGCTCCTCGTCTCCGATCCGTACCACTCCTTCCGCATCGACGCCATCGCCGACGACCTCGGACTGGAGGCCTTCGTGTCGCCGACGCCGTCGAGCCCGGTCGGCGGCGGGGCCGAGCTGCGGGCCATGGCCCGCGAAACGGCGGCGGTCGCCGTGGGCCGGGTCATCGGCTACCGCCGGCTGCTCCGACTCGGGTGACGTGAGGCAGGCGGTGCGACCAACGTCACGCCCGCAGCCCTTCCCAAACGCCGAGGGCCCCCCGTAACGTCGCCTTGTGACCCAGCCCGTCCGAGGGATGGTCGTCCTCGCCGGTGGCGAGCAGGTGCGGATCCGTCCCGTGCGGCCCGATGATGCTCCGCTCGTGGCGGCCGGCTTCGAGGCGCTCGATCCGGCCACCCGCCGGCTCAGGTTCTTCTCGCCCATGCCGAGGCTCAGCCCGGCGCTGCTGCGCTGGATGGTCGAGGTCGATCACCGAGACCACGAAGCCCTGGTGGCCGAGGCCGTCGACGGCCCAGACGCCGGTGCCCTGGTGGGCGTGGCGCGCTATGTCCGGCTGCGCGCCGACCCGGCCGCGGCCGAGGTGGCGGTCACCGTGTGCCAGTTCCGACGGCGCCAGGGTCTCGGCACCGCTCTGTTGCGGGCCCTGCGGCTGGCCGCCCTGGCCCATGGGATCGAGCGGTTCACTGGCGAGGTGATGGGCGAGAACCGGCCGGCGCTCGCCTGGCTGGCGGCCGGCGACGCCACGTTCGACTACTCGGAGCCCAGAACACCGGCCTTCACGGTCCCGCTGCGACGGCATCGCCAGCCCGACACCGCCGCCTCCTGACCAAGGGGGCGTTGGGAAGCCGCAGACACGCGGCTAACCTGCCGAGTCCGCCCGATCGGGGGTGGTGTAATCGGCAACACGACAGGTTCTGGCCCTGTTATTGGGGGTTCGAGTCCTCCCCCCCGAGCCACCCGAGAGGAAAGAAGCCCAGGTCAGCGGCCTGGGGCTTCCGCGCGAGAGGCGTCGACGTGCCGTCCGCGGTCACGAGCTGGTCACGAGCTTCGACCATCACTCCGATCGTCGCCATCCGAGCGCAAGAATCTCAGGGACTTCGCCCAGGTGGAGACATAGGACGGGGCGACGCCCAGCGGGTCTCGCTGGTCGCCGACACGCCCGATCGACGAGACGCATGGACGCTGCCCGGAATCGCCGCCGCCCAAGGAGCGAGCTTTACAACCTGGTGAGCGTCGCGGGCTCCGACGTCGAGCTCGTGGCCGACGTCCAGCTCGAGGCGAGCACTGGGATCGAGAACGGACCCGCTTGGCGACTCGTTCGCGACGACATCCATTGCTATGCGGTCCCGGTCCTGTCGTCGTTGATCCTGCAGGGTTCGGTCTGGGGCCTGTACCACGGTCTCGGCGGGCAGCCAGCCAACGACTTGCGCACCCCGGTCGGCGGCGTCGACTGGGAAGACGCCCACGACCTGGCGGCCGATACCGTCCTTGGCGCGCTTCCGATCCTTCGCCGCCAGCTCATCACCGGGCGGTGGAACAGCGATGGCGGCGCGTCGATCCGCACTTGGTCGGTCAATCTCTCCATCCTGCGTTTGCCCGGACCGTGGCGAAAGTGGCGCAAGGCCAGGCTGCCGCGGCTGCCCCATCGAGTCGATCAACAACCAGACCGTGATCACCAGCCCGAGGCGATCGTATACTCCGTGGAGTTCGAGCGGCACGTCGAACTCCTCGGCGACGAACTACTCGAGTCGATTGTTCGCATGGACTGTGCTGGCCTCACCGATCGGCAAATCGCCGAGAAGGTTGAGCGAACGGCCAAGAGCGTCGAGTACCGACTCCACGTCGCGCGCCAAGCGATGAGACGACGCGCTGGGAGAGAAGCCCGCCTCGACGCGAGAGGCGGGGTCGCGTGATCGCCCAAAGGTTCTCAGGGACAACGGCGGAGTCCTCGCATAGCACGGAGTGACAACCAACTCTCGAAGGAGGTCCCCTGTGCCGTCACGTCGCACGAGCCCACGAGCGGCCCGAGCCGCAAGCAAAGTCCTGCGTTCCAAGAGCACCGCCAAGGCGTCGAAGACGGCCGCCGGCAGCGCGCTGTCGCAGGCCGCGCCGAAGCGGGGAAAGCGGTGACCATTCGACGCACGACTACCAAGACGGTCACTCGGTCTGTGCCTGTCCGTACCCCTCGTGGCACTCGGCACGTACCGATCCGGATCACGACTCGCGTGACCGTGACTCGTCGCCGATGACATCGACGGTCAACCAACTGTGCACTGATACGACCGGCGTGCCGGGTTACTGCGCGGTTGCGGCGCGTCGGCGCTCGTAGTCCTCGAGCACAGACTCCCTGACGTAGACCAGGCCGTCGTTACCCTTGCCCGCTGCAAGCTGGCCGGTCGCCACGAGTTCGTATACGTCCGAGCCGTCCAGGCCGAGGCGTCGAGCAACCTCAGGGATCCGGAGCAGCTGTTCAGTCATCTCCATCAGGCTACGCCCTCCGTCGGTTCAGAGATCCGGCAGGTCGGGAAGGAGCTTCTCGACCATGATGCGGGCCGCATCCTCGAGACGGCGACGGCGTTCGCCGCCGCTGATGTCTTCGAGCGCTTCGTCGAGGGCGAAGAGCACCGTCGCCGCTTCCTGGCGGGTGAGCACGATTTCATCGGGGATCGACCCTCCAAAGGGCGCGCTCACGCAGTCGTGGTCCCGAAGATCAAGGAGGCGACCTTCTCGGCGGCGTCAGCCTGCATCCCCTTGATCACATGCTGATAGGTCTGCCATGTGATGAGCGGGCTCGCATGCCCGAGTCGCTCCGACACGATCTTCACGTCGATGCCCGCGACGAGGGCGAGCGTCGCCCAGGTGTGCCGAAGGTCATGTAGCCGAATCTGCGGCAAGTCCGAGAACGTGGAGTATCGCAGCTTGCGGTCGAATGCCTTGGAGAACGCCTCCGGGTGGTACGGGCGACCGTCGGGCCGACAGAACACGAGGTCATGATCGTCGTACGCGCCGCCCATGAAGAGTCGCTCCTTGGCCTGTAGCACACGCCATGCTCGTAGTGCCGCGATGGTGGGTGAGCCGAGCTCGATGACCCTCGGTCGGTCGGACTTGGTCCGCGGTATGAACCGGCCCTCCCGCCCGCGGCCCGTCGGCTTGGTGAGCGGGATGAGTTCCTGGCGGATGGCGACCACGCGCCGCTCGAGGTCGACGTCCTTCCAGCGCAGCCCCAACGCCTCGCCACGCCGGCACCCCGTCGTCGCCAGGAACAGCCACGGCCATCGATAGCGCTCGTCGGCCAGTCGCTCTAGGAACGAGGCGAGCTGCTGGGCCGACCAGACACTCATCTCTGGCGGTTTCGAAGACCGGGCCGACGGAGGCGTCGATTGATCGCCCGGGTTCATCGGCAGCCTGCGCCACCGCACAGCGTCCTTCAGCGCCGCGTGAAGGATCGTGTGGACGTATCGGACGGTACGGGGCTTCAGTCCGGGCGACTGGTTACCTCGCACGCGACCACTTGTCAGTAGGTCGTCGTACAACCTGTTGAGCATCGCTCCATCAAGCGCGGAGAGTTGAACCTGTCCGATGCGCGGTTCGACATGGTGGCGGATGTTCCGCTCGTACGACTCCCAGGTGCTCTGGGCGAGCTGGCGACGAACAGCCGGCAGCCAGTCGTTCCGCAGGAATTCGGCGACCGTCTGACGCGCGGGTGCCACGTAGGTCCCGTGCCGAGAAGCCACCCGCAGCTCGTCGAGGGCTGCCTGAGCGTCGGCCTTGGTCTTGAAGCCGCGGCGCTTGGCCTGACGACGGCGACCATCAGGCCCGAGCGGTAGGTCGACAACGAACCACCATGTGCCTGATCGTGGGTCCTTTCGCGGCCCAGCTGTGCGGCTCACGAGGTCACTCCGCTGCTTTCCTGGCGCGCTTGCGTGGTTGCCGCCGTCCGACAGTCTGGTCGGACGCCGTCTCATCGCGAGTCGCGTCGCTGGCTGTCAGGTCGGCATTAT
Source organism: Acidimicrobiales bacterium (assembly GCA_050744245.1). GTDB lineage: Bacteria > Actinomycetota > Acidimicrobiia > Acidimicrobiales > JBOGGX01 > JBOGGX01. The sequence continues at coordinate 6,670 of JBOGGX010000220.1, forward strand.
CGGGGGCTTGGCCGCCCCGATAGGCGTAGTCGGCGTCGTTGGTATGTTCGGCGATGAAGCCGCGGATGCCGACCTGGCGGAGGTGATCGAAGATCTGGCCGAGTTCGTCGGCGGCCTTGTCGAGCTCGTCGGCGCGGTTGTCGAGGAGGGCGATGAGGATCTGTTTGCGGCGTTCCCGGTAGCTGGAGAGCCGGGTGGGGCTGGGTTGGCCGGTGATGCGTTCGACGGCTTCTTCGGCGGCGGTGGGGTCGGCGATGCCGTAGTCAGCGAGCCGCTGGTAGAGGGGTTGGAGCTGGTCGGGTCGGCCGAGGAGCCAGGTGTAGAGCTCGTCGACCTGGCGGGTGGTCTTCCGCATGAGCCTGTGGTCGTCGGGTGGGGGGAGGAGGAACCAGATGATGGGCAGGTTGAACACCATCGCGAAGATCAACAGTTCGTGGGCGTCGAACTCGCGGCGCCGGTCGCCGTCCCAGGCTCGTTCGATGGCGGAGACGGCGGCCTGGGTGATGCGCTGGCCGAGGTAGGGCTCGAGCCGGTCGGCGAGGTGTTCTTGGGTCCAGCCTCGTAGTTCGCGGGCGGCCCGGACGTTGTAGGCGACGACCTGGTTGAGGTCGACCTCGGGCGGCAGGGGTGGGGGCGGAGCTGGTGGGGTTCGTCGGGGGCGGCGGGCCACCCGGTCACCCTACATCGCATCTCGCTTGTGGTGTCACTGCTCTCCTGTTCTGATGGCTGCTACAATCCGTGACCGCTACGTATACTTGTTGGAGGTTGTGGCGAGTGGGTGATCGGGTGCCGGCGGTGTTGACGGTGGAGGAGGCGGGTGCGTTGCTGCGCATCGGCCGCACCAAGGCCTACGCCATGGCCCGGGAATGGCGGGACACAGGGGGGCGCTCGGGCCTGCCGGTGATCGACCTTGGCCACGTGCTGCGGGTGCCTCGACGGGCGCTGGAGGAACTGCTGGGCGGCGACCTCGCCGATGATGCCAACGGCCTGGTCGACGACCCTGATGAGCCCGAGCCGCCGCAGTCGCCGGCGGTCGAGGCCTCGGCGGCGAAGAGTTCGAACCGGTCCGGTCCGGGAGCCCGCCGCCGGACCCCGACTCAATTCGACAGCTCGAGGCAACTCAACCTCCTCAACGACGCGGAAGCTCAGCCGAGCTGAGACGAACAGCCGTGAACTACCGCCCGCAGCAACCCGGCACTTCATCGGCAGACACTTGCCAGCCGTTCGGGCAGGCATTCCCGGTCGGCGTTCGCGTGTCGCCTGGTGTCGGGTCGTGCTGACGATAACCAAGCTCAAAGGGGCCGAGTACCTGATCCGCTCTGTCGCCGACGGCATGGAGGACTACTACATGGGCGCCGGCGAGGCGCCCGGGGTGTGGCGGGGCGCCTGGGCCGCCGACCTCGGGCTGGACGGGATCGTCGAGGCCGACGCCTTGCGGGCCCTGGTGGACGGGGTCGACCCGGGCTCCGGGATGGAGTTGTTGGCCGGGCACCGGGAGCGCAGGGTGAAGGCGATCGACGTGACGTTGTCGCCGGCCAAGTCGGTGTCGCTGCTGTGGGCGTTCGGTACCCCGGAGACGTCGGCGGCGGTGTCGATCGCGGTGGTGGAGGCGACCGAGGTGGCGCTGGGGTTCTTGGAGGAACGGGCGGCGGTGGCCCGTCGCCAGGAGGGCGGGATCCGCCGGCGGGTGGCCACCGCCGGGTTCGCCATCGCCACCTTCGCCCACCGGACCTCCCGGGCGGGGGACCCGCAGTTGCACACCCATTGCCTGATCCCCAACGTGGTCCGCCGAGCCGACGGGGTGTTCGTGGCGTTCGATGCCAACCCGCTGCACACCTGGGCCAAGGCGGCGGGCACGGTGTTTCAGAACGAGCTGCAGCGGGTGCTGACCCGCCGATTGGGGGTGGCGTGGGGACCGGCGCGTAACGGCACCCGGGAGATGGTCGGGTTCACCCGCGACCAGTTGCGGGCGTTCTCCAAACGCACCACAGCGATCGAGACTCGCCTGGAGGCGAGGGGCGAGCTGGCCTTCGAGTCGAAGCGGGCGAGGATGCGGGCCGACGATCGGGCCTCGATCCGCACCCGGGACCGCAAGGACAAGACGTTGACCCCCGAGCGGCTGCGGGACCGCTGGGTGTCGGAGGCGGCAACTCTCGGCCTGGAGCCCGGAGTCGAGGTCGACCGGCTCGTGCTCGGCCGGAGCCCGTTCCGATCTCCTGCGCTGACCGACCCGGAGATGATCGCCGCGCTGGTGGACCCGGCCACGGGATTGTGCGCCGCCGAGTCCCGGTTCGGCGAGGCCCATGTGGTGGAGCGAGTGGCCGCCCTTTCGGCGGGCCGGCTCGGTATCGACGAGATCCTGGCCGTCACCCGGCGGTTCATCGACTCTGATCTGGTGGTGCGGCTCGTGCCCGACGCGGCGCGCCGCCGGTCGGCCGAGTGGTCGACAATCGAGTTACGCCGGGTCGAAGACCGGCTCCTCGCCAATCTCGAGGTCCTCGTTCGCCGGCCGGCCGAGACGGTCGGCCCCGGGGCGATCGAGGCGGCCGTCAAATCACACCCCAGCCTCGGGGGCGACCAGGTCGAAGCGGTCATGACGTTGTCCGGGGCCGGCCCGGCCGTGCGGCTCCTGGTCGCCCCGGCCGGATTCGGCAAGACCGCCACAGTGGCCGCGGCGGTGTCGGCGGAGACACTGGCCGGCCGGCCGGTCGTGGCGGTGGCACCGACCCATCGGGCAGTGGCCGAACTGCGGGCCGCCGGCCTCGACGCGCAGACCATCGCCCGGTTCCGCCGCAGTGTCAACCAGACGCCCCTGGCGGCGGAGACGACGGTGGTGGTGGACGAGTTGTCCCAGGTCGGCACCCGCGATGCGGCGGTCATCGTCGCCGCCGTCGCTGCGACACCCGACGCTCGGGTGTGGTTCGCCGGTGACGGTCGCCAGGCTCAGCCGGTGGCCGCCGGCGGGTTGGCGGCCGAGCTCGAGCGCCTCGCCGCTTCCGGACAGGTCCCGTCCGCCAGCTTGGTGGTCAACCGTCGTCAACGTGACCCGGTCGAGCGGACGGCGCTCGCTCGGTTCCGGGCCGGGGACGTCGACGCCAGCCAGGCGATCCGGTCCGAGAACGGCTGGGAACACCAGCACGCCAGCCCGACCGAGACCCGCCACGGGTTAGCGGAGGCGGCGGTGGTCGACGCCGACCGCCACGGCCCCGACCAGGTGGCGGTGCTGGCCGTGAGTCACGCCGACTGCGAGGACCTCGCGGACCGGATCCGGGCCATCCGGGCCGCCCGCGGCGAATTGCGAGGACCGACCCTCACAGGACCCTCCTGGGGACCGAACCGGCGGATGTACGCCCCCGGCGACCGGGTGCTCGTCCACGCCAACCTCGGACCCGACCAGCGGCTGTTCAACGGCGCCAGCGGCACCGTCATCTCCGTGACCGGGACCGGACTGGACCTGGTCGTCGACGGCGGCGGGCAGGTGCACTTGCCCGCCGAGGCGGTCTCCGGGCGCCGGCCCGACGGCGCCCCCATCCTGTCCCACGCCTGGGCCCGCACCGTCGACGGCGCCCAGGGCGGCACCTGGACCCAGGTTCACCTCCTGGGCACGCCCGCCCTTGACCGGTACACCGGCTACGTCGGCCAGAGCCGGGGCCGGCGGCCAACCCACACCTGGAACACCCGCCCCGAACCCGACCACCCCGCCCACCTCCTTGTCGACCAACGCCCGGCCGACGAGGTGGTGTTGGACGCCCTGCGGCGGGCCGAACCCAAGACCCTCGCCGCCGGCGACGACCCCTGGAGTCTCGACCGCCGGCTTCGAACCGAACGCGAGGACCACCTCGCCGTCATCGGCACCCGCCCACCCGACCCCGGTCGGGAACTCGAAACGGCCCGCTGGCGGCTCCGGCTCGCCGACGACGAACTGCGTGGCGCCACAGGCGGTGTCGATCGCTTCCGCTCGCAGCGGGAACGGCTCGGTCCCCTGGCCCGTCTCCGCCGGGGAGGACGAGCTGCGAGCGCCCGGGTCGACGTGGCCCCGCCCGAGGTCCACCAGCGTCTGGCGCGAGCCGAACGGGCTCGTGCCGACGCCGACGCCGACCTGGTTCGTCTTCAGCGGGCCGTGACCGAACGGGCGGTGTGGGACAAGGAGCATGCCTGGCGACTCGGCCGCATCGCGGAGATCGACGAGACCTTGGCCCGCCACTGGGCTGCGGCCGTGCTGCGCGCGGTTCGGGCCGACGATCCCCTCGCCTTCGGTATGCGGCGCCTACGCGACGCCCGCGATGTCTACCGCAGCGACCTGGCGCGGCTACTCGTCGTGGATGAGCCTCTGCCGCGAGGGCGGGACGCGGTGGTGCGCGCCATGTCGGTGAACGCCACGAGACGAAGGCGGGCATGGCTGGAGGGCGCAGTCCGGGACCTCGATCACGGGCTCGAGGCCCGAGTCGGGCCCGGCCGTGCGCCAGAACCTGGTTCTCGGGACTCACGACTGACCGCGGCCGTCGACCGGGCACTGGCCGCCCGGTTCGGGCAAACCGCCGTGCCGGATCGCTCGTCGATCGATGGTGATATGCCTGCCGCCGAGCTCGGGGGACGAGGGCTCGGCATCGAGTTGTGACGAGCCGCCCGGCTCGCGGATGCGGGCTATCTTCCACATTGTCCGGTGCCCCTCGCGTGCCGGGCGGCCGGGCGGGAGTCGATCGGGTTGACCGCGCCCGGTGAGTTGCCTCTTGACTCGGCCTGGCCGGTGTGCGTCAATCCCGGTTGGGGTTGCCGTCGTTGGTGACGGTGTCGTGCCGGGGGAGGCGCGATGGGCGTGCGGTGGAAGGGTCGGCGCCTGGCGAGGGTCCGCCTGACGCGTCGGTCGGTGGCCGTTGGTCTCTCACTTGTTCTGGTGGCGGAGTTGCTGGCCGCCGGGGACTCGGCCGCGGGTGCGCCGGCCCGACCGGAGCGGGAGTGGCGGCCGCCGCCGGCAGCGGTGTCGCCGGCGGTGACGCCGACGCCGCGCGTCCCTTCGGGGTCGCCGACTCCGATCGTGGGGGAGGTCGAGCCGGAGACCCGGATCCCGTTGCCGTCTGTGCCGGTGCTGGGGTTCGATCCGGTGACGAGCGTGGAGGTGGTGGACCAGCGTTCGGCGGATCGAACCGTGTTCCGGAACACCGACGGCACCCTGACGCTGCAGGCCTGGGGCGAGCCTCGCTTCTACCAGCCGGCAGGATCGGAAGCGTGGGAGCCGATCGACAATCGGTTGGTGGCCGACGAGGACCGCCCGGGATGGCTCCGGAACGAGGCCAACTCGTGGACGGTGCGGTTCGGGCCGGTCGCCGCCGATGGTTCGGGTGGCGTCGAGATCGACGTCGATGGGCGCACGGTGCGGTTCGGGCCGAGCGGTGGGTCGGCTGTGCCGATCGCTCCGGTGCCGGGCACCGGGGATCAGGCGAACACTGTCACCTATCCCGACGCCTGGCCCGGCGTCGACCTCGTGTATCGGGTCACCGGCTCGGGTGTGAAGGAAGAGCTCGTCGTGCGCCAGGCGACCCGGGCGGTGTTCGGCTTCCGGTTGGAGGGCGCCGCGTTCGACCCGGACCCGGCCAACCCGGGTGGCCTGGTGGAGCGGGGCCGGGCCCGCGACGAGGGTGGGCTGGTCGTCAACCCGCCCGACATTGTTGATGCATCGGGGCGGCCGGTGGATCACGAGGCGGCCCGGCCGGCGGTGGCGGCGACCGACGAGGACGGCGGGCAGCGCCTCGACCTGACCGTCGATCCGGGCTGGTTGAGCGGGCTGCCGGCGTCGGCGTTTCCGATCGTGATCGACCCGGTGATCGCGCCGGGCCCGTATCACTCGGCGGCCTACAAGTGGCGAAACGGTTCGGTCGTCTATACCTGCGGCCCGTGTCACGTCCAGGTGGGTGACGCCCAGGAGGGGCTGGTTCCGACACTGTGGCGGTCGACCCTGGCCTTCGATTACAGCCCGGCGGACAACGCCATCACCCACAACGCCACCCTCAACCTGAGCTGCTACGGCGCGGCGCCGGTCGCCTGCTCGGGCAGCGGGTACACGGTGGTGGGGCACGCCTTCGGGCTCAACTGGTGGCAGGCGCCCGGCGACGGGACGTGGTGGGGGTTCGATGACCACTCGTACACCCCGACGTTCAACCTCACCAACCTCTACAACAGTTGGACCTCGACGGGCATCGACGGCGGGGTGCTGGGTCTGTGGGGGTGGGAGGAGCCGTCGCCGAACGACTTCTACACCTACAAGAAGTTCCAGACGGTCGGCTTCAGCCTCGATTTCAATCATCCGCCGACGGCGGCGAACCTGAGTCCGGCCAACCCGACGACGGCCCATTCGGTGACGCCGACGTTGCAGGCGCAGGTCACCGATCAGAACGGCCACAACATCTGGTACCACTTCCGGCGGTGTCAAACCTTCGACGGCGTGAACTGTGCGACGACGCCGATGGAGTTCGGTCATGGCGGCCCGGTGGCCAACGGGACGGTGATGTCGGCGGCGGTGCCGGCGGGCTGGATGGAGCAGAACAAGTCGTATCTGTGGTGGGTGCGGGTGAGCGACACGATCGATCTGCGGGACGGACCGGCGTCGCGCTACACGACCCGCAGCGACCCGCCGCCGGTTCCCGCCCCCCAGTCCCCGGCGGCCGACGGCGTCGTGACCGGGCTGCGCCCGACCTTCACCTCGAGCGGGGTCGTCGACCCCGAGGGGGACATCGTGTCGTACCGGTTCCGGGTGACGACCGGCTCGGACGGCCAGTCGGGCCGGATCCACGAATCGTTGTGGCAACCCGGCCCCGGCTACACCGCGCCGGAGGGGGCGGTGCCCGATGGCACCTACTGGTGGGCGGTCCAGGCCCGCGACCAGTTCGACGTCCGCTCGGCGTGGTCGACCCCGGTGCGCTTCCGGGCCGACCAGCGGCTCGGGGTCCGCCCCACCATGCCCTACGACACCATGGGGCCGGTGTCGGTCAACCTGGCGTCGGGCAACGCCGTGGTCGGCTACCAGTCCCGATCATTCGCCACGGTGGGCGACCCGGTCGGGTTGGCGTTCACCTACAACTCGCTGGGGCCGGTGCCCCGCGGCCTGTCCGGCGGCTACTTCGCCGACCCCAACGGCAACGGCACCAAGGACACCGGTGAACCCCGGGTCCTGACCCGGGTCGACCCGCAGGTGAGCTTCGACTGGGGCAGCCCCGGGGAGGGCCCCGACCCCGGCGTGCTCGACCCCGCTCATTTCACCACCGAATGGACGGGGTTCATCACCCCGCCGGCCAACCCGCCGGCCAACCGGTGGGTGCTGGAGGTCGAGGCGGGGGCGACCAACTGCACCAACGTCCGGGTCGGCCCCGGCCCCGGGTTCCAAGTGTCGGGGTGCGGGTCGCCCGCCCCCAGCGCCCCCTTCACCATTCCCCCGGGCGAGTTCACCCCGCTGTTCGTGTCCTACGGCGCCAAGGGCGGGGTCACCAAACTCCACCTACGGATTCGCCCCGAAGGCGCGGCCGACGGCACCGAGTACCCGATCCCACCCGACTGGCTTTCCCCCACCGCCCCGGCGCTCCCTCACGGCTGGTCCCGCACCGGCGACAGCCTCGGGGCCGCCACCTACACGTCGCTGCGGGCGATCAACGGCCAGGTCACCCAACTGCTCGACGACACCGGCGCCGCCCACGTGTTCACCTGGACCGGGGCGGCGTGGGCGCCACCCCCCGACGAGGACGGCGCCCTCACCCAAGCGCCCGAAGGATCCTGGACGCTCACCGCCGAGGACGGCTACCTCTACGGCTTCGACCCCGACGGACGGCTCACCGAGGTGCGGTCGGTGGCCGACGCCGCCCACCCGGCCGCCCCCACCTACACCTACGCCGAGGCCTACCCGGGTGGACCCCAGCGCATGACCGTGATCACCGACGCCACCGGCCGCACCATCGAACTCGACTACGGCACCCCCGCCGGCAACCCCGACTGCTCGGCCCCGGCCGGGTACACCCCGCCCCCGGCCGGGATGCTGTGCCGGGCCGCCTATGTCGGCTTCGGGGGCGGCACCACCGACCTGTACTACTCCAACGGGCAACTCGCCGCCGTCGTCGAACCGGGCGACGGCACCGTGGGCCGACCCACGACCAACTTCTTCTACGACGCCTCGGCCCGACTCGTCGGCATCCGCGACGTGCTCACCAACGACCTGCTGGCCTCGCCCACCCCGCCCTTCGCCGACTCCGAAGCGCACCGCTGGGTGCTCGATTACGACCCCGACGGGCGGGTCACCCGGATCCGGGGACCCGAACCCTCGCCCGGCGGCGCCCGCGCCGGACATCGCTACGAATACCTGGCGCCCACCGTCACCCAGGTCCAGATCGACGGGTTCACCCCCGAGGCCGGCTACGCCCGCCGGGTCGAGCTCGACC
>JBOGGX010000221.1:0-9095 GCA_050744245.1 Acidimicrobiales bacterium
ACGGCACCCGCGCCCTTCAAGCGCGCCACGAGGATGGAATCGCCCGTCGCGACCGGACGGTCGGCGAAGCACACGGATCCCTTGGTCGTGCGGAAGCCGGCCGCATCCTCGAGGTCCTTCACGGCGAGCGGCACCCCGGCGAGCGGGCCGGGATCGCCACCTGACGCGATGACGTCGTCCACCGCGGCGGCGGCTGCCATCGCCGCCTCGCCGTCGACGGCGACGAAGGCGTTGACGGCGTCGTTGACCGCCTCGATCCGGTCGAGGGCCGCCTCGGTCAGCCCCCTGGCCGACAGCGCGCCCGCGGCCACCCGAGCGGCCAACCCGCGGACGGTTTCGTCACGGAAGTCCATCGTCGGGAGACCATAGGGCGGACCATTGGTTCTCTGAGGGTTCACTCTCACTCGACCGCGTAGGACCCGCCGGCCCGCCAGTACTCGGCGCCGCCGACGTCCCGCTCGAGGAACTCCTCGTCGACCAGGTGGCGGCGCAGGCTGGCCACGTCGTCGTGCCAGCGGGCCAGCATGGCGTTCACCTGGCGCTCCGTGTAGCGCTGGCCGGGTTCGAAGTCCTGGGCCAGGTAGTCGAGCACGATCCGTCGCTTGGCGAGCGGCGCGGGGATCGAGGCGAGCCGGCCGTCGCGTACGAAGGCCCGCAGGACCTTGGCTTTGTCGTCGGTCGCGTCGAAGATCTCCGCCTTGTGGTCGGGTGCGGCTTCGATGGCGGCCCGGCGGAACGACTCCTCGACCACCCAGTGTCGGCGCTCGTCGTCGCGGATCACCAGCCCGGCATCGGCCAGCCTTGCCAGCGCCCGGCCGACGGCCCGCACCCCCAAGCCGGTCGCCGACTTGATCTCGTCGACCGTGCTCGCACCGAGCACGATGGCCGCCACCACCCGCAGCCGGTCCGGGGCGGCGAGGAGGCCGACGATGGCGACCGCCCGGTCGTCAGTAGCCAAGGTCTGGGTCGACCACGCCGATGAGGTCCTCGCCGGCCGCGAACCGTCGAACGTTCTCGGCGATGCGACGGGTGAGCAGCGGGACGGCCATCTCCATGGTGTTGCCGACGTGCGGGGTGATGAGGGCGTTCGGCATCGTCCACAGTGGATGGTCGGACGGGAGCGGTTCTGGATCGGTGACGTCGAGCGCGACCCCGCCGATGGCCTCGTCGCGCAGGACGGCCACCAGGTCGTCGGTGACGACGTGTTGGCCCCTGGCCACGTTGACCAGCCAGCCCCTGGGCGACATGCGTTCGAGCTGGGGGCGGGCGATGATGCCGCGGGTCTCCGGGGTGAGGGCGAGGGCGACCACGACGCCGTCGGCGCCGGTCACTGCGTCATCGAGGTCGTCGCGGGCGACGACCCGGGTCGCACCCGGTAGCGGCTCGACCTTTCGACGCACCACCGTCACGTCGGCCTCGAACGGCTCGAGCAGCCGCAGCAGCGACACGGTGATGCCGCCACCACCGAGCACGACGACCTTGGCCCCGGTGAGGTTGGTGCCCTGCTGCTCGCTCCAGTGGTCGCGCCGGGCGTAGGTGACGATCCCCCGAAAACCGGCGAGCAGGAGCGCGAGGGCGTGTTCCGCCACCGGCTCCGCGTAGACCCCTTTGCCGTTGGTCCACACCCGATCGTGGTCGAGCACGCCGAGATAGGGCTCGATCCCGGCCCAGGGCAGTTGGACCCACCGAATGCCGGCGTTGTCCCGGAGCAGCCGGTTGAGCGCGGCGGGCTCGCTCGTCTCCGTCCAGACCAGCGCCTCGGCCTGGGCGACGGGGACCACCTCTCCCCCACCCGCCCGGACGGCGTCCGCCAACCACGGGCGAACACCGGACGGCTCGACGGCAACCCGCGGAGCACCCACGTGGCCGAGATTACCGGCCGACGCCCGAGCACAGCGATGCCTCATCGGCTAGGAAGTTGCCCCATGGCACCACTGGTGGTGGGCGTGCCGACCGAGGTCAAGGACAGCGAGCACCGCGTCGCGATCACGCCTGACGGCGTACGGGAGCTGTCCCAGCGCGGCATCTCGATCCTGATCCAGGCCGGGGCGGGCCAGGAGTCGTCGATCTCCGACGCCGAGTTCGTCAGGGCCGGGGCGAGCATCGTCCCGACCGCGGAGGAGACGTGGGACCGGGCCGAGCTGGTGTGCAAGGTCAAGGAGCCCCAGCCCGAGGAGCTCGCCATGATGCGCTCGGGGCTGGTGCTGTTCACCTACCTCCACCTGGCCGCCTACCCGGACGTGGCCAAGGGCCTCTTGGCCCAGCGCATCGCCGGGGTGGCCTACGAGACCGTCCAGCTCGACGGAGGGGCCCTGCCCCTACTGGCCCCGATGAGCGAGGTCGCCGGCCGGCTGGCGACCCAGGTCGGGGCGTACTACCTCCAGAAGGAGAACGGTGGCCGAGGGGTGCTGCTCGGCGGGGCCCCTGGCGTCCGCCCGGCCCGCGTCGTCGTCGTCGGCGCCGGCAACGTCGGGTGGAACTCGGCATGGATCGCGGCGGGCATGGAGGCCGAGGTCCTCCTGCTCGACAAGAACCTCGACCGTCTGCGCTGGGTCGACCAGATCCACCGCGGTCGCATCATGACCATCGCGTCGAACCGGGGCTCGGTCGAACGGGCGGTGGCCGACGCCGACCTGGTGATCGGGGCCGTGCTCGTCCCCGGGGGGCGGGCGCCGGTCGTCATCACCGACGACATGATCCGCACGATGAAACGCGGGGCGGTCATCGTCGACGTCGCCATCGACCAGGGCGGGTGCGTCGAAGGCATCCGCGAGACGACCCATACCGACCCGGTGTACGAACGGCACGGCGTGGTCCACTACGCCGTCGGCAACATCCCGGGGGCGGTGCCCAACACCTCGACCTACGCCCTCACCAACGCCACCCTTCCCTACCTGATCGAGCTGGCCGAGTTGGGCCTGGCCGAGGCCTGCCGGCGCGACCCGCCCCTCGCCCTCGGCGTGAACACGCTCGACGGCGAGGTCACCCATCCGGTGGTGGCCGAGGCGCTCGGCGCCATCTACCGGCCGCTCGAGGAGCTGCTCGGCTGACGACCGACGGCGTCGACCAGCCCGTACGCTCCCGTCCATGACGGAGCCACTGATCATCGACGCGCCGATCGTGGCCGTCACCGTGTATCCCCGGCAGGCCCGCATCACCCGGCGCGGTCGGGTGGCGGTACCGGCCGGGAACCCGACGGTGCTGGTCGACGGGCTGCCGGCCATGCTGGTCGACGATTCGGTCCGCGTCAGGGGTCGGGGTGGTTCGGCCCGGGTTGCCGGCATCGACATCGCCCGCCGGCACTACCCGACCGCGCCCGATCCGACGATCGAGCAGCTGGAGGCTCGGGAGCGGGAGCTGCGCCGCCTCGACCGGGCCGCGGCCGACGACGACGAAGCCCTGGCCACCGAGGGCCGATTCCTCGAAGAGACGGCCCGTCGCGGCGGCCGCGAAATGGCGCGGAGCCTGGCCGCGGGCGTGGCCGACGCCGAGCGCGTCGCCGCGTTCGGCGACACGGTCCGGGTGAGCCTCCAGGCCGTCGGCCAGGAGCGCAGGGACCTCGAGGAGCGGCGCCGGGACCTCGCTCGTGAGATCGCCGCGGTCGAGGCCGAGCTGGCCGACCGCCGCCGGCAGCAGAGCACCGATCGCCGGGCCATCGAGGTCGGCCTCGACGCCGAGGCCGACACCACCGTCGAGCTGGAGGTGAGCTATGTCGTTCCCGGCGCCGGTTGGCGCCCGGTCTACGACGCCCGGCTCGACGGTGCGGCGGTCGTCCTCGACTGGCACGGCCTCGTCACCCAGCAGACCGGGGAGGACTGGCCGGCGGGCGATCTCACGCTGTCGACCGCCCGGCCCGCCCTGCGTTCGACCATCCCGGAGCTCGATCCATGGTTCATCGACATCTGGCGGGCCCGGCCGCTGGCCGAGGCCGCCGGCCCCCAAGCCATGAGGGCGATGGCCGCGGCACCCGCCGGCGGGGCGGTCGACGAAGCCATGGCCGAGCTGGCCGTGGCCGACGTGGCCCTGGCCGACGTGGCCCTGGCCGGGCCCGAAGTGGCTGTGGCCGAGCAGGGGGCGACGGCTGCGAGCTATCGGCTCACCCGACCGGTGGCGGTCCCGTCGGACGGGTCGCCCCACAAGGCCACGATCGCCCGGATCGAGTTGGGGACCGTGCTCGACTTCGTGGTCGTGCCCAAGCTGGCCGAGGAGGCCCATCTCCGGGCCACGGTCACCAACACCTCGAGCCACACGCTGCCACCCGGGGCCGTGTCGGTGTTCCAGGGCGACGAGTTCGTCGGCACGACGGCCATCGAGTCGCTCGCCCCCGGCGGCGAGGTCGAGCTCCAGCTCGGCGTCGACGATCGCATCGAGGTCGAGCGCGAGCTCACCAGACGCGAGACGGCCAAGGCGCTGCTCACCGGGCACCGGCGGACGGCGGTCACCTACATCATCACCGTCCAGAACCATCTGGCCGAGCCGGCCAAGGTCGCCGTCGTCGACCAGTTCCCCGTCTCGCGGCACGAGGGGGTCAGGGTCCGCGACACCGAGGCCCGTCCGGATCCCAAGGAACGGACCGACCTCGACGTCGTCACCTGGCAGCTCGAGCTGGCACCGGGTGCCAAGCGGGAGCTGACCGTCTCGTTCACCATCGAGAGCCCGAAGGACGAACGCCTGGCCGGCTGGACCGACTGACGGTCCGAACCCGACGAACTGTGGCGAGTTCTGCCGGCCATTCGCCCCAAACCCGGCACAGAGGTGGATTGAGCCGGGTATGCGTGTCCACGTCGACACCGAACGGCTGACCGTCCGGATCGGGCGACCGTAAGCTCCGCCTCGATGGGCTTCGTCGCCGCCGCCGACCGCGACGACGCCATGGTCCACCGGCGGTGCGGCACGAGCGGTCTCCTGCCGCCGGCGTTGTCGCTCGGGCTCTGGCACAACTTCGGCGCCGACCGCCCGTTCGCGAACCGCAGGCCATCTGCCGCCGGGCCTTCGATCTCGGCGTCACCCACTTCGATCTGGCCAACAACTACGGCCCGCCCTGCGGCGCAGCCGAGGAGAACTTCGGGCGCATGCTGGCGACCGACTTCGCCGCTCACCGCGACGAGCTCGTGGTGTCGACCAACGCCGGCTACGACATGTGGCCCGGGCCGTACGGCGACCGCGGTTCCCGCAAGTACCTGCTCGCATCGCTCGACCGGTCGCTGCGGCGGCTCGGGCTCGACTACGTCGACATCCTCTACTCCCACCGCTACGACCCGGACACGCGCCTCGACGAGACGATGGGCGCCCTGGTGGCCGCCGTCGCCCAGGGCAAGGCGTTGTACGTCGGCATCTCGTCCTACTCGTCGGAGCGGACGGTCGAGGCGGCTCAGCTCCTGGCCGAGCAAGGGGTTCCGCTGCTGATCCACCAGCCGTCGTACTCGATGTTCAACCGCTGGATCGAGGACGACGTAGGACATGAAGCTCGCCGAGGCGCTGCTGCTTCGGCCGACCGGCGCTGAACGTTCGAACAGCTGAAGGCTCGAGCCCAGGCCGCGGCGCGCTATCAGGAGGGCGAGGAACCGGCCGAGGACGCGTCGCAGCGGGTCGCCGAGGCCGGGGATGCGTTGGCCGAGCTCGAGCAGCTGATGCGGCGCATCAACCTGACGAACACGTAGGCCACGCTGCCCGACGGCCGATCGCTGACCGCCGCGCTGGCCGAACGTGACGTCCTCAGCCTCCGCTTCTCGCTGCTCAGTTCGATCGCCGACGCGGGGGCTGGTCACGCGGGGGTGCGGCAGATGCGAACGGAGCCGAAGTTCATCGCCGCCGTCCCGGTGGCGACGATGCGGCGGCCGGCCGACGACAGTGCTCGCCGGCTTCGGGAGCTCGACGCCATGATTCAGCAGGCGAACTGGACCGTCGACCTCATGGAGGACTGAACAAGAACACAGATCTGAGTCGGTGGGCCTTCGTACGGAGCGAGCACACGCCCAGCGCCGAGGGCCAAGTCGGCGCTCCTGGCAGGTGCAAGGGGCTGCACCTCGCGGTTCGAGTCCGCGACCTCACCGGGCACGCCCAGCACGGCGCGCAGTTGACCGGGCATCGGGCATCGCGCACGACCACGTGCTGGCCGAACGATCGCCGAGGGTGGGGACGGGGACTCAACCGCGCAACGGTCGATCGCAGCAGGAGTCGCGCCAGCCGCAGGCGCAGCGGTAGTGGGCGTGCTCGGGCCGGAGCTCGCCGCCGCACAGCGGGCACCACTCGAAGATGCCGAGCGGCGATCGGCCGGGCCGGCCGGCGCCGGCTCGGCGAGCGGCAGCTCGAGCTGGGCCCATGTCAGCGGCATGGGGTCGGCATGGTACGACCCTGCCCCGAACCGGCGGTGGATTGTTCCCACTTCTGGGAAGGATTCACCGAACATTCGGGTCGAGGAGGGCCGCCGCGACCCGTTCGAGGCCGGCCACCCGGCTGCCCTTGACCAGCACCGCGTCACCCTCGCCAAGCTCGGCCACTGCGGCCAGCGCGGCCTCGCCGTCGCCGTCGGGCACCGGCTCGACGCCGTACCACGGCGTGCCGACGGCGACGATCTCGACGCCGAGCGCTCGGGCCAGATCGGCGATTCGCCGGTGCTCGGCCTCGGCCGCCGGCCCGAGCTCGGCCATGAGGCCGAGCACCGCCACCCGCCGCCTGGCCGGGAGCCGGGCCAGGGCGCGCAGTGCGGCCGCCATCGACGCCGGGTTGGCGTTGTAGGCGTCGTTGAGCACCAGCGCACCCGATCGCGCGGTGGCCAGCGCCATCCGCCACGGCGAGGCGGGCTCGGCGGCCAAGCCGCGGGCCATGTCGTCGGCGGCCACCCCGGCGACGAGGCCGGTGGCGGCCGCGGCCAGGGCGTTGCCCACCTGGTGCTCGCCGCGCACGCCGAGGTGGACGTCCGCGCGACCCCACTCTGACTCGACGACGAACCGCGCCCGCAGCTCGTCGTCGACCCGCACGTCGACGGCGCGCACCTCGGCCAGGGGCCCGGTTCCGAAGCGCAGGACCCGGCCCCGGGTGCGGTCGGCCATGGCCGCGACCCGCGGGTCGTCCGAGTTGAGCACGGCCGTCCCGTCGGTCGGCAGGGCCTCGACCAGCTCGCCCTTCGACGCGGCCACATCGTCGATCGAGCCGAACCGCTCGGTGTGCGCCATCGCCACCGCGGTGACGACGCCGATCATCGGCCGGGCGACGTCACAGAGGAGGGCGATGTGGCCTCTTCCCCGAGAGCCCAGCTCGACCACGGCCGCCTCGACGTCGTCCGGAGCGTTGAGCAGGGTGAGGGGCACGCCGAGCTCGTTGTTGAACGACTTCTCGCTCGCCGCCGTCCGGAACGTCGTGGCCAGGACGGCCGCGGTCAGGTCCTTCACCGTCGTCTTCCCGACCGATCCGGTGACGCCGATCACGAGATCACCGATTCGGGACCGAACGGCTCGGCCGAGGTCGAGGAGCGCCCGGCCGGTGTCGGGCACGACGACGACGGTGGCCCCGCCCCGCTGGGCGCCGACGGCCGGCGCTCTGGACCACAGGTAGGCGGGCGCGCCAGCGGCGACGGCGGCGTCGACGAACTCGTGGCCGTCGCGCTCGCCGACCACGGGGACGAACAACTGTCCCGGATGGATCACTCGGGTGTCGATGCCGACCCCAACGACCTCGACGTCCGGCCCGATCCGACGACCACCTGTCGCGGCCGCGATCTGGTCGGTCGTGAGCCGCATCGGCCGAGTCTGCCAGTCCGGTCGGACGGCCCGATCGGTCGGCCCGGTCGGTCGGCCCGGTCGGTCGGCCCGGTCCTCCTACACTCGTCGGCGATGGAGGGCGACCGGATCCGCCTCGTCGTGCTGTTCGGCGGGCGGTCGGCGGAGCACGAGGTGTCGTGCGTCTCGGCCTTGCACGTGCTCCAGGCGGCGGATCCCACCCGCTACGAGGTGGTGCCGGTCGGCATCACCAGAGCCGGCCGCTGGGTCGCGGCCGACGAGGCCGTGGCCGCCCTCGGAGCCGGGGCCGGCGCCCTCCCCGACCCTGACACCTCGCCGGGTCGCGAGCTCGATCCCCTGCCTGCCGTGGCCCCGCGCCTGGCCGGCGAGCAGGTGGTCGTGCTGCCCCTGCTGCACGGGCCGATGGGTGAGGACGGCACCGTGCAGGGCCTCCTCGAGCTGGCGGGGGTGCCGTATGCCGGCGCAGGGGTGCTCGGGTCGTCGGTCTCGATGGACAAGGCGGTCGCCAAGCAGTTGCTCACCCGCCATGGACTGCCGGTGGCGGGCTGGATCGAGCTGCGCGAGAACGAGATCGACGACGCGCTCCCAGCTCGGGTCGGACGAGAGCTCGAGTGGCCCGTGTTCGTCAAGCCGGCCAACCTGGGGTCGTCGGTCGGAGTCACCAAGGCGGGCGGCCCTGGTGCGCTCATGGTCGCCATCGACGAGGCGCTGCGCTACGACGAGTTCGTGATGATCGAGGAGGCGATCAGCGGTCGCGAGATCGAGGTCGCGGTGCTCGGCAACGCCGACCCGCAGGCGTCGATGCCGGGCGAGGTGGTGCCGAGCCGTGAGTTCTACGACTACGAGGACAAGTACGTCGACGGCGGCGCCGAGCTCCTCATCCCGGCGCCGCTGCCGCCCGAGGTGACCGACGACGCCCGCCGGCTGGCGGTGGCCGCGTTCAAGGCCCTGCGGGTCGACGGCATGGCCAGGGTCGACTTCTTCTACGAGGAGGACGGGCGGGGCCTGCTGGTCAACGAGGTCAACACGATCCCCGGGTTCACCCCGATCTCGATGTATCCCCGGCTGTGGGAGGTCACCGGGGTGCCCTATCCCGAACTTCTCGACCGCCTCGTCGCCCTCGCCCTCGAGCGCCACGAACGCCGGGCCGAGCGTGCGGGCCGTTCCCGCGACGGGTAGCGGACGCTACAGGTTGACGACCGGGCAGGTGAGGGTGCGGGTGATGCCCTCCACCAGCTGGACCCGGGAGACAACCATCTTGCCGAGCTCGTCCACGCTCTCGGCCTCGGCGTTGACGATGACGTCATAGGGCCCGGACACGTCGTCGGCGCACTTGACGCCCTCGATCTTGCGGAC
>JBOGGX010000222.1:0-3026 GCA_050744245.1 Acidimicrobiales bacterium
GTGGGGACGATGGCTTCATACTGCCTCCTGGGTCGTGGACCGTGTGGTTTGGGGTTGTTGGACGGGCTTGAGGTGCACCGACGTGGCGACCCGTGCTCGACAGGCCGCTTCGATGTCGGGGCCGAAGGAGATGAACAGGCGGCCGCCGGTGCCGCGTCGGGCGCCGACGTGGCGGCGTTCGATCCAGTAGTAGACGACGTTGGTGCTGATGCCGAGTGCGACGGCGACCTCGGCGACGGTGAGCTCGTGGTCGGCGCGCGGGTCAGTGGAGTCCGGCTCGTGGATGTGGGCGGATCGAGTGACGCGCTCGCGGCAGGCGGCCTCGACGTCGGCGCTGAACGGGATGCACCACTGGTTGCTGGGGCCGCGGCGTGCGGGTAGCCATCCTCGTGCGATCCAGTGGATGACGGCGCCGTGGCTGATGCCGAGGCGGCGGGCGACATCGGCGACGGTGACCTCTCCGTCACGGAGCAGGCCGGCGGGCGGGACGCGGTGGTATTGGCGGAGGTTCGCGACCGCCATGCGGTCGAAGGGCCGGCCGGCGCCGGTGGTGTAGCCGGCGGCGTTGAGCAGTTCGGCGAGGTCGCGGTTGGGTAGGTGGGCGTGCCGGCGCGCCAGGTCGACGGCTGCGGGGTCGGTGCGACGCCACTCGTTCACTCGTATGCGCCGGGCGACGACGAGCTCGTCGGTGGCGCCGGTGTGCCAGCGGATCCCGATGCGGGCCTTGGCGAAGTCGGGCTCGGGCAGGAGCGTGACATCGGCGATGAGGGTGCGCAGCAGCCGCTTGCGATCCCGTGGCGCGGTGGTGGGCGCGTGCCACAGGGCGGGCACGTCGGCGGTGAGCGCTTCGAGCTCGGTGCGCGATGGCAGCGGAAGAGCGGTGGCTTGCGCTTCGGCGAGGGCCCTTTCGGTTTCGTTCAACGCGAGGAGCCGTTGTTCCCAGCGGGCCTCGAGGTTGCGGGCGACGAGCCGGTTCTCGGGTTCGGTGGCGTGGAAGGCCCGCTCTGCTCGTTCGGCTTCGTAGCGGGCGCGCTCGACGGCCAGTTCCGCGGCCCGGCCGCTGCGGGCCCGGCGGTCGGCGACTTCGTCGGCGGCGGCCAACGCCAGGGCGACCTCGTCGGGATTGAGGGCGTCAAGGAGTCGTCCGGCCACGGCATCGTCGACGGTGGCGGCGCTGATCGACCGACAGGTCGACGTGGCCATCTGGTCGGCTCGCGACGCCGAGCACTCGTAGGCGGCCTGCCCGTTGCGGTGATAGCGCGTCGTCATTGGCCGCCCGCAGGACCCGCAGCCGATGATCCCTTGGCACAGCGCGTGTCCTTCGCGGGGTGGGCGGGCGCCGGCGTTGGTCAGGTTGGCGGCCAGGCGAGCCTGGTTGGCCAGGTAGTCGTCCCAGCTGATGTAGCCGGGATGGTGGTCATAGATGACGACCGGCCATTCGTCGCGGGGCAGCTCGGCGATCTTGGTGCGCACCGTGCCGTCGGGCTCCACCACTCGGCGGGACCGGTAGCGGCCGAACACGTAGACCCCGGCGTAGGCGGGGTTGGCCAAGATGCCCAGCACCCGAGAATGCGTGAGCCGACCCCAGCGCAACTGGCCGGCCCACACCCCGCCATAGGCCCGCAACGGGAACCGGCGACCCTTGAACGCGGCCACGACCTGATACGCGGAGCCGCCCGTGCGGAAGGCGGCGAACACGTCGTTGACCGCGGCCTGCACCTCGGCGTCAGGGTCGACGATGGTGTTGCCCTCGTCGTCGTAGACGAACCCGACCGGCAGCGGGAAGCGCAGCTCGCCCCGCTCCGCCGCGGCCCGCTTGGCCCCCTGGAGCCGGCCGGCGAGGAAGTGCAGCTCGGCTTCGGACATTGTGCCTTTGAGGCCCAACAGGAGGCGGTCGTTGAAGTTCGCCAGGTCGTAGATGCCGTCGGCGTCGATGACCAAGGTGTCGGTGAGGCGGGCCAGTTCCAGCAGGCGGGACAGGTCCGCCGACGAGCGAGCCAGGCGGGACACCTCCAAGCCGAAGATGGCACCGACTTCGCCCAGACACACCCGGCTCACCAGGTCCTTGAACCCCGAGCGGTGGTCGGCCGAGCGGCCCGACAGACCCAGGTCGGCGTCGATCACCTCCACGCTCTGGCGGGCCCAGCCCAGGCGGACCGCCTCGTCGACCAGCGCATACTGACGGGCGGTCGACTCGGTGTTGTCCCTTACCTGCGCCAGGCTGGACTGGCGGACATAGACCAGCGCGGTTCGTTCCCGATGCCCGGCGCCGATCTTCTCGGTGGCCCTCACCGCCGCCGGCCTCCAGCGCCGCGGCCGCCATGTTGGCCACCACTGCCACGGCCTCGGCCACTCAGCCCAACGCTCCCCGCGCCAACAACTCGATGTTGATGGCCGAGATCTCCTCCAGCGCGTCCCGCACCCGGGTCGAGACCGCCGCCCCCTGGCGCACCGCGTCGGCCGCCGCCGCCGGCACATACACGGTACGGGTGCGGCCCCCCGCCCGGGGCAACACGACGTAGGTGTAGGGCCCGTGTAGCTCTCCGCTGGCGCATCGGCATCCCTCCTTGCCGCAACGGCGGCCTTGGTCGACCACGGAGCCAGCGATGACCGCTTCCACATCGGGCAGCGAGCGGGCCAGTCGCCCTCGGCGGGCCCGCAGCTGACGAACGGTCAGCGAACCAAGATCGGTCTTGTACGTCATCGCTGTACAAGATCATGACCGATCCCGTCCCGCAAGTGGTGGATGCTCCAACACGGCGACCAACCCGGCCAGCTCCACCAGACCCTCGGCCGCCAGCCGATGACCCAACGGCGCCGGCGTCCGATCGGTCCAACCGACCGGCAGCGTCACCCGCCCCGCCGGGCCGCCCTCGCACACCAACACCAACTCCGCGCCCGCCCGGCGGCGCTCGAGGATCACCACCACCCGCTGGCCGACAAGGGGGTGGAAGGGATGCGTGACGACGACGGAATCCGAAACTGCAGACAGACGAGACGAACCGGCCCTATGCAGGGACCGTGGG
>JBOGGX010000223.1:0-19964 GCA_050744245.1 Acidimicrobiales bacterium
CCGAGCGGGTGACGGGAATCGAACCCGCGTTCTCAGCTTGGGAAGCTGATGTTCTGCCGCTGAACTACACCCGCGGTGGCCGATCACCCTAGCAAGCTCCGCCGAAGGCCAACTCTGGGCTCGATGCTCGCTGTCGTAGGCCGCAACTAGTTTGCGGCTCGTGATCCTGTCCGATCGGACCATCCGAGACGAGCTCGCCAAGGGCCGCATCATCATCGAGCCTTCCGACGATTCGAGCATTCAGCCGAGCTCCGTCGACCTGCACCTCGACCGCTACTTCCGCGTCTTCCTCAACCACACGATGGGCCACATCGACGTGAAGCAGAACCTCGAGGAGCTCACCCAGCTGGTCGAGATCGACCACGACGGCGTGTTCATGCTCCACCCCGGCGAGTTCGTTCTCGGCTCGACGCTCGAGCGGGTGGCGCTGCCCGACGATCTGGTCGCCCGACTCGAGGGTAAGAGCTCTTTGGGCCGGCTTGGTTTGCTCATCCACAGCACCGCGGGCTTCGTCGACGCCGGTTGGAACGGTCACCTCACACTCGAGCTCTCGAACGTGGCCAACCTGCCGATCACGCTGTACCCGGGGATGAAGATCGGGCAGATCTCGTTCCTGCGCATGACAACGCCGGCCGACGTGCCGTACGGGTCGGCCGCGATCGGCTCGAAGTACCAGGGTCAGCGGGGCCCGACGCCGAGCCGATACTGGGAGAACTTCCGTCAGGGAACCGCAAGCGAGACGTAACCGAAGTCACCTTCTGGTGGCCGGAAGTCGGCCGTACCCTCGATCGGATGATCAAGCAAGCACTGGTTGGAACCGTCGCGTGCCTCGCCCTCCTCACCGCCACCGCCTGCGGTGACGACGACCAGGAGGTGACCGCCGGCGCCGCCGGCGGGGGGCAGCCGGACGCCACGACGACCACCGAGTTCACCGTGGCCAAAAGCGAGCTGGCCGTCGTGCTCGACGAGTTCACCGTCACCCTGTCGGATCCGGGGGCGGCGGCCGGGCCGCTGACCATCCAGGTCACCAACGAGGGTGGGCTGACGCACCGCCTTCTCGTGCTGGCGACCGAGCTCGACTACTTCGCCCTGCCCAAGAACGACAGAGGCGGCCTCGACCTCACGAGCGCCGAGATCACGGTCGTGGCCGACAGCGGCGACATCGCTCCCGGCGGGTCGGCGACGATCACGACCGACCTGGCGCCCGGCTCGTACGTGCTGGCCGACCCCGGCGAC
This sequence comes from Acidimicrobiales bacterium, assembly GCA_050744245.1. GTDB lineage: Bacteria > Actinomycetota > Acidimicrobiia > Acidimicrobiales > JBOGGX01 > JBOGGX01. Next base: position 1,237 of record JBOGGX010000223.1, read on the forward strand.
CCGTTCGTGACCGTTGGCATGCGGGCACCGCTCGCCGTCGAGGTCGCCGGCTAGAGCCAACCCGAGCCGGCGTCGAGTTCTACCGGGATCGGGTCAGTCGGCCGACGCGGACGCCGGCATGACCCGCTCGGCCTCACCCCGCTCGAGCGCCTCGACGAGGTGCATGGCGATGTCGCCCACCTTGACCTCGTCGTCCTCCTTGCCCTGGGCCTTCACGCCGTCGTCGATCATGATGTAGCAGTAGGGGCAGGCGGTGGCGATGCGGCTGGCGCCGGTGGCGACCAGCTCCTGGGAGCGGTCCTCGTTGACCCGCTTGCCGACCGACTCCTCCATCCACATGCGGGCCCCGCCGGCGCCGCAACACATGCCGCGTGTCCCGTTGCGGGGCGCCTCGACGACGTCGATGCCCCCGATGGAACCGATGACCCGCCGCGGCGCCAGGTACACGTCGTTGTGCCGCCCCAGGTAACACGAGTCGTGGTACACGATCTTCTCGTCGTCGTCGAGCCTGGCCATGGACAGGTCGAGCCGGCCCGAGTCGACCAGCCACTCGATGAACTCGCTGTGATGGACGACCTCGTAGTCGCCGCCGAGCTGCGGGTACTCGTTGCGCATGGTGTTGAAGCAGTGCGGGCACTGGGTGATGACCTTCTTGACCCCCATGCCGTTGAGCGCCTCGACGTTCTGACCGGCGAGCATCTGGAACAGGTACTCGTTGCCCGAACGCCGGGCCGGATCGCCGGTGCACAGCTCGGACGGCCCGAGGATGGCGAAGTCGACCCCGGCCCGCCTCAGCAGCTTGGCCACGGCGACGGTGACCCTGCGGTTCTTGTCATCGAAGCTCCCGGCGCACCCGACCCAGTACAGGTACTCGTGGGTGAACTCCGAGCCGGGCTCGACCACCGGCACGGCGCCGCCGTCGTCCCCCAACGCCGCGGCCCAGTCGCCCCGCGCGCCCTGGTTCATGTTCCAGGGGTTGCCCGAGTTCTCCATGGCCCGGTACGCGGTTCCGAGCTCGGTGGGGAAGTCGGACTCCATGAGCGACAGGTAGCGCCGCATGTCGAGGATCTTGTCGAGGATCTCGATGTTGACCGGGCAGATCTCGTCGCACGCCTTGCACGACGTGCAGGCCCACAGCTCCTCAGGCGTGATCCGCTCGAACACCGAGTCGACCGTGATCGTGATCTCCGGGTCGACGCCGATCGGCGGCGACGTGGGCGGCGAGCCGGTGGCGGCCATGACCTCGCCCACCTTCAGGACGATCTCGCGCGGGTCGAGGGGCTTGCCGGTGGCGTGGGCCGGGCACACCGACGTGCACCGGCCGCACATGGTGCAGGCGTCGGTGTCGAGCAGCTGCTTCCAGGTGAAGTCCTCGACCGTGGATGCGCCGAACGTCTCGAGCTCGGTCTCCATCAGGTGGGGCAGCGGCTTCATCGCCCCCTTGGGCCGGTCGCGGTCGCGCAGGTACATGTTCAACGGTGAGGTGAACATGTGCCGCAGCATGGTGACCGGCAGGATGACGACGAAGGCGATGAAGCCGGCCACGTGGGCCACCCACCAGACCCGGTGCCAAACGTCCAAATTGGAAGCTCCGTCGACGAGCTGGGCCAACGGGTAGCCGACGAACGACCACCGCTCGAACTCCGGGCTGCCGTCGAGGGCGATGCGGAACGCCTCGGCGCCGAACCCCGTCACACCGAGCAGCAGGAAGGTGCCGAGGATGACGGCGTGCTCGGGCTTGGACTTGATCCGGATCCGGTACGGCCGCTGCCCGTAGCGGCGGACGATCGCCCAGCCGACACCGGCCAGGAACACCAGCCCGGCGGCGTCGCCCACGGCCGAGTAGGCCTTGTACACGTCGCCATGGAGGAACTTGAGATCGGGCGGGAGCTGGTGGTTGACCTCGAGCACGGTGGTCACCGCGAACAGGACCAGGAACGAGAAGTAGATGAGCGAGTGCATGACGCCGGCGGCCGGGTCGCGCAGCAGCGTCTGCATGTAGAGGCCGGCCCGGAGGTCCTCGAGCCGGCGCTTGATCGTGCGCCGGTCGGTGACCCGTTTGTCGGGGGCACCCCGCTCCCAGTTCTTGACCCGCGTGGCGAACAGGTAGGCGGCGTACACGAACAGCACGGGCAGCACCGTGTAGAAGGCGAGCTTCCATGGCCCGGGGACGTTGCCGAAGACCTCGCGGGTGACCTTCGATTCGTCGTGCCACTCGGTCAGCACCGGCGCCAGCCCCGACACGACCAGCACCAGCGCGAGCAGCACGCCGATGGCGACCGCGATGTGGAACGGCCGGACCTTCATACGAGGCCGAAGCTACTCGGGCCGGTCCACCGGGTCCGAAGTCCTAGGGTCGCGTCCATGCCCGGCATGAACCCCAACGACATCGGCTCGCTCATCGGCGTGGACGAGGTGCGCCTGTCGCCCGACGGGTCGCAGGTCGCTTTCACCGTGTGGACCGTCGACCTCGACGAGAACGAGTACCGGCGCTCGATCTGGGTCGGCGCCACCGACGGCTCGACCCCGCCCGCCCCGTTCACCGCCGGCGACCCTTCCGACTCGACCCCCCGCTGGTCGCCCGACGGCGGCCGGCTGGCCTTCGTCTCCAAGCGCAAGGGCGACGACGCGGGCAACGCCATCCGGGTCGCACCGGTGGGGTCGGGCGGCGAGGTCCGCACCGTGGCCGAGTGGGACGACGGCATCGACGCCATGGAATGGTCGCCCGACGGCGCCACCCTGGCCTTCGGCGCCCGCACCCCCGACCCCGAGCGGGGCGCCAAGAAGGCCAAGGACCAGCCGCCCCGCCGCATCACCCGGCTGTTCCAGCGCATCGACACGGTCGGCTGGCTCCACGAGCGCCACCGCCAGCTCCACGTGGTGCCGGCGGACGGCACGGCCAAGCCGACGACGGTCACCACCGGCGACTTCGAAACCTCGGGCCTGTCGTGGCTCCCCGACGGCGACGGACTCGTCTTCAACTCGGGCCGCCACGACACGTGGGACCTCGACCTGCGCGACGACATCTGGACCGTCGCCCTCCCGACCGGCCGGGAGCCGGCCGGCCCCCGCCGGGTGACGGCGACCGAGCACGGCTGGAGCTGGGTCGCGACCTCGCCCGACGGCGGGCGGGTCGCCACCATCTGGTACGGCTCGCCCGACGAGGTCCGCTCCGGCCAGGTGGCGGTGGTCGACCTGGCCACCGGCGACCGGCGGTCGCTGACCGAGAAGCTCGACCGCTCGTGCCACCACTTCATGGTGCCCCAGGGACCGGTGTGGGTCGGTGACGACCTGCTGTTCCTCGTCGAGGATCACGGGAACCAGCACCTCTACCGGGCGCCGGGGGACGGGTCCGCGCCGCCCGAGCCGCTCATCGTGGGCGACCGGTGGGTCCACGCCTTCGACGCCGGCCGCGACCGGGTGGTGGCCGTCGTGTCGACCGCGACCACCCAGCCCGAGGTCGTCGTCGTCGACCCTGACGGATCCGAACGGCCGCTCACCGCGCTCGGTCGCGTCTTCGGGGCCCGGGTCGAGGTCTCGGAGCCCGTCGCGTTCACCGCGACGTCGCCCGACGGCACCCAGGTCGATGGCTGGTACATCGCGCCCGTCGGCGCGGCCCCCGGCGAGCGCCGGCCGACCCTGCTCAACGTGCATGGCGGGCCGTTCACCCAGTACGGCAACAGGTTCTTCGACGAGTTCCAGATCCAGGCCGGCGCCGGCTACGGCGTCGTGTACTGCAACCCGCGGGGCTCGTCCGGCTACGGCGACGCGTGGGGTCAGGCGGTGGCGTGGCCCAGCCACGAGATCCATCCCGGCTCGGGCTGGGGTGGCGTCGACGCCGACGACGTCATGGCGGTGCTCGACGAGGCGGTGCGCCGGTTCGACACGATCGACCCCGATCGCCTGGGCGTCCTCGGCGGCTCCTACGGCGGCTACATGACGACCTGGCTCGTCGGCCACGGCGACCGCTTCACGGCGGGCTGCTCCGAGCGGGCGGCCAACGACCTGGTCGCCCTGGAGGAGTCGTCCGACATCGCCTCGGCCTTCGGCTCCTACACGAGCAGGCGGTTCTTCGCCGACCACGACCAGCTGGCCGCCAGCTCACCGATCACCTATGCGACCGACATCACCACGCCGCTGCTGATCATCCACTCCGAGGGCGATCTGCGCTGCCCGATCGGCCAGGCCGACGCCCTGTTCACCGTGCTTCGGCTGCTCGAGCGGGACGTCGAGATGCTGCGCTTCGCCGGGGCCAGCCACGAGTTGTCGCGGTCGGGCCCGCCGAAGCAACGGGTGCTTCGGGCCGAGGCCATCCTCGAGTGGCTCGACCGCTGGCTCAAGCCCACGGCATGACGTGCCTGGGTTGGCCACGCTGCGCAGCCGCCAGGCGTAGCAGCCAAGGCGACGCTCGTCGGTTGCCGAAGGCCGCGCCGGCGAGGCCGTAGGCCGAGTGGCGCAGACAGCTCAGCCGTAGGCCTTGGCGTCGAGCTCGCGGACCCGGCTGGCGAGCTGGCCGAGCAGCCGCCGGGCCAGGCCCGGGATCTCGTCGAGCACGCCCTCGAAGTGGCGAGAGTCGAGGATGTAGACCTTCATGGGCGTGTCGGCCGTGACGCTCGCGGTGCGGGGCTGGTGGTCGAGCAGGGCCAGCTCGCCGAAGCAGTCGCCCGGCCCGAGCGCGGCGATCTTGCGGTTGCCCCGGCGCACCGTGGCCCGGCCGTCGAGGATGAAGAACGCCTCCCGGCCGGTCGCCCCCTGGTCGACCAGCCGGCGCCCGGCCTCGACGTCGAGCTCGTCACCGGCCCTCGCCAATTTCTGGAGCTCCCGCCTGGTGCACGCCGCAAACATCGGGACGGCGGCGAGGGCGGCGAGGCGCTGGTCACGGGCCATCGCGGCAGCGTACGTCGTCAGCCGGCGTCGTGCCCGGAGAACGGGCCGGGCGTGGCGCACGACGGTCATCAACTTGCAACTCCATCGCAACGTTCTCTCTCTACCGTCGTCTGACGTGGAGGTGACGCTGGTTCGGTGGCCGGCGGAGGACGAACGGCGCGCCCGCCTGCGCGACGAGCACCGACCCCGCCTGCTGCTCGTCGACGACGACGCCACCCCGCCGGCGCCGACGGACGATCTCGAGGATTGGATCAGGGTGCCGGCCCGCGACGACGACGTGCAGGTGCGGCTGCACGCTCTCGAGCGCCGGGCCTCGGCCCGGCTGGCGTTCCTGCCCGAGCTCGACGGCAACGGCGTGGTCCGCGTCGGGGACCGGTGGGCCTCGCTGCCGCCGGTGGAGGCCAGGATGGTCGCCCGGATGCTCGACCACTGGGGCCAGGTGGTGGGCCGGGACGACCTGGCCGACGCCGGCTGGCCCGACGGTGCACCGGGGCGCAACGCCCTCGACGTCCACGTCCTCCGGCTCCGGCGTCGCCTGGCTCCCGTCGGACTGGTGATCCGCACGGTCCGGTCGCGGGGCTACGTCCTCGAACTCGCGGGCGCCGAGGAGCTCCGCCGCCCCGGCTGAGGCGTCGACTCCCAACCGGATGCACGGTCGATGGGTGCTCCATGCCTGTCGTCGTGTCTTGATGCCAGTCGTGTATTTCATGCTATCGTAGGTTCGTCTGCGCACGAAGGTGCCATGAACGCCACGTTCGGGCGCCGTTAGGGTGAACCGCCGATGGAGAACCGGGCCAACTGGCTGGTGGTGGGGGGCTTGGCCGTCTTTCTCGTTGCGCTGGTGGTGGCCGCCTTGGTGATCGGCGGCGGCGACGACGAGTCGACCGGGGCGACCGCCACCCGAGAGTCGACGACGACCTCGGAGAGCACCACGACCACGACCCAGCCCACGACAACGACCTCGCCGCTCAGCCCCGAGGACGAGATCCGCCAGGCCGCCGCCGAGCTGTTCGAGCTGCGGGACGAGGTGCTCCAGAACCCCGACGTGGACAGGATCTCCGAGTACGCCGAAGACCAGTCGCCCCTGTACCCCATGGATGTCGATGGGATCGGGCGCTTGGTGGCTGCCAATTCCCGTTGGGCCAGTGACCCAAGTCAGGTCCTCGGGGTGAGGCTCGAAGTCGACGATCCCCGTAGCCCAAGCCTGACCATCGTGATCGACTTCTTCGAGGCCGACGTCGTCAGCGGTGACGGTCAGGTGCTGGAGCACGTGCCGGCTGGCCGCGTGGCCTACAGCATCAGCCTCCTCGGCTCGGCCGGCAGCTGGAAGATCAACGACTTCTTCCTGCTCGACCAGATTCTGCCGTCGGCCGTCGAGGAGATCATCTCTCTGGGGGTGCCGTGAAACGCCTCGTCGTCGTTGTCGTCTTCGGCCTTGCGCTGACGAGCTCTCGAGTTGCCGGTGCCCAGGAGCCGCCACCGCCGCCGACGTCACAAGGTCCGCCGTCATCGTCGCCGTCGCCGCCGCCAGGTGGCTTCTGCGAGATCAACACCGGTGTGTGCCCGGCGGCCGGGTCGAACCGGGTGGTGGCGGGAACGGCGGTGGAAGCGAAGCGGGTGCTGGGCGGGAGTGGCGCCGCCGCTGGGATGAGGCGCTCACCTGTGTGTCGCCGAACCTGCCCTCGCCGATCCCGGATGCGGCCCGCTATCGGGACGAGCTCATCGATCTGAGCACCGGCGTCGCCATCGAGGTCACCGAGTGGCGGTGTTGGGATCCGGCGGCCGAGCCCGGGGGTCCGCCGCCGCTTCCGCCGTTGCCGCCGTCGCCCGAGGAGGTGTTCGACCGGGCCGGCATCCCGCGGCCCGAGGTGAACATCAGCCCGTTCGTCCGCGGTCTGGTCGGGCTGGAAACGTGGCTGTGGTACGACCAGGTCACCGAGGTGACGGCGACCGTCGATCTGGCCGGTTGGCACGCCGAGGTGACCGCTCGGATCGTGAGGTACGAGTACGACCTGGGCAACGGTGACGGCACGGGCGACCCCTGGCAGCCGACCGAGGGCAACCCGTACACCTACGTCTACTCCCACGATTGCGCCTGCACCGTGACCGCGACCACGTGGTGAGACGGCACCTACACCGCCAGCCACCCGGCGATCGGTGGCGCGATCGTGCTCCCGCTGGGAGAGCGGCCGATCGTGGGCCCGCCGCTCGCCTACGACGTCATCGAGATCGAGGCCGTCGGCCGCAACCCCGGCGATTGACCGGCGACCGGCACATCAGGTTCCTGCCGCGCCGAGGTACCTCGCACATGTACTCCAGCGCAGCAACAAAGGTGAGACCGCAGGCCGCCGCTGAGGGCGCTGTGTTCCAAGTTTGTGACCTCAGCCCGCCTGCGCGGCCACCGCCGCCGCCCCGGCGACCGCGGCCGCCGGGTCGAGGTAGCGGCCGCCGGGCACGATCGGCCGGAAGCCGTCGTCGAGCTCGTAGACCAGCGGCACCCCGGTGGGGATGTTGAGCTCGGCTATCTCGTCGTCCGGGATGTCGTCCAGATGCTTCACCAGGGCCCGCAGGCTGTTGCCGTGGGCCGACACGATCGGCAGCTTGCCCGCCACCAGGTCGGGCACGCACACGTCGTGCCACCACGGGAGCATCCGCACGAGCACGTCCTTCAGACACTCACACGCGGGCAGCACCTCGGGGGGCAGTCCCGTGTAGCGCGGGTCGTTGACCGGGTGGTAGGGGCTGTCCCGGTCGACCGGGGGCGGGGGCACGTCGTAGCTCCTGCGCCACACCTTGACCTGGTCGGTGCCGAACTGCTCGGCCGTCTCCTTCTTGTTCTTGCCGGTGAGGGCGCCGTAGTGGCGCTCGTTGAGCCGCCAGTGGCGGGTGACCGGGAGCCACTGGAGGCCGGCCTCGTCGAGGGCCAGGTCTGCGGTCCGGATGGCCCGCACCAGCACCGAGGTGTGGAGGATGTCGGGCACGATGCCGGCCTCCTTGATCAGCCGGCCGGAGGTGACCGCCTCCTCCCTGCCCCTCTCGGACAGGTCGGCGTCGTACCAGCCGGTGAACAGGTTGGCCGCGTTCCACGTGCTCTCACCGTGGCGGAGCAGCAGGAGCGTGTAGGCCATGCGGACAACGTACCTGCGGCGTCGAGTTGTAAACGACGCGCTCAACTTTTATCCTCCGAACAACCGCGGAACGCACCGCATCTCCCCCGATCCTCAGCAACGTCAGCAGGAGGCACCACCCATGCCCAAGGCCGTCGGCATCGACCTCGGCACCACCAACTCTGTCGTCAGCACCCTCGAGGCCGGCGACCCCGTCGTCATCCCGAATGCCGAGGGGTCGCGCACCACACCGTCCGTCGTCGCCTTCTCCAAGTCGGGCGAGGTGCTGGTCGGGGAGGTGGCCAAGCGCCAGGCCATCACCAACCCGGAGCGCACCGTCCGCTCGGTGAAGCGCCAGATGGGCACGAGCTGGTCCATCGACATCGACGGCAAGAAGTACACGGCGCAGGAGATCTCGGCCCGCATCCCGCAGAAGCTCAAGCGGGACGCCGAGGCCTACCTGGGCGACGCGGTGAACCAGGCCGTGATCACCGTCCCCGCCTACTTCGACGACGCCCAGCGCACCGCGACCAAGGAGGCGGGCCAGATCGCCGGGCTCGAGGTGCTGCGCATCATCAACGAGCCCACCGCGGCCGCCCTGGCCTACGGGCTCGACAAGGAGAGCGACCAGACGATCCTCGTGTTCGACCTCGGGGGCGGGACGTTCGACGTCTCGGTGCTCGAGATCGGCGAGGGCGTGTTCGAGGTCAAATCGACCCACGGCGACACCCATCTCGGGGGCGACGACTGGGACCAGAAGGTGATCGACTGGCTCGTCACCTCGTTCAGGAACGACCACGGTGTCGACCTGGGCAAGGACGGCATGGCCCTCCAGCGGCTCAAGGAGGCGGCCGAGAAGGCCAAGATCGAGCTGTCGGCGGTGCAGCAGACCACGGTCAACCTGCCCTTCATCACCGCCACCAACGAGGGGCCGCTCCACCTCGACTACAACCTGACCCGGTCCAAGTTCCAGGAGCTGACGGCCGATCTGGTCGAGAAGTTGCGGCCGCCGTTCCAGCAGGCGATCGACGACGCGGGCGTCCCCCTGGCCGAGATCGACCACGTGATCCTGGTCGGCGGTTCGACGCGGATGCCGGCCATCCAGGATCTCGTGAAGGAGCTCACCGGCAAGGAGCCCCACAAGGGCGTCAACCCCGACGAGGTGGTCGCCGTCGGCGCCGCCATCCAGGCCGGCGTGCTCAAGGGCGAGGTCAAGGACGTCCTGCTCCTCGACGTCACCCCGCTGTCGCTCGGCATCGAGACCAAGGGCGGCGTGGCCACCAGGCTCATCGAGCGCAACACCACCATCCCGACCCGGCGCACCGAGGTGTTCACCACCGCAGACGACGGTCAGTCCTCGGTCGAGATCCACGTGCTCCAAGGCGAGCGGGAGATGGCCGCGTTCAACAAGACGCTGGGCAAATTCCAGCTCGTCGACCTGCCGCCGGCGCCGCGTGGCGTCCCCCAGATCGAGGTCACGTTCGACATCGACGCCAACGGCATCGTCAACGTCTCGGCCAAGGACCGGGCCACCGGCAAGGAGCAGTCGATGACCATCACCGGTCAGTCGGCGCTCAACCGGGACGAGATCGACCGGATGGTGCGTGACGCCGAGTCGCACGCCGAGGAGGACCGGCGGCGCAAGGAGGAGGCCGAGGTCCGCAACCAGGCCGACAGCCTCGTGTACCAGACCGAGAAGCTGCTGCGGGAGCAGGGCGAGAAGATCACCGGCGACGAGAAGACCAACGTCGAGGCCAAGCTCAAGGAGCTCAAGGAGGCCCTGAACGGCTCCGACGTCGAGGCCATCAAGACCGGCGTCGAGGGGCTCATGACCGCCAGCCAGACCTTCGCCCAGCGCCTGTACGAGCAGGCCGCGTCCGAGTCGGCCGCGGCCGGAGGTGGCGCGGCCGACACGTCCGAGGCGCCGGCCGACGACGACGTGGTTGACGCCGAGATCGTCGACGACGCCGAGGAGGAGGACAAGTCGGCGTGAGCTCGCCCCCCACCGGAGCCGAGGGCTCCGGCGGAGACCCCGTTGTGCAGGGGGTCCCTGAGCCGGACGATGATCTCAGCGGAGGAGCGGTACCGCCGTCGACCGACGACGCGCACGCCGAGCACGACCCAGGGCTCTCGGCGGACGAGGGCAGCGAGTCTGACGAGGCCCTGGCGCAGGCCGCGGCCGCGGTCGAGGCCGACATCGCCGCGGTCATCAGCGAGCGCGACGACTACCTCGACAACCTGCGCCGGGTGCAGGCCGACTTCGAGAACTTCAAGAAGCAGACGATCCGGCGCAACACCGACCTGGTCGAGCGGGCGGCCGAGGGCCTGGCCGCCAAGCTGCTGCCCGTCCTCGACGCCTGCGACGCGGCGCTGGCCCACGGGGCGACCGACGTCAAGCCCATCCATGACGCGCTGCTCGACGTCCTGGCCAAGGAGGGGCTGCAGCCGTTGCGGCCCGAGGGCGAGCCCTTCGACCCCAACCACCACGAGGCCGTCGTCCACGAGCCGGTCGGCGACGACGACGAGCCTGGGCCGGTGGTCACTGACGTGCTGCGCGCCGGCTACCTCTGGAAGGGTCGCGTCCTGCGCCCGGCCATGGTCAAGGTCCGGGGCTGAGCCGACCCGGGCGGTCTGATGGCACCGCAGCGGGAGTGGTTCGAGAAGGACTACTACAAGGTGCTGGGCGTCGCCGACTCGGCGCCCCAGAAGGACATCACGCGGGCCTACCGCAAGCTCGCCCGCCAGTTCCACCCCGACGCCAACCCGGGCGACAACGCGGCCGAGGAGCGGTTCAAGGAGATCTCGGCCGCCTACGAGGTGGTCGGCGACGAGGCCAAGCGCAAGGAGTACGACGAGGTCCGCCGGCTCGGGCCCATGGGCGGGATGTTCGGGGGCGGGGCCGGGGGGACCCGGCCGGGCGGCTTCTCCTTCACCACCGAGGGCGGGGCCGATCTGGGCGACCTGTTCTCGACGATCTTCTCCCGTGGCCGCGGCCGCGGCCGGACGACGACCGCCAGCCGGGGCATGGGTCCCCAGCGGGGCGCCGACCTCGAGGCCGAGCTCCAGCTGTCGTTCGAGGGGGCGGCCAAGGGTGTCACGACGACGGTCAACATCGAGAGCGACGCCGTCTGCTCGACGTGCCACGGCAGCGGCGCCCGCCCGGGCACGTTGCCCAGGGCGTGCGACAACTGCGGCGGGCGCGGCGTCCTCGACGAGGACCAGGGGCTGTTCTCGTTCAGCACGCCGTGCCCGGCGTGCGGCGGCACGGGCACGCGCATCGACGACCCGTGCCCGACCTGCCGAGGCAGCGGCGTCGAGCACCGACCCCGCCAGGTCAAGGTGCGGATCCCGGCCGGCGTGGAGGACGGCCAGCGCATCCGGTTGAAGGGGCGGGGATCGCCCGGCCGCAACGGCGGGCCCAACGGCGACCTCTACGTCACCGTCCACGTCGCCGGCCACCCGACGTTCGGACGCCGAGGCCGCGACCTCACCCTGACCGTCCCCATCACGTTCCCCGAGGCGACGCTGGGCGCCGACATCTCGGTGCCGACCCTCGACGGCCCGCCGGTCACCCTGCGCATCCCGCCCGGCACCCGCTCCGGTCAGACCTTCAGGGTCAGGGGGCGGGGCATCGACACGGGCAAGGGCCAGGGCGACCAGATGGTCACGGTCGAGGTGGCCGTCCCGCAGAAGCTGTCGGCGGCCGAACGCAAGGCGGTCGAGGCCTTGGGCGCGGCCACGTCCGGGTCGCCCAGGGCCCATCTGGGCGTGGGTGAGTGACGATGGCGCGTAACCAACCGACGGCCGTGTACGTGATCTCGGTGGCGGCAGAACTGGCGGGCGTCCACCCCCAGACCCTGCGGATCTACGAGCGCAAGGGGCTCCTCGAACCGGCCCGCACCGGCGGCGGGAGCCGGCGCTACAGCGACGCCGACATCGCCCAGCTCCGCCGGATCCAGCAGCTCACTCGCGAGGGTCTCAACCTGGCCGGGGTCAAGCGGGTGCTCGAGCTCGAGGGCGAGCTGGCCCGGCTCAAGGACCAACTCACCGAGGTCAAGCGGGCCGCCGACGAGAAGCTGGCCGGCGTGCGCAAGGAGTACAGACCCGAGCTCGTCCCGCTGCGCCAGTCGATCGTCCTCTGGGAAGGCAAGCGTCGCCGCCCGAGGCCGTAAACCGCCTTCGAGCGGGTGGGGGTCAGGAGGTGCGGCGGATTAGGTCGACGATCACGTCGGCCAGCTCGACGCCGTTGTCCTCCTGGATGAAGTGGCCGGCGCCCTCGATCGTGGTGTGGGGCTGGCCGGCGGCGCCGGGCACGACCGATTGGAACACCCTGTCGCCGCCCCGGGTGATCGGGTCCTGATCGCCGAACGCCGTGAGGAACGGACGCTCGTAGCGGGCCAACACTTCCCATGCCCGCCGGTTGGGCTCAGCCTCGGGATCGTCCGGCGTGGCCGGCACCAGGGCAGGGAACTGGCGGGCGCCCTCCTTGTAGGACTCGTCGGGAAACGGCGAGTCGTAGGCCGCGATCACCAGGGGCGTCAACTCGGTGACACAGCCCCGGTTCACGATCCAGCCGGCGTCGAAGCGCTCGACCCGCTGGCTGTAGTCGCGCCAGCGGAGGAACGCGTCGCCCGGCGACTGGTCGCCGGTGGGTAGGAACGTGTTCGACACGACGACCCGGGCGAACCGCTCGGGCTCGTCGGCGACGAGCCGCAGCCCGATGAGCCCGCCCCAGTCCTGTCCGAACAGCGTGATGTCGGCCAGTCCGATGGCCGCGACCGCGGCCTGGAGCCAGGCCACGTGCCGGGCGTAGGTGTACTCGGTCCGCTGTGCCGGCTTGTCGGAACGCCCGAAACCGGGCATGTCGATAGCCACCACGCGGGAGCCGGCGTCGGCCAGGACCGGGATCATGTGCCGGTAGAGGTACGACCACGACGGCTCGCCGTGGAGGAGCAGCACCGGCGGTGCCTCGGGGTCGCCCTCGTCGACGTAATGCGCCCGGAGCCGCTGACCGGCCGGGTCGTTCGGATCGGCGGGCACGTCGACGTACCGCGGGGCAAAGGTCCAGCCGGGGAGGTCGGCGAACCGGTCGTCTGGTGTACGCAGCAGCTGCACGGGACGATCAGCGGGCGGCGACGAGGAGCCCCGACCTGGTGTCGACCGCCCCGGCGTCGATCGCCACCGCCTGGATGACGCTCGACGTGAGCAGTGCGCTCCGCTTGTGGTTGAGGTCGACGAGGGCGACGGCGGCGACGCACCCGTCGATCCGGTCGTCGTCACGAAGGCGGGTCACGGCGCGGGCCAACCCGGCGCGGGCGGTCCAGGTGTCGCACCGGGCGACCGCGGCGGGTAGGGCCGCGTCGACGGCGTCGGCGTCGTCGTCGAACAACGCGTCGCCAAGTCGCTGGATCTCCGGTGTGGTCAGGCGGGGCAGGCGCACCACCAACGATCCGTCGAGGCCGGGGAGGTCGAGCACGTCCTCAAACAGCTCGTGCAGCTCGTCCTTGTCGTGCCGGAGCATCTTGCGAGCCGCGGCGCGGGCCTCGCCCGCGACGAAGGCCCGGGCCAGCTGCTCCTCCGACGGCCCCTTGCGCTCACCGCAGCAGCGCTTGACCTTGCTGCCGCTCCCACACGGGCAGCGGGCGTTGCGTCCCACACGGGCCATGCCGGCACCTCCTCACCGTCTCGTCCGACGCTAGGGGGCGGCCGGGCGTCGATGGTGGATGCTCGGTCGTCAGCGCCGGCCGGGCGGCCCGACGACACCTTCGAGCCCGGCCGGGTCGCTCAGGTGGACCTCATTATCGGCGTCGACCACGACGGGCGGGAGTCCCGTCGCCGCCGTCAGCCGCTCGACCGCGGTGATGAGGCCGATGGCCTCGGTGCCGACGGCGATGGGGCCGATGGCCTCGGTGCCGACGGCGATGGTGACGTCGACGCCAGCGAGGTCGTCGGGCCCGAACCGCCGCAGGGTGATCGTCGGGTCGTCGCGCACCATCGGCTCGGCGTGGGCCCGCGCCGCGGCGAAGGCCGGGTCGTCGACCGCGACCGGAAAGCCCAGGATCGCGGTCAACAGGGCCGCCTGGGCGCCGGCGAAGTCACCCGGGTGCGACGCGAGATGGGCGTCGGCCGGCGCCATCATCTGCTGGGAGATGGCCTCGCCGGCGTCGAGCACGCGGACGGCGGGCGGTTCCCAGGCGATGACGCGGTCGACGACATCGGGGTGGCGGGCGGCCAAGGCGAGGGCGACCACGCCGCCCGAGCTGAGGCCGAGCACCACCGCCGGGGTGGCCCCGAGCGCCTCGAGGAGGGCGGCCGCGTCGTCGGCGTGCCGATCGGCGCCGCCGCCGGGCCAGTCGTCGCGGCCCGAGCGGCCGGTGCCGCGCCGGTCGTAGGTGATGACCCGGTAAGCCCGCGGCGGCGCGTCGGTCCGCCTGGGGGGCCGAGCATGGCGGCATCCTCACCGGCCCCGTGGATGAGCAGCAGTGGCGGGCCTTGGCCGCGCTCCTCGGCGGAGCGTCGTGCCGGGCACGTGAACGGTCGTCATCGGAACGTCGATCTCCTCGGTGAGGCTGGTACGGTTTTCTGTCTCTACGTAACTCTATTCGAGAGAGTTCAGCTCAAGCGAATGTCTCGTCGCCCTTACGACTCCTCCCGGCGACAGGCTCGGGCGGCCGAGAGCCGGCGCCGGGTGGTCCAGGCAGCCCACGACCTCTTCGTCGTCAACGGCTACGGCGCGACCACGATCGCGGCCGTGGCCGAGGCCGCCGACGTCTCGATCCCGACGGTCTACGCCGGGTTCGCGGGCGGCAAGGCCGAGCTGCTCAGGTACGCCATCGACTTCGCCATCGCCGGTGACGACCGGCCCGTCCCGATCCGCGACCGGCCGACGGCGGTGTGGGTCTACCGGGCCACAAGCGCCGATGAGCTCCTCTCCCGGTACGCGGTGCTCATGGGTGAGCAGGCCCAGCGGGCCTCGCCGATCTACTCGGTGCTGGTGCGGGCGGCCGATGCCGAGCCGGAGCTGGCCGAGCTGCTCGCCTCCCGCGAGGCGCAGCGGCTGCGGGCCGCCCGGCGGCTGGCCGAGGCCGTACGCGACCGAGGCGGCCTGCCGAAGGGGCGGTCCGTCGCCACGGCCCGCGACATGATCTGGGTCTGCAACGCGCCCGAGAACTACACGATGCTCGTCACCAGGCGGGGCTGGTCGGCCCGGCGCTATGTCGAGTGGGCCAGGACGACGCTCACCCGCACGCTGCTCGATCCGGCGCCGTGAGGCCGGTGCTACCTTCCGCCCGATGGCCGCGGTCGTTCACCGGGTGTTCGGCGGCGGCGGTCTCGAACTCCGGGTCGACGAGACGGGAAGCCCCGACGGCCGGCCCATCCTGTTCATCCACGGGTTCTCGCAGTGCCGGCTGAGCTGGCGCCGCCAGTTCGACGCGACCTCGCCCCTGGCCGAGCGGTTCCGCCTGGTCGCGCTCGACATCCGGGGCCACGGCGGCTCGGCGAAGCCTCCCGATGTGTACGGCGAGTCGAAGCTGTGGGCCGACGACGTCGCTGCCGTCATCGAGCAGCTCGGTCTCGACCATCCGGTGCTCGTCGGCTGGTCATACGGCGGGGTGATCATGGCCGACTACCTCAGCATCCACGGCGAGGATGCCATCGCCGGCACGAACTGGGTCGGCGCCGTGTCCAAGCTGGGCGCGCCGGTCATGCCGTTCCTCGACGACCGGTTCGTCGCCCTCGTCCCCGGGTTCTACAGCACGGACGCGGTCGAGAGCGCGGCCGCCCTGTCGGCGTTCATGCGCCTGTGCGTCCACGATGAACCGGCGCCCGACGACTTCTTCTACGCCCTCGGCTACAACACGATCGTCCCGTCTCACGTCCGCCGGGCCTTGTTCGCCAGGACGCTCGACCACACCGAGACCCTTGGCCGCCTCGGCCGGCCGGCACTCGTGACCCACGGCGCCGACGACGCGGTGGTGCGCCCCACGTCCGGCGAGGCGATCGCGGCGGCGATCCCGAACGCGCAGCTCTCGCTCTACCCTGGCGTCGGCCACGCACCGTTCCTCGAGGCGCCCGACCGCTTCAACGCAGAGCTGGCCGACTTCGTGGACCGCCTTTGATCCTCGACGCGGCCGGCTTCGACCGCGCCGTCGACCATCTGGCCGAGCACGACCCCGATCTCAGGCGCACCATCGACTCGCACGGCCACCCGCCGTTCTGGGTCAGGCCCCCCGGGTTCGCCACCCTCGTGTTGCTGGTGCTGGAGCAGCAGGTGTCGCTGGCGTCGGCCCGGGCGACCTACGACCGGCTGGCGCTCGCCGTCGGCGCGGTCGACCCGCGCCACGTCCTGGCCACGCCGGACGGCGTGCTGCGCCGGGCCGGGTTGAGCCGGCAGAAGGAGCGCTACGTGCGCGAGCTGGCCGCGGCCGTCGCCGGCGGCGGCCTCGACCTGGACGCCGTCGCGCGCCTGTCCGACGACGAGTCCAGGGCCGCGCTCGTCGCCCAGATCGGGATCGGCCCGTGGACGGCGGACGCCTACCTCCTCGCCGCGCTCCGTCGTCCCGACATCTGGCCCGTCGGCGACCGGGCGCTGCAGGTGGCGGCGGCCGCGGTCAAGGGGCTGGCCGAGGTGCCCGGGCCGGACGCCCTCACGACCCTGGCCGAGCCCTGGCGCCCGTGGCGTTCGGTCGCGGCCCGGATGCTCTGGCACGACTACCTTTCGCGTCGAGGCCGCATTGAACTCGACCCGCCGATCTGACGTAGACATTCGTCATGCCCCAACGCGTGAACCACATCGAAGACAGCGCCAAACGGGTGCGCGTCTACCTCGGCGGCGAGGTCGTCGCGGACACCACTCGGCCCCGTCTGGTCTGGGAGATTCCCCACTTCCCGCAGTACTACTTCCCCGTGGACGACGTCCGCTCCGAGCTGCTCGTGGCCACCGGTGCGACCACCCATTCCCCGAGCCGAGGCGACGGCAAGGTGTTCACGGTCAAGGCCGGCGACCGCGAGGCGGTGAACGCCGCGTGGCGGTTTGATTCGTCGCCGATCGAGGGGCTGCGGGAGTACATCCGCTTCGAGTGGGAGGCCATGGACGCCTGGTTCGAGGAGGACGAGGAGGTCTTCGTCCATCCCCGCGATCCCCACCATCGCGTCGACATCCTGGCCTCGTCGCGTCACGTCAGGGTCGAGCTCGACGGCGTGACCCTGGCCGAGTCGTCGAGCCCCCGCCTGCTGTTCGAGACGAGCCTGCCGGTGCGCTACTACCTGCCCAAGCCCGATGTCCGCCTCGACCTCCTGGTGCCCTCCGAGACGGTGACCAGCTGCCCGTACAAGGGCACGACCGTGCACCTGTCGGCCGACATCGACGGCACCGTCCGCCCCGACGTCGCCTGGTCGTACCAGGCCCCGGTGCTCGAAAGCGTGAAGATCGCCGGGCTCGTGTGCTTCTACAACGAGCGGGTCGACCTCTACGTGGACGGCGAGCGCCTCGAACGGCCCGACACGCCCTGGTCCTGACGCGGGCCGATCGAGAGGGCGGCGACCGACGGCACGATCCAGGTCGGCCGGTAGGGGAACCGTTCGGCTTCGGCGACGGTTGCGATGCCGGTGAGCACCAGGACGGTGCGCATCCCGGCTTCGAGGCCGGACAACACGTCGGTGTCCATCCGGTCGCCGATCATCACCGTCTGTTGGGAGTGCGCCTTGAGGGCGCGCAGCGCCGAGCGCATCATGAGTGGGTTGGGCTTGCCCACGTAGTAGGGCTCGATGCCTGTGGCCCGGGTGATGAGCGCGGCCACCGCGCCCGTGGCCGGGAGGACGCCGTCCTGTGCTGGACCCGTTGCATCGGGGTTGGTGGCGATGAACCGGGAGCCGGAGCCGATGAGCCGGATGGCCTTGGTGATCTTCTCGAAGGAGTAGATGCGGGTCTCGCCGAGCACGACGTAGTCGGGCTGGGCGTCGGTCAGCACGTAGCCGATGTCGTGCAGTGCCGTCGTCAGGCCGGCCTCGCCGAGTACGTAGGCCGTCCCCTCGGACCGCTGGCTGTCGAGGAACTGGGCGGTGGCGAGGGCGGAGGTCCAGAGTCGTTCCGGCGCCACCTTGAGCCCGCTCGTCGCGAGTCGGGCCGAGAGGTCGCGCGGTGTGAATCGCGAGTTGTTGGTGAACACCATGTACCCGGTGCCGGCCGACTCGAGCTGGTCGATGAAGTCGGCCGCGCCAGGGATCACATGCTGCTCGTGGATGAGCACGCCGTCCATGTCGGTCAGCACGAACTTGATGTCCTCGAGCTCGAGGTGCTCGTCTATCGTCACCGCGGCAGGTTGCCAGATCGGCGTGGCGATTGCTCGGTCCGGCCGGTTGCGGCCGGGTGAACGCCGGCTGAACTCAGCGCCACCACGGGAAGCCGGGAGCTGACGAGGTGACGACGGCCGCCGCCAACAACAGCACCAGGATCTCTGCGGCCTGCTCGGCCGCGCCGAGCACGTCGCCGGTCACCCCGCCGAGGGTTCGTCGGGCGACCGCGGCCACCGCGACCACACCGACCGTAGCGACGGCGAGCATCGGTACGGCCCAGGCCCCCACGGTGATGGTGGCGATCACGCCGCCGACGACGAGCGTCGTCACCAGTCCTGCGGTCGTGATCCCCGACGCCCAGGCCGCGCCGAGACCCGAGCCGCGCGCAGCGGGCGCGGCGAGCAGCGCGACCGCGACCGCCCGACCCAGGGCGTGCGC
>JBOGGX010000224.1:0-19398 GCA_050744245.1 Acidimicrobiales bacterium
GGTCCCGGTCGTCGTCCGCCGACGGGAACGGCAGCGACGGCGCCGGCTCGTCGGCCAGGGCCGGTCCCGCGCCCGGCGGGAGCCGGCTCGGCTCACCCGCCTGGGCCACCCCGGCCGCCAGGTGAACTGCGGCGATCTTCCGCGACCGCACCGAGGGTGCCCGCTCCCCAACCCCGACCGCCTCGATCAGCGTGCCGATCCCGTCGTCGATCCGGCCCCGCGCGATCTGGATGCGGCCCAGCGCCCCGAGCGCCTGGAGGGCGCCGTACCAGTCGCGCAGGTCGTTGAACGTCGCCGCCGCCTCCTCGGCCAGCTCGAGCGCGCTCGCGGACCGGCCCGTCCACAGCTGCACCATCGCCACCAGAACCTGCATCATCGCCGCGGCCCACTTGTCGCCGCGCTGCTCGGCCTCGGACAGGATCTGCTGGCCCAGCGTCTCGGCGTCGTCGAACCGCCCCTCCCAGTAGCGCACCCAGGCGAGCAGCCCCAACGCCCACCCGAGTCCGCCGGCGTCGCCGATCTGGCGGAAGATGTCGATCGAATCGGTGAGCCAGGTCTCGGCCTGGTCGCCCCGGCCGCTGGTGAACGCGTGCCACGCCAGGTTCTGGAGCACCCACGCCTCGCCCCGGCGGTCGCCCAGGTCACCGAAGATCTCGAGCGCCTCGCGGAAGGTCGTCACCGCCCCGTGGTCGTCGCCGGCAAACATGCGGGTCATCCCGAGCGCCCTGAGCGACTCGGCCGTGGCCTGGCGGTCGCCGAGCCGGCGGAAGACGTCGATGGCGGTCGTGAGCGAGGCGGCCGAGTCGCCGAGCTCGGCTGCCTTCTGCTCGACGACGCCGCGCCCGGCCAGGGCCCGGGCCTTGGCGTGCTCGTCGCCCGTCCGTTCGGCCAGGTCGATGGCCGCGCACACGTCGTTGGTCGCCCGTTCGAGTTGGCGCAGGCTGGTCGACGCCCGGGCCCGAGCCAGCAGGAGCCGCAGCCGCCGTTCGGGGTCGATCCCGTCACCCAGCTCGATGCCCTTTGTGGCCAGCCGCTGCACGACCAGGTCGAGCTCGGCCTCCTCGGCCCGTTCGATCGCCTTTTCGATCCAGGTGAGGGCGTGCTCCCTGAGGTCGTCGGCCCAACCGGCGGGACGATCGCCCATCGGCCCGATCTCCGCCGCCAGCCGGGCCGCGGTGGCGTAATGATGGGCGATGCGGTCGGTGGCCGGACGGTCGTCGATGTGGGTCTCCATCCAGCGGGCCACCCCGGCGTGGCGCTTGGCCCGGTCGGCCTTGGTGAGCATCGAGTAGACGACCTCGCGCACGAGATCGGATCGGAACGACCACTGATCGCGGTCGACGACCAGCAGCTCCTTGGCCACCAGGCCCTCGAGACCGGGCTCGATCTTCGGCGCGCCGGACTCCTGGGCCATGATCCTGAGCCCCTCGAGGGTGCCCCTCCGGGCGAGCACGGCCGCGTCGGCCAGCACCCGTCGTTCTTCGAAGCTCAGCCCGTCGAGCCGCGCCGCCACCAGCCCCCGAAGGTTGTCGGGCAACTGGGTGAGGGTGGGGCTGGTGACCTCGACCCCATCGGGCCCGGCCGGGGCACCAGGTGCCTGCTCGCCGACCAGCGCCATGAGCTCCTCGAGGAAGAACGGGTTGCCGCCCGACCGGTCGAGCAGCATGTCGCGCAGGCCGGCCGGGAGGTCGTGGCCGCCCAGGGCGTCGAGCAGCTCGTCGGCCGAGTCCCGGTCGAGGGGATCGAGGTTGAGCACCACCGTGTTGTGCCGGCCGGGCTTGGGCTGCCACCGGTCGAGGAGCGACGGGCGGGCGGTGCCGATGAACGCCACCCGGCGCCCCGCGGCCCGCTCCAGGATGGTGTCGATCATCTCCAGCACGACGTCGTCCGCCCAATGGAGGTCGGAGAGCACGATCACCACCGACTGCCGGTGGGCCCACCCGTCGAGCAGGGTGAGCAGTGACCGGTTGACCTCCTCCCTGGCCCGCGAGGCGTCGATGCCGGCCAGCGGGCCGTCGTAGCCGAGCAGGTGGAGGATGCCGTTGGTGATGCGGCGGATCTCGTCGGGCGACGTCGACTCGCCGAGCACGAGCGAGACGGCCCCGTTGGTCTTGTCGCGGGCCGCGCCCACCGGATCGGACTGAGAGATCCCGAACCCGTGGCGCACGGCCTCGGCCACCGGCCACCACACGTTGGCCTCCCCGTAGGGCACGCACCGGCCCTCGAACACGACCGCGTCGTGGGTGCGCTCGGCCCGGGCCGCCACCTCCTCGGCCAGCCGGGTCTTGCCCATGCCGGCCTCGGCCACGACGAGCAGCAGGTGGGCCCGCTCCCGGGTGACCGAGGTGTCGACGGCCTGGCCGAGCAGGGCCAGCTCCCGTTCCCGCCCGACCAGCGGGCTCCGGCCCCGGCCCGGACGGGCCCCCGGCGGAAGCACCGCCTGCTCGGCGACCCAGGCCCGGACCGGCTCGCCCCGGCCCTTGGCCTCGACCTCGCCGAGGGCGGAGTACCGCACGGCCCGCCGGGTGGCCTGGAACGTGGCCGGCCCCACCACGACCTGGCCGGGGGCGGCGATCCCCTGCAGCCGGCTGGCGATGTTCACCACGTCGCCCATCGCCGTGTAGTCACCGTCTGCCCTCAGCGAGCCGACCAGCACCTCGCCGGTGTTGATCCCGATGCGCATCTCGAGGTCGGAGACCCCGGACGCCGCCGACCAGTCGGACAGCGTGTGCAGCATCTGCATCCCGGCCCGCACCGCCCGGTCGGCGTCGTCCTCGTGGGCGACGGGGGCGCCGAAGAGGGCGACCACGGCATCGCCGAGGATCTTGTCGACCCGGCCGCCGAAGGCGCCGACGTCGGCGGCCAGCCGCTCGAAGGCGCTGTCGACGAGGTTCTTGACCTCCTCCGGGTCGCGTGACTCGGCCAGGGCGGTGAAGCCGACCAGGTCGGCGAAGAGCACGGTGACCACCCGCCGCTCGTCGGACACCCGCCGCAGCGACTGGCCGCAGGAGGGGCAGAAGCGAGCGTCGAGCGCGACCTCACCGCCGCAGGATGGACACGTGCCCCCCGTCACAGCGGTCAGCCTATGGGCGCCGGTCTCGAAGTCGGTCAAGTAATACCTCACGTTCGGATGCGCCTTCTTGGACGCGTCGAGCGGTCGAGAATCATCGCCAGGTCGTTCGCCAGCGCGCCGGCGTCGTCGGCGCCGAGCGCCGCGGTCGTCACCCTGATCGCGGGCCCGCTCCTGATCCTGAACCGTTCGCCGGTCGCCACCGCCCAACCGGCGTCCCCGAGGGCCGCCGCGACACCTGCCTCGTCCATCACGGGTATCCAGACGTTGAACCCCGAGCGGCTGTGCGCCTCGATCCCGTGCCCGGCGAGCCGCTCGACGAAGTGGAGGCGGCGGGCCGCGTAGCGCTCGGTGGCCCCGGCCACCAGCCGCTGCGCGGTCGGGTCGGCCCACAGCTCGGCCACCACCCGCTGGAGGATGGTGCTGACCCAGCCGGCACCGAGGGCCTGGCGCCCCGCCACCCGGGCCACGGTGAGCTCGTCGCCCGCGAGCACGGCCAGGCGGAGGTCGGGGCCCAGGGCCTTCGACACCGACCGCACCACCGCCCACCGCGAGCGATGGCGGTCCCACAGCGTGTTGGCCGCGGCGCCGGCCACGGGGATGGCGTGGTCGTCCTCGACGATCAGGAGCTCGGCGGGGGATCGCAGCAGGCGGCGCAGCCGGCGGGCCCGATCGACGTCGAGCGCCGAACCGAACGGGTTCTGGCCCCTCGGGGTGATGACGAGCGCGTCGATCCCGTGGGCGATGGCGGCGGCCAGCCCGTCGGATCCGTCGGGTCGTGGACCTCGGTCGTCGACCGCGACGGGGACGATCTTGAGACCAAGGGCGCGCAGCAGGTCGAACAACGGAGGAAAGCCCGGGTCCTCCACGCCGACCCGGTCGCCCGGTCTGAGGTTGGCCAGCAGGACCCGTTCCACGCCGTCGAGGGCACCGCTCACGACGGCCAGGTGGCCGGCCGGGATGCCGTCGGCCGCGAACTGGCGGCCCGCCTCCTCGAGCAGGCCAGGATCGTTGACCGCGGCGTCGTAGTTGCCGGCCGGGGCGCCGGCCTGCCGGGCGAGCGGCCCCAGGTCGGGCAGGAGCCGCGAGTCTGGGTGACCCGAGCTGAGGTCGCGCACGCCCGCGGGCACGGGCCGGTCGGCCTGGACCACGAGCCCGGCCCCGCCGATGAGGGGAGGCCTGGGCGCCACCCTCGTCCCCTGCCGGCCCTGACCCTCGATGAGCCCCTGGCGCTTGAGGTCGCGGTACGCCGAGGCGACGGTGGCCGGGCTCACGACGAGACGCTCGGCCAGGCCGCGCACGGTGGGGAGGCGGTGACCGGGCTCCATGCGCCCGGCCACGATTCCCTGCTCGACGCTGGCCGCGATCTCCCTTGCCGTCCGACCGGTGGGGGCGGTAGGTTCTCGCAATGCCATCGGTTCGTACTGTAACAAATCTGGAGTCGCCGCGCACAAAGATCCGGCGGCTGCCCGAGCGGGGCAGGTACGAGCGCTCAGACGCCGAGGCCGTGCTCGACGCCTGCCTGATCTGCCATCTCGGCTTCGTGGTCGACGATCGGCCGATCGTGATCCCGACGATCCAGGCCCGCGACGGCGACGTGGTCTACGTCCACGGCTCGGTCGCCAGCCGGGTGCTGCGGACGATGAAGGGCGGGGCCGACGTGTGCCTCACCGCCACGATCGTCGACGGGCTGGTGCTGGCCCGCTCGGCGTTCCACCACTCGATCAACTACCGGTCGGTCGTGGTGCTCGGGCGGGCCACCGAGGTGGTGGAGCGGCCGCGGAAGCTGCGGGCGCTCGAGGTCATCACCAACCACGTGCTCGACGGCCGGTGGGACGACGTCCGCCGGCCCACCGAGAAGGAGCTCAGGGCGACCAGCGTGCTCGCCCTCCCGCTCCAGGAGGCGTCGGTGAAGGTGCGGTCGGGTCCCCCCTCCGACGACGACGCCGACTACGAACTGCCGGTCTGGGCCGGTGTGCTGCCGCTCTCGATGGTGGCCGGGGCACCGATGCCGGATCCGCGGCTGGCCCCGGGCGTCGACCTGCCCGCCACCGTGCGCCGGGCCGGCACCAACCCAAAATCGACGCACTGAGCGCCGCCCAGCGGCGCGAGGTGCGTCGAGAATCGCCGATGCCAGCCCGTACGCTGCCTCCCATGACCGTCACCACCGATGCCGCCCCGCCGCCCGCCACCGGAACGCCGGCGGCCCACACGATCGACTCGGTCAAGGTCTACGGATCGGGCGACGCCCAGGTGCGAGCCCTCGCCGGCGTGACCGTCGAGTTCGACCAGGGCCGGTTCACCGCCATCATGGGCCCGTCGGGCTCGGGGAAGTCGACGCTCATGCATTGCGTGGCCGGGCTCGACACGCTCACCTCGGGGCGGGCGTTCATCGGCGACACCGAGCTGGGAACGCTGTCCGACAAGGAGCTCACGCTCGTCCGCCGGGAGAAGGTGGGGTTCGTGTTCCAGGCGTTCAACCTGATCCCGACGCTCGACGCCATCGAGAACATCACCCTCCCGCTCGACCTGGCCGGCCGCGACCCCGACCGGGCCTGGCTCGACGAGGTCGTCGCGACCGTCGGGCTCGGCGACCGGCTCACCCACCGGCCGTCGGAGCTGTCGGGCGGCCAGCAGCAGAGGGTGGCCATCGCCCGGGCGCTCGCCAGCCGACCGGAGATCGTCTTCGCCGACGAGCCGACGGGCAACCTCGACTCCCGCTCCAGCGGCGAGATCCTCGAGTTCATGAGCGGCGCGGTCCGCGGCCTGGGCCAGACGATCGTCATGGTGACCCACGACCCGGTCGCCGCCGGCCACGCCGACCTGGTCCTGTTCCTGAGCGACGGCAAGATCGTCGACCAGATGCCGGAGCCGACCGCCGAACGGGTCCTCGACCGCCTGAAGCAGTTCGGGGATTGATCTCGGCTTGCTCCGCTACACGCTGAAGTCGTTCTGGGCGCACAAGCGGCGACTGGTCAGCACCTTCGTCGCCATCGTGCTGGGCGTCGGGTTCGTGGCCGGGGCCATGGTGCTGGGCAACACCCTCAACCGGGCCTACGACGACATCTTCGCCGCCGCCACCCAGGGCACCGATGCGTTCGTCCGGAGCGCGAATGCCGTCGGCAGTGACTTCGGTGAGCAGCGGGCCAGGATCGACAGCGGCCTGGCCGACCAGGTCGGCCGGCTCGACGGCGTGGCCGCGGCGGAACCGGTGATCGCCACGCTCGTCCAGCTCGTCGGGCCGGACGGCGAACCCGTCCGCGACACCGCGTTCGGCCCGCCGACGACGGGCGAGCGGTGGGGAGAGGTCGACGAGCTCAACCCGTGGGAGGTCGTCCAGGGCGACCCGCCCGCGCTCGAGGACGACGTCGTCATCGACCGGCTCAGCGCCGAACGACGCGACATCGGGATCAGCGATCCGGTGACCCTCATCGCCAACACCGGACCCGTGCGGATGACGGTCAGCGGCATCGCCACCATCGCCGGACAGGACAGCCTGGGCGGGGCGGGCACGGTCCTGGTGGCGCCGATCGTGGCCGAGGAGCTGCTGAGCGAGCCGGGCCGGGCCGACGGCATCGCGGTGGTCGGCGCCGGCGACCTGGCGCAGGAGGAGCTGGTCGACCGGATCGAGGCCGGGCTCGCCGAAACCGCGGACGCCCCGGACCTCGAGGTCATCACCGGCGCCGAGCTCACCGAGGAGAACCAGAGCGCGATCGGCGAGATCATCGACTTCATCACCCTGGTCCCCCTGGTCTTCGCCCTCATCTCGCTCGTGACCGGGTTGTTCATCATCGCCAACACCTTCGCCATCCTCCTGGCCCAGCGCAGCCGGGAGATGGCGCTGCTGCGGGCGGTGGGCGCCAGCCGCGGCCAGGTGGTGCGGTCGGTGCTGTCGGAGTCGCTGCTGCTCGGCCTGGTGGCGTCGACGGGCGGCGTCGGCTTCGGGCTCGTCGTCGCGATCGTCCTGCGCCGGTTCGCGGGCGGCGGCAACCTGCCGCCGACGCCGCTCGTCCTCACGCCGACGGTCGTGATGCTGTCGATCTCGGTCGGCGTGCTCATCACGATGGCGGCCAGCGTGCTCCCGGCATGGAAGGCGTCGCGCGTGCCGCCGGTCGCAGCCATGCGCGACGTCGCCATCGAGGACACCCGCGCCTCACGCCTCCGTCTCGCCGCCGGCGTGGTGGCCGTCGGCGCCGGCGTGGCCACCGTCCTGGCCGCCGTGTTCGGCGCCGCGTCGGAGCCGGCGATCGTGGCCGGGGTCGGCGTCGGCCTCGTGCTGCTCGGCACCATCCTCGTCGGACCGGCGCTGGCCGGGCCGCTCGGGCGGGCCCTCGGCGCACCGCTCCCTCGCGTGGCCGGCGTGGCCGGGAAGCTGGCCCGCCAGAACTCGATCCGCAGTCCGAGGCGCACCGCGGCGACGGCATCGGCCCTGCTCGTCGGGGTCGCCGTGGTGGGGTTCGTCGTGGTCTTCGTGGCGTCGCTCCGGGCCACGATCACCTCGGCGATCGATCTGGCCTTCGCCGGCGACCTGGTCGTCGACTCCGGCATCTTCAACGTCGGCGGCTTCGCGCCCGATGTCGCCGATCGGATCGACGGCCTGGACGACGTCGACGCGGCCACCGGGCTGCGGACGGGACAGGTCGATGTCGACGGTGACAGCACCTTCGGGGTCGCGATCGACGCCGCCGTGCTGGCCGGCGTGGTCGACATCGGCGTCACCGACGGTTCGCTGGCGAACCTGGCCGACGGCCAGATCGCCATCGGCGGCGACGTGGCCGCCGAGCGGGCCTGGACGCTCGGCGACGCGATCGAGGTGCGCTTTCCCGAGACCGGCACGCAGACCGTCACCGTGGCTGCGCTCTTCGACCGGGCCGAGGTGCTCGGCCCGTTCCTGTTCGACCTCAGCCTGTGGGCCGCCAACGTCCCGAACGAGCTCGACAATCAGATCCTGGTGAACCTGGCCGACGGGGTCGATCCCGAGCGGGCCACGGCCGCCATCGAGGACATCGTGGCCGACTACCCGACGGCCCGGGTGCTCGACGCCACTGCGTTCAAGGAGCAGATCTCCGGCCAGGTCAACGGGCTGCTGGCGCTGGTGTTCATCCTGCTGTCGATGGCATTCCTCATCGCGCTGCTCGGCATCGCCAACGCGCTGTCGCTCTCGGTCCACGAGCGGACGCGGGAGCTCGGCCTGTTGCGGGCGGTCGGCATGACCAGGCCGCAGCTCCGCCGCATGGTGCGCTGGGAGGCGGCGGTGGTCGCCGTGCTCGGGACGGTGCTCGGCCTGGTCGTCGGCGTGTTCTTCGGCTGGGCCATGGTGCGGGCCCTGCGCGACGAAGGGATCGACCGGTTCGCCGTCGGGCCCGGCCTGCTCGCCGCGGTGGTGGCGGCGTCGGCCGTGGCCGGCATCCTGGCCGCCCCCCGACCGGCCTACCGGGCGGCCCGGCTCAACGTGCTGGCGGCGATCGCGTACGAATGACTCGAGCCCGAAGGGCGAGCGAACCATCAACCCAGCTTGTCTTCGCCGCGCCGCGGCGAAGCGCTCATTGGTGCGCCCCTGGTCCGCGCCGACGTCAGTTGGCTTCCGACGAGGATGTAGAGCCCCGGTAGCCGTTCTGTGGCGACTTACGCACCCTGAGCCCGCGCCACCCGACACAGAGGCGACTTTCGGTGGGGGTGTCAGGGGTAGGGCCAGGCGTTGGCCAGGCAGCCGTCGAGGCCTTTGGTCTGCTGCAGCATCACCGGGGCCGGCTGCCCGGGGCCGGGGCAGCCCACATGGCCATGGCCCAAGGCATGGCCGAGCTCGTGGTTCACCATGTAGGCCCGATACTCGGTCATCGGCAACGACCAGCCCTCGGCGCCCTGTTGCCAGCGGACCACGTTGAGGTTCACCGACCCGTGGCGGTGACAGGAGAAGACCCCGTTCGTCCGAAGTGGAAGGCACAGCCGGTCGACCGTCGGCGGGGTCGCCAGCCGGATGACGACATCGGCGTCGCCGTCGACCCGTTGCAGCTGCACGTCGCCGGGTGCGGTCCAGCTCCTCGGATCGGCGAGCGTGGCATCGACGACGCCGGCGACCGCAGCATCGGCCAGGGTCAGCCCGGTCTCCAGCTCGACCCGGTAGGTGACCAGCCGGCCGGTGCCGACCGGTGGAGTGGTGCCGGCCACCACCCTGAACTCGCCGGTCACCGGCGCGCCGAACTGCGACGGCTCGGTGGTGGTCGTCGGCGCCGCGGCGGCGACGGTCTCGGGTGGCGCGGTGACAGGGACCGCGGTCGTCGGGCTCGAGTCCGACGTGACGTCGTCGTCACCGCCGCCCGACCGCGGGCCGATCTCGACGAGGAACGCGAGCGAAGCCAGCGAGACGAACGCGGCCACCTTTGTCATCGACCGGACCGGTGACCGCACGGCCGAATGCTACGGCGGTGACCGGTCGCCCCCGCCGATCTCGGTCCGCGGCGGCTCGCTCGCATCGAAGATGAGCCGGGCCCCGCGGTCATAGGTGACGTAGTTCCACGCCCAGTTGAGCAGGACCGAGGCCCGGTTGCGGAACCCGATCAGGTACACGAGGTGCAGCCCGAGCCACGCCACCCAGGCCAGCGTCCCCTTGAGGATCAGCCCGAACGGGAGCTCGGTGACCGCCGCGTGCCGACCGATCGTTGCCATGATGCCCTTGTCGCGGTAGCCGAACGGCAGTCCGGGCTGGCGGCCGAGGTCGCGGACAATCTGACGGGCGGCGTGACGGCCCGTCTGCATGGCCACCTGGGCCACCTGCGGGAGCGGTGCGGATGGGTGCCGGCGACGGCGCTGCCATGGGAGCCGCCATGCGGCCCGGCTCGGGGCGACGACGTGGGCCACGTCGCCGACGGCGAAGGCTTCCGGTCGACCCTTGATGCGCAGATCGGGGCCGACGACGATCCGCCCGCCCGGCCCGACCTCGACGCCGAGATGACCGGCGAGCGGGCCGGCCTCGACCCCGGCCGACCAGATCACCGTCCTGGTGGGGATGATCTGACCGTCGTCGAGCTGGATATTGTGCGGCGTCATCGACGTCAGCGACCGCCCGAGCCGG
Source organism: Acidimicrobiales bacterium (assembly GCA_050744245.1). GTDB lineage: Bacteria > Actinomycetota > Acidimicrobiia > Acidimicrobiales > JBOGGX01 > JBOGGX01. The sequence continues at coordinate 10,143 of JBOGGX010000224.1, forward strand.
ACCTCGACGCCCCTGGCCCGCAGCGTCTCGAGGGCATGACGGCGGCTCAGCGGGCTGAACGGGCCGAGGAGGTGGGGGGCGAGCTCGATGAGGAGGATGCGGGCTCTGGCCATCGGCAACCGGGGGAAGTCGCGGCGGAACACGACCCGCACCAGTTCGGTCAGCGCGCCGGCGATCTCGACGCCGGTCGGGCCGCCGCCGATCACCGAGATGGTGAGCGCTCCGTGGTCGATCAGGCTGGGATCGGCGTTGGCCGCCTCGACGGTTGCCAGCACGTGGTTCCGCAGGCGAACGGCGTCGGCCAGCGAGTAGAGCTGGTACGCATGCTCGCTTCCGGGTAGCCCGAAGGTGTTGACCACCGCACCGGTGGCCACGATGAGGTAGTCGAAGGGAAGTCGATCGAAGCCGCCGCCGTCTGGCCCCTCGTCGATCAAGATCTCTTTGGCGTCCCAGTCGACGCCGGTGACGAGCCCCCGGTGGAAGTCGAGGTTGCGCTGGCGGTGGAGGAACGCCCGGATGGGGTAGGCGACGTCGGCCGGGTTGAGGCCGGACGTGGCCACCTGGTACAGCAGCGGCTGGAAGGTGTTGAAGTTGTGACGGTCGACGATCGTCACGTCGACCGGAGCGTCGGCGAGCTCGTCGGCCGCGTGGAGCCCCCCGAACCCGCCGCCGATGATCACGACCCGCTTCATGGGCTGGCCTCCGCGGCCTCACGGGGTCCCGACCGGTCGCCCGTCGCCCGGTCGAGATGGTCCGACACGTCGGGCCCGGTGCCCTCGCTCCTGGAGACGAGCCACTCGGCCATCCAGTACACCCCGAGCAACGCGAGCAGCACGACCGTGACGTGCAACAGCAGGGCCAGAGCGACGCCCAGGATGGCGCCCGCCGGCCACCTCCGCCCCCATGCGATCGAGACGAGCAGCGGGATGAGCACGGCGAGGACGACCCCGCCGCCGAGCTCGGCCCACCAGGGCCGGTCGGCCATCCACGGCAGCCCGTCCCACACGTCGATGATGTCGAGCGTGGCCGCCACACCGAGGACGGCGACGATGGTGATCGTGGCCGTCACCAGCGACCGCCACCACCAGCGGGGGGTCAGCGTGCTCCACGCGGTGGCGAGGGCAACACCGCTCCACATGAGCCAGCGTCGGATCCTGGGCGTGGCCAGGCTCGCCATCGCGTCGCGCAGGATGCGGTCGGCCTCCTCCCGGTCGATCCTCGGGCCGAGGTGCGTGGGCTCGCCACCGGGCGCGACCACCAGACCGTCGTGGAGGACGACCGCCGGGAGGTGGGTGCCGAGACCGGGAACCAGCCACATGAACGGGCGCGGGATCGAGGCCAGATCGGTAGTGAACGTCTCGACCTCGGCCGGCACGACAAAGGCGTCGCCGTAGCCCGGGTCGCGGTAGCCGAATTGGCGAAGCACGTGGAACTCGGCCCCGTTCTGCCGAAGCTGCAGCTCGATCGGGCCTCCCGTCTCGACGTCGTAGAACCGCCTCGGTTCGGTCACCTCGCCCATGGCTGTCACCTCTCTGCGTCGAACCTACCTACGATCGCCTGCATGCGCTTCAGCATCTGGCCCCGTCCCGACCGCCCGTGGCCCGAGGTCCTCGAGCTGGCCAGGCACGCCGAGGCAACCGGCTGGGACGGCGTGTACTTCGCCGATCACTTCATGCCGAACACCGACGACGGCGAGCCGGCCGACGGGCCCGTGCTCGAGTGCTGGGGGGTCGTGGCCGGGCTGGCCGCGGCCGTACCCCGCGTCCGGCTGGGCACGCTGGTCTGTGCCAACTCCTACCGGCACCCGGCCGTGTTGGCCAACATCGCCGCCACCGTCGACCAGATCAGCGGCGGACGGCTGGTCCTCGGCGTCGGGGCCGGCTGGCAGGTCAACGAGCACCGGGCCTACGGCATACCGCTCGGAACGCCGAAGGAGCGGCTCGACCGGTTCGAGGAGGGCTGCCGGATCGTCACCGGGCTGCTCCGCGAGCGACGCACGACCGTGGTCGCCGGCCCGCGCTACCAGGTCATCGACGCACCGTGCGACCCCAAGCCGGTGGGCCCGCTCCCCCTGCTCGTCGGCGGGGGCGGGGAGAAGCGGACCATGCGGATCGCGGCGCGTTTCGCCGACGAGTGGAACGTCTGGTCGGTACCCGACGTGATGGCGCACAAGGTCGAGGTCCTGCGCCGGCACTGCGACGACCTCGGCCGTGATCCGGCCGACATCGCCGTTTCGACCCAGGCGCTCGTCTTCCTGAGCGACGACCTGGCCTGGGTCGACGAGAAGCGGCGTTCGTCGACGGGTCGGCCCGAGCTGATCGGGACGCCGGCCGAGGTGGCCGACACGATCGCCGCCTATCGCGACGCCGGGGTCGACGAGCTCATCGTTCCAGATTGGACGATGGGTTCGATGCCGCGTCGGAAGGACACGCTCGACCGGTTCAGCACCGAGGTGGCCACACACTTCCGGTGAGGCACCTCGCCGTCGTCGCCGTATTCACCGTCGTCGGGACCGTCGGCGGCTGCGACGACACCGAGCCGGCGGTGGCCCCCGAGCCGAGCGTCCGCCCCCCGGCCGGCGCCGAGCGCGTCGAGGTGCTGGCGGTCAGCGACGGTGACTCGTTTCTCGTCGAGCGGGCCGACGGCAACCAAGCACGGGTCCGTCTGCTCGGCATCAACGCGCCCGAGCAGGGCGAATGCCTGGCCGACGGGGAGTTCGTGAACCAGGCGCTGGTGGAGCGCGGGCTGGCGCTGGCCGGGTCGTTCGAACCGGACGTCGCCCACCAGGGCGCGCTCGACGCCGCCGAGGACTCGGCCCAGGCCGCGGGGATCGCGCAGTGGAACCCGAACGCCTGCGGCCCGGCCGCCTCGACCGCGGTGCGGATCGTCAGGACCGAAGGCGATCCGCCCGGCCCCGACGACGCCGACCTGAACGGGGAGTACATCGTCGTGGGCAACACCGGCGCCGAGACGATCGATCTCTCCGGTTGGATGCTGCGCGACTCGTCGTCCCAGAACCGCTTCATGGTCCCCGGGGGCTTCACCCTCGGCCCAGGTGACGAGGTGACGGTCCGCACCGGATCCGGTCACGACTCCGGCGACACCTTGTTCTGGGGACTCCCCGATCCGGTGTGGGACAACGACGGCGACACCGCCCTCCTCATCGACCCGAGCGGGAACGTGGTGTCACACGCCGACGTGCCCCCGGCCGACTAAGCCGGCGGCAGGTCGTACGGGATGGGCACGACCCGTATGCCCCATCGCTCCATGCGGTCGATCAGCCGGTCGGGAACGTCGCCGGTCTCGGGGCGCCACGCCCACCGGAACGGCGGGTGGTCGCCGGCCCGGTCGAGCAGGGTGACGCTGCGCTGCCTGCCGGTCACGTCGTGGCGGGGAATGGCGACGATCACGCGATGGCCGGCTGTGAACAGCGCGTGCGCCCAGGCGCGGGTGATCGACCGGTCCGGGCTGGTGTGGATTTCGGCGGTCAGCCCGAAGGCGCGGGCCCGGCGCACCGGGAGGTTGGCGGCGGCCACGTCGCGAGGCAGCGGGGCCACCGTGAGTCGACGGCGATCGACCTCCTCGGCCGGGACGAGCCCGATCGGCCGCCGAGCCAGCGTCTCCAGGAAGGCGGCCTCACCGCTCAGGGCCAGGTAACAGGCGCCGTTGGGCGGCGGAAGGTCGAATCGCCCGCCGGCGCGGGCGAACCAGAACGGCGAGCGGCCGGCCGGGTGGATGCGGTAGAGGCGGGTGCCCCGACGGAGCCGCCGCCGGGGAAAGGCCAGCAGCGCGGCGGGATCTCCCGGTGGCGGGGCGAGGTCAGGCACCGCCATCGGCCAGGCCGTCGGCCATGTCGCGCGCCGCGACGAGGACGGCGTCGGCATCGCCGTCGCGGAGCGCGGCCACCGGGGTGCGGCCGCCGAGCACGGGATCCGGCGTGGTGAGCCAGGACGCCACCGTCCACGCCGTCACGGGGTCTGGCCGCGCTACGGCGAGGACGTCGACCACGCCGGGCAGCACATCGTTGCCGTTGAACTGGAAGGCCGGGTAGACGAGCCGCCCCGATCCGGTGCGGAGGGCGAGGAGTCGGTGCCGCCTGGCCCGCTCCGACACCGCCTGCTTGGTGATGCCACCCAGGATGGCGGCCGCGCCGGCGGTGTCGTGCACCGGCCCCAGCCGCTCGGACCACAGCGCGCCGGCCAGGGCGGTGGCGGCCGCCCGCCGGCCCGCCACCACGGGGTCACCGGCCTCGCCTACGCCGTCGAGGCTCCTGGTCAGTGCGTCCTCGAAGCTCCGCACCGCGGCGCCGACCCACCGACGGCGTCCGGGCAGATCGAGTCCGTAGGTCACGGATTTCTCCTGATTCACTCGCCGGTCAAGATGGTCAAGGGTCACCCTATCCGGTCAAGGCGGTCAAGGCAGCCGGGGGTGGGGCTTGCGCAAACGTACTGATCGGAACAAGAATCGTTCTCACTATGAATCGGAGCATGATGCGGACATGGTCGGCGCGGGCCGGACTGCTGACCCTGGCCGCGCTGGCCGCCTGCGGCGACGACGGCGCGGTTGGCGACGGGGACCGGCTGATGGTCGTCGCCAGCTTCTATCCGCTGGCCGAGGCGGCCCAGTGGGTGGGCGGCGACCTCGTCGACGTGGTCAACCTAACCCCCGCGGGCAGCGAGCCCCACGACCTCGAGCTGTCGCCCGACCAGGTCGACCGGATCCTCGACGCCGATCTCGTGATCTATCTCGGCGGGGGAATCCAGCCCGCGGTCGAGGACGCGGTCGATCGGGCCGATGTTGCCCACCTCGACCTGGTCGACGACGTCCGCCTGGAGGCGGAGGACCCGCACTTCTGGCTCGACCCGACCCGCATGGCGGAGGCGACGGTCGCCATCGGGGCCGCCCTCGCCCGGGCCGGCCCCGACGACGCCGCCACCTTCTCCGCGAACGTCGCCGAGTACCGCGGCGAGCTGGACGCGCTCGACGCCGAGTTCGCCCGCGTCCTGGCGTCGTGCGCACGGCGCGAGATCGTGACCTCGCACGCCGCCTTCCACTACCTGGCCGAACGGTACGGGCTCGAGCAGCTCGCCATCGCCGGGGTCGGCCCGGAGTCGGAGCCCGATCCAGAGCGCCTGGCCGACCTGGCCGATCTCATCGACGAGCACGGCGTCACCACCGTGTTCTACGAGACGCTGGTCGCGCCCGACCTGGCCGACACGCTGGCCCGCGAGGCCGGCGTCACCACCGCCGTCCTCGACCCGATCGAGGGTCTGAGCGAGGAAGCGTTGGGGGACGGTGCTTCGTACGTGAGCGTGATGGAGGAGAATCTGGCCTCCCTACGGGAAGCACTCGGATGCCGATAGACGACCACGTTCCCGACCCGTCCCCGGATGTCATCGAGGCCGACGACGTCGGCTACTCCTACCGGGACCACGCGGTCCTCGACGGCGTCAGCTTCCGGATCGCCCCGGGCGAGTTCGTCGCCCTCGCCGGCCCCAACGGCTCGGGCAAGACCACCCTGCTGCGTCTGCTGCTCGGGCTCGACACCGCGGCCCGCGGCCGGGTCCGTCTGCTGGGGTCGGCCCCCGACGAGCTCGACGACCGCTGGCGGGTCGGCTATGTCCCCCAGCGGGTGGTGCTGCCCGAGGCGCTGCCGGCCACCGTGGCCGAGGTGGTCGCCGCCGGCCGCCTCGCCCGCCGCGGTTGGTGGCGGCGGCCGGATCGGGCCGACCGGGCCGCGGTCGACCACGCCATCGAGTCGGTCGCCCTGACCAACCGGCGGGCCACGCGGGTGCACCAGCTGTCCGGCGGTCAGCAGCAGAGGGTGCTGATCGCCAAGGCGCTCGTGTCCGAACCCGAGGTGCTCGTCCTCGACGAGCCCGTGGCCGGCGTCGACCTGGCCTCCCAGAAGCTGTTCCGCGAGGCGCTCGTCCACCTGGTGACCAACCACGGCGCCGCCGTCCTGCTCGTCTCGCACGAGCTCGGCGCGGTGGCCGGCGACCTCGACCGCGTGCTCGTGCTCCGCCACGGGCGCATCACGTTCGACGGCGACCCGACCGCGCTGGCCGCCACCGGCGTCAGCCTCGGGATCCACGACCACGATCTCCCGTTGTGGCTCGAGGGACTGGGCTGATGCTTCCCCTCCCGTGGCCCTTCGACCGCGAGTACCTGCAGCTGGCCCTGGTCGGCGGGCTCGTCGTCGGGGTGACCGCCCCCCTGATCGGCACGTTCCTCGTCCAGAAGCGACTGTCGCTGCTGGGCGACGGGCTCGGCCACGTGGCCTTCGCCGGGGTCGCCGCCGGCCTGTTCTTCGGGATCTGGCCCATCGGTCCCGCGCTGGTCGGGGCGGTGCTGGCCGCCTGCTCGATCGAGTGGCTGCGCTCGAGGGGCCGGGCCAGCGGCGACCTGGCCCTGGCCGTGTTCTTCTACTCGGGGATCGCCGGGGGTGTCGTCCTCATCGGGTTGGCCGGATCGCTCGACGCGAGCACGCTGACCTACCTGTTCGGTTCGATCCTCACCGTCAGCCCGGACGACGCCGTGGTCATCGGGCTGCTCGGGCTCCTGATCGTCGGCGTCATCGGCCTGACGTGGCGGGCGCTGTTCGCGGTGGTGCTCGACGAGCAGTCGGCCCGGGTGGCCGGTCTGCCCGTCGACCGCCTCAACCTGGTGCTTGCCGCCCTGGCCGCGGTCACCGTGGTCGCAGGCATGCGGGTGGTCGGCGTGCTGCTGGTGGCCGCCCTCATGGTGCTGCCGGTCGGCGCGGCCAACCGCATCGGGGGTTCGTTCCGTGGCACCATGCTCGCCGCCAGCGGCATCGGCGGGGCCAGCGCCGTGGTCGGCCTGGCCGTCGCCCGCGGCTTCAACCTGGCGCCGGGGGCCACCATCGTGCTGGTCGCGGCGGCGGTGTTCCTGGTGACCGCGGTCATCGGCCGGCGGCCGCTGCCCGCCCTCGCCGGACCCGGGCAGGAGCGCGGCGTCAACCGCTGACGGGCGAGCAGTCGGCGCAGCGACCGACGAGGTCGAGCCGGTGCCCCTCGAGGGTGAACCCGGCGTCGCCCGCCAGCTCGATCGCGGCCTTCTGCACCGCCTCCTCGACCCGGCGGGGCACGACCACGTCGGCCACCGAGCCGCAGCCGACGCACACGAGGTGGTGATGGTGCTCGGTCAGGTCCTCCGCCAACTCGTACCGGCTGAACTCGCCGGCCGTCGACACCCGGTGGACGACGCCGGCCTGCTCGAGCACGGCCAGGTTCCGGTACACCGAGCTCTGGGTCAGCGAGGGCGAGATGCCGAGGATGTCGGGGAGGGCGAGGGGCCGGTCGGTGCCGGCCAGCACGCCGATCAACGTCCGGCGGCCGTTCGTGTACCGCTGTCCGACTCGGCGCAGCCGGCCGCCCACGGTCTCGTCGAGCCTGTCCACCACCGCCCGAGCCTACGGCCATCGATCCCGATCGAACCGCGACCGGGCGATGTGCGTATCCCCTGCACCTGCTGACCGCCGCCGCTCCCCGTCTGGTCGACCCCGCGCTGGCGTGGCCGGGGCGACCGCTGATCCTCACCCGGCCCGACGACGCAGACGCCGCCGCCTTCGCCCTGGCCACCGGCGGCGTCGTCGCCCACGGGTTCGGGAACTTCTACGTGATCACCACCCGGCCGGATGCCGAGATCGTGCGCTCGGTGAACCTCTTGAAGGGCCGCCCGCCGGAGCAGACCGGCAGCATCACGACGACGCCGGCACGCGTGCCGCTGGTCTTCGACTGGGATCGGCTGCCCACGGGGATCACCCGCCGCCAGATCATTGGCCTGATGGACGACTTCTTCGCCATGGGCCCGTTCGGCTTCAGGGGCCCCCGGCCGCCGAGGACGTGCCCGATCACCTGGGTGAGTGGGACAACGGCGTCCGCACCACCCAGGTGATCGCGCCCGGCCACGCCTGTCCGTCGAACGCGTTCCTGTCCAGGAGCCTGGCCGCGATCGACGACGACATCCTCTACATCACCTCGGCCAACCGGTCCCGCCACCTCACCGGGGCCGAGGACGAACCCGCCCACTACATGGCCGACGGCATCCGGGCCGCGTTCGGCGACAACGCCGGCTTCGTCGTCCTCGAGCACGTCGACGAGGCTGCGGCGCGGGCGAGCTATCCGCTGCACGCGCCCATGTCCACGACGATCCTCGGCTTCCACAAGCTGGGCCAGCTCGACGCGGCCGGGCGTCCGAGCCTCGTCGTCGAGCGCCACGGCTCGCTGCCGATCGAGCAGGTCGTTCCCATCGTCGAGCGCCACGGTTTCGGCATGACGTTGGGACCGAAGGCGGTCCGCCGCCTCCAACTCCGCCGGTACTGAGCGAGTGCGACCGGCCGTGAGGGAGCCCGAAGGGCGAGCGCCGTGCCGGATCGGGCTCATCGTGCCGAGCTCGAACACCACCATGGAGACCGAGCTGGCCGAGCTGTTCCGGCGGCGCGAGCGCCAGGCGCCCGAGCGGTTCACGTTCCGCTCGGCCCGTCTCCGCATGACCGAGGTGACTCCTGAAGCGCTGGTGGCCATGAACTCCGGCGGCGAGCGGGCCGCGGCGGAGCTGGCCGACGCCGGGTGCGACGCCATGGCCTACGCCTGCCTGGTCGCGGTGATGATCGCCGGCCCTGGTGCCCACGTCGGCACCGAGGCCCGACTGTCCGAGGTGGCGTCGACGCCGGTGGTTACCAGTGCGGGCGCCCTCCCCGACGCCATCCGCGCCGTCGGCGCCACCCGGGTCGCCCTCGTCGCCCCCGTACCTGCCGCCGCTGACCGAGCGGGTGGTGGCCTATCTCGGCGATCTCGGCATCGAGGTCGTCGACGCCATCAGCCTCGGCATCGCCGACAACCGCGACATCGGGCGGCAGGATCCGGCCCGCCTGATCGACCTGGCCGGTCGGCTCGACCGACGCCACGCCGAGGCCATCGTGCTGTCCGCCTGCGTCCAGATGCCGTCGCTGCCCGCCATCGCCGAGGTCGAACGGCGCACCGGGCTCCCCGTGGTCACCGCGGCCACGGCCACGGCCCACGCCCTGCTGGGTCGGTTGGGCCTGCCCCCGATGATCGACGGCGCCGGCTGGCTCCTCGGCGGCCGCCACCTCGCCACCGCCGCCCTCTGACCCCACCACCCCGCCAAATCGACCAAATCGACCAAATCGACCAAATCGACCATTAAGGACACTGGGGTCCGTATATGAGACTCCAGCGCGCGCAAACGGTGGGCACCCGTGGGCCGGTCACCG
>JBOGGX010000225.1:0-14250 GCA_050744245.1 Acidimicrobiales bacterium
CCCCCACGCCGAGATCGGCCAGGCCCCGGCCCTGTTCGACGTGGAGCTCGACGAACGCGCCGATCCGCCCGAGCCGTTCCCGGTCGGGACCGATGCCTGACGGGTCGGCGCCGGCGTCGAAGTCGGCCATGGCCTCGGCGACCGAGACCCCGTCGGCATCGCGACGGTCGAGCACCGCCGCCGGTTCGAGGGCGCCGGTCAGCAGCTTGCTGCCGAAGCACGGGAGGTTGAAGCGGCCGCCCTCCTCGTCGGCGAAGGCGGCAACGGCCAGGGATCGAGGCGGCGGGGCCGACCCGCGCGTGCGACAGAGGTCGTCGACGGCGAGCAGGCCGCTCACGACGCCGAGCGCGCCGTCGTAGGCGCCGCCGTTGGCCACCGTGTCGAGGTGGCTGCCGGTCACGATCGAATCCGGGCCCGGCTCGCCCCACCACGCCCACAGGTTCCCGTTGCCGTCAAGCTCGACGTCGAGGCCGACATCGTGGGCCAGGTCCGTGAACCAACGGCGGGCCTGCCGGTCCTCACGGGTCCAGGCGAAGCGTTGCCACCCACCGCCCGCCGCCCGGCCGATGGCGGCCAAACCGCCGAACCACTGCTCGAACCGTTGGCGCTGATCCATCAGCTCCGCATCGGGAGGGCGACCCCGAGCCGGTCGGCCACCTCGATGGCCTCCTTGTAGCCGGCATCGGCGTGGCGGACGACGCCGGTTCCCGGGTCGTTGGTGAGCACCCGTTCGAGCTTCTTGGCGGCCAGGTCGCTGCCGTCGGCCACGGCGACCATGCCGGCGTGGAGCGAGCGGCCGATGCCGACGCCGCCACCGTGGTGGAAGCTGACCCACGACGCCCCGCTGGCCGTGTTGAGCATGGCGTTGAGGATGGGCCAGTCGGCGATGGCGTCGGAGCCGTCGGCCATGGCCTCGGTCTCGCGGTAGGGCGAGGCCACCGACCCAGAGTCGAGATGGTCCCGGCCGATGACGATCGGCGCCCCGACCTCGCCGCCGGCGACCATCTCGTTGAACCGCAGGCCCATCCGGTCCCGCTCGCCGTAGCCGAGCCAGCAGATGCGGGCGGGCAACCCCTGGAACGCCACCCGGTCAGACGCCATCCTGATCCAGCGCACCAGCGCCTCGTTCTCCGGGAACTCGCGGATGACGGCCCGGTCGGTGGCGCCGATGTCGGCCGGGTCCCCGGACAGGGCGGCCCAGCGGAAGGGGCCCTTCCCCTCGCAGAACAGTGGCCGGATGTAGGCGGGAAGGAAGCCCGGGTAGTCGAAGGCCCGGGCGAACCCACCCGTCCTGGCCTCGGCCCGGAGGCTGTTGCCGTAGTCGAAGACCTCCGCCCCCTTGTCGGCGAAGGCGACCATCGCCTCGCAGTGGCGGGCCATCGACTCGCGTGCCCGGCGCACGTAGGCGTCGGGATCGCGCCACCGCAGCTCGTCCGCCTCGTCGAGGGTGAGCCCTGCCGGAACGTAGGACAACGGGTCGTGGGCCGAGGTCTGGTCGGTGACGATGTCGATCGGCGCGTCGGCCGCGGCGAGCGCGGGCACGGCCTCGGCCGCGTTGGCGCACACCCCGATCGACAGCGCTCGGCGCTCGGCCACCGCCTCGGCCGCCGTCGCCAGCGCATCGTCGAGCGACGACGCCTCGACGTCGAGATACCTGGTCTCGAGCCGGCGGCTGATGCGCATCGGGTCGACCTCGACGCAGATCACGACGCCGCCGTTCATGGTGACGGCGAGCGGCTGGGCGCCCCCCATGCCCCCCAGCCCGGCCGTGAGCGACAGCGTGCCGGCCAGGGTGCCGTCGAAGCGCTTGTGGGCGATGGCCGAGAAGGTCTCGTAGGTGCCCTGAAGGATGCCCTGGGTGCCGATGTAGATCCACGACCCCGCGGTCATCTGGCCGTACATGGTGAGCCCGAGCGCCTCCAACCTCCGGAACTCCTCCCACGTCGCCCACTCGGGCACCAGGTTGGAGTTGGCGATGAGCACCCTCGGCGCCCACTCGTGGGTTCGGAACACGCCGACCGGTTTGCCCGACTGCACGAGCAGGGTCTCGTCGTCGGGCAGCGAGCGCAACGAGGCGACCATGGCGTCGAACGCCTCCCACGACCGGGCCGCCCTTCCCGTGCCGCCGTACACGACGAGATCGTCAGGGCGCTCGGCGACCTCCGGGTCGAGGTTGTTCATGAGCATCCGCATGGCGGCCTCCTGGGGCCACCCGCGGCAGGTCAGCTCCGGTCCCCGCGGCGCCCGCACCATCCTCGAGGTCATGGGCCTCACCATAGGTTCCCGGCCCGCCCGGCCGACGCCCTACGCTCCGGCCGCGTGACCACCGAGTTCGCCACCCGATCGGAGGCGACCGGCCCGCCCTTGGCTGCGGTCGACATCGGCACCAACTCGGTCCACCTCGTCGTGGCCCAGCCCATCGGCAACGGACGGTTCGAGGTGCTCGACCGCGAGAAGGAGACCGTCCGGCTGGGTTCGGGCTCGGGCGACATGAAGCTGCTGGAGCCGGACGCCATCGACCGGGGCGTCCAGGCGCTGCACCGCTTCCGCCAGATCGCCGACCGGTTCGCGGCGCCCGTGCGGGCGGTGGCCACCAGCGCGGTACGCGAGGCCGAGAACCGGCGCGACTTCCTCGATCGGGTCGCCGGCGAGGCGGGCATCGATGTCGAGGTCATCTCCGGGGCCGAGGAGGCCAGGCTCATCCACCTGGGTGTCCTGCAGGCGGTGCCCGTGCTCGACCATCGGCTGCTGGTGATCGACATCGGCGGCGGCTCCACCGAGTTCGTGATCGGTCAGGGCAGCGAGGTGCTCGACGCATTCAGCCTCAAGCTGGGCCACATCCGCCTGACCGAGCGCTTCTTCAGCGACGAGCCCGTCCGCAAGCGGCAGATCGCCGAGTGTCGCCAGTATGTGCGGGCCTATCTGGCGCAGGTGCGCCGCGGCGTCGATCAACACGGTTTCGAGGTGGCCGTCGGCAGTTCGGGCACGATCGTCAACCTGGCCGAGATGGTGCGGGCCGCCTCGGGCGACGGGCCGCTCAAGACGGTGAACAACTTCCGGTTCACCGACGACGAGCTCGGCGCCGTGGTCGAGTCGCTGTTCGCGGCCAAGACCGCCGACCGGCGGGTCCGGGTGCCGGGGCTCGACCCCAGCCGGGCCGACGTCATCCTGGGCGGCTCGGTCATACTCGACGAGGCGTTCGACGTCCTCGGGATCCCCGAGATCAGGGTGTCCGACTTCGCCCTGCGGGAGGGCGTGCTCCTCGACGCGCTGGGTCGGCGCGAGCGGCAGGCCCTCGGGTACGGACCCCAGCTCGGCGATCTCCGACGGCGCAGCGTCGAGCACCTGGCGGCCATCGCGCCGGGCGAGCGGGCCCATTCGGAGCACGCCACCCGTCTGGCCCTCAGCCTGTTCGACGCCACCGGCGAGCTGCACGGACTGGGGCACCAGTACGGCGAGCTGCTCGAGGCGGCCGGCCTGCTGGCCAACGTGGGGCTGTTCATCTCCCACGCCGGCCACCATCAGCACTCGTACTACATCATCCGCAACTCCGACCTGCTCGTCGGGTTCACCGACCACGAGATCGAGATCATGGCCCTGGTGGCCAGGTACCACCGCAAGAGCACGCCCAAGGCCCGGCACCAGGAGTTCGCCCGGCTGAGCCAGAGGGACCAGGACGCGGTCAGGGTGCTGGCCGGGCTGCTGCGGGTGGCCATCGCCCTCGACCGCAGCCGCCAGGGCATCGTCAAGGAGGTCAGGGTGCGGATGGCGCAGCCCAGGTCGGGGCCGGGCAAGCTCGTCATCCAGGTCGACGCGGGCGACGAGGACCCTTCGCTCGAGCTCTACACGGCGGAGCAGCGCAAGGGACTGTTGGAGGAGGCGCTCGGCGCCGAGATCCGCCTGGTGCAGGTGGGCGGGCACGCGGCGGAGGTCGAGCCGCCCGAACCGACCGCTTGACGCGCCCACATCGACGGCCCTCGGCGGGTTGGCGCGTACCCGCTGACGCGCCAACCCGCGGCCGGGGGGATCTCCGGTCGTCGTGCTTCCGTGGTTGATCCGTCGCCTGTTGCCGATCAAGGTGCCACGGCGCCGGCCCGGCGAGCAGGGTTCCCGGGGTGGACGCGAGGGCACCCGGCGCGGCCCGAACGGCCCTCAGGCGGTCAGCTCCTCCTCGGCCTCGACCACGAGCTCCTCGGCCCAGAGCCGGCGCATCTCGGCGCACTCGTTGAGCAGCTCGGGGAGCGGGCCCGATCCCACGACCCGCCCTCGATCGAGCACGATCACCTGGTCGGCCCGGCGCAGCGCGGCGGCCCGGTGCGACACCACCAGGAGGGTTGCCGGGCCGGTGCCGTCCGCGGCGGCGTCGGCCAGCCTGGCCCACAGCAGCTCCTCGGTCTCGACATCGAGCGCGGACGAGAGGTCGTCGACCACGAGCAGGTCGGGCCGGCGCACCAGGGCCCTGGCCGCGGTGGCCCTCTGGACCTGTCCCCCGGACAGCCGCACACCACGAGGTCCGACGATCGTGTCGAGCCCGTCCGGCATGGCCGCCAGGTCGCGGTCGAGCGCGGCCATGTGGACCGCCGGATCGAGGGCGTCGCCGTCGTCCGGCCAGCCCAGCAGCAGGTTCTCGCGCAGTGGCGCGGAGAACAGGCGCGGGACCTGCCCGGCGTAGGCCACCCGGGGCGGGACGAGGAACGTTCCCGGGTCATCGACCGGTCGCCCGTTCCAGCGGATCGTGCCCTGCTGGTGGGGCAGCAACCCGAGAACGGCCCGGATGAAGGTGGTCTTGCCCGAGCCGACGGCGCCGGTCACCACCGTGAACGACCCCTGGGTGACCACCAGGTCGATCGGCTCGATGCCCCGCTCGGCACCGGGATGGCGGGCCACGAGCCCGGTGATCTCGAGGCGCGCCAGCCGGTCGCCGTTGCTCCGCGCCACGACCGGCGCGGGTGGCGGTGCCGATCGCAGAAAGGTCGGTCGATGCTCGCCCAGCTCGCTCGGCGACTCTCCGTCGGCCAGCAGCGCGCCCAGCCGCTCCGCCGCGACGCTGCCCTGGCGGATGCGGTAGAGGCTGCGTCCGATCAGACGGGGAAACATCGTGAGCCAGCCGGCGTAGGTGACGAAGAGGGCGAAGTCGCCGACGGAGAACTCCCCCCGGCTCATGGCCGGGGCCGCAAGCAGGAGCACGAGGCCGATGCTCACGTCGACCGTGGCGCCCGTGACCGTGTCGAGCAGGTCAAGGGCGAGCCGGTCGCGTACCGCGGCGTCACGGCGCTCGTCGTTGAGCCGGCGCAGCCGGTCGAGGGCGGCCGGCTCGGCCCCGGCGGTCTTCACGGCCAGCACCCCGGAGAACAGGTCACCGATGAAGGCGGTGACGCCCGCGCCGAGCCGGCGAGCCTGGCTGTGCCACCGCTTGATCACGTCACCCAGGGCCCTGGTGGCGACGATCGCGGCCGTCAACGGCAGCACCAGCACCAGGGTCACCAGGGGATCGATCGAGAACATGATGACGAAGGCGATGACCGTGAACACGGTCGAGCCGGCCAGGTCGATCCAGATGTCGACCATGATCACCAGGTCGTCGACGTCGTCGCGGAACCGGCTGACCGCCTCGCCGGTCGAGTCCGGCAGACGGGTCGACGCCGGTCCTGGCGCGCCGAGCAGCGACCGCAGGACGTTGCCGCGCAGCAAGGTGGCCACGCCGTTCCACCAGTACGGCCAGATGTTCAGCATCAACCACAGCAGCCCGCCCCGGGTGCCTTCGACCACGACCAGGGCGGCGCAGAGCCACAGGGCGGCGGACACCCCGGTGGGCAGCCCGTCGCTCAGGAGGTCGAACAACCGCTGCAGCACGAGCCCGGTGGCGATGGGGACGGTGAAAAAGGCGACCCACACCAGCCCACCGCCGAAGTAGTAGCGGGGCTGGTAGCGGGCCAGCTTCCAGCCCAGTCGCCACGGGCTCGGCCCGGTCGGCGCGCTCACACCGATCCCCCACGGTGCGCCGCAATCTGGCGAGTTGCGCACGCCAGAGCCACCCAAAACCACGTCCGTGTCGAGTTGGGCGGGAATAGCGCGCGGAAGTCGAC
Source organism: Acidimicrobiales bacterium (assembly GCA_050744245.1). Classification (GTDB taxonomy): domain Bacteria; phylum Actinomycetota; class Acidimicrobiia; order Acidimicrobiales; family JBOGGX01; genus JBOGGX01. Next base: position 6,087 of record JBOGGX010000225.1, read on the forward strand.
AGAGAACGGCTCGCCGGCGGGGCGCCGGCTCGGCGGGCTCATACCGAGACCCCCGCCGCGGCGAGCAGGTGGGCGAAGCGGCTGTCGGGATCGGCGGCCAGCATGGCCCGTGGACCCTGTTCGACGATCCGGCCGTCGTCGACCACGGCGACCAGGTCGACCTTGGACAGCGACGACAACCGGTGGGCGATGAGCACCGCGGTGCGGCCGCGCAACAGCCGGTCGATGGCCTGTTCGATCATGGCCTCGGTTCCGGGGTCGAGCCGGCTCGACGCCTCGTCGAGCACGTCGAGACCGGGATCGCTCAGGAAGGCCCGGGCGAAGGCCAGCAGCTGCGCCTCGCCCGCCGACAGCCCGGCGCCGCCCGGGCGCAGCTCGGTGTCGAGCCCGGCGGGCAGGGCGGCCAGCCACGGTCCGAGCCCGAGCCGTCCGAGCACGTCGACCAGCCGGGCGTCGTCGAATCCGACGCGGAACAGCGTGAGGTTGTCGCGGACGCTGGCCGAGAACAGCTGCACGTCCTGGGTGACCACCCCCACCCGGTGGCGCAGCGATGCCGGCTCCACCTGCCGCAGATCGACGCCGCCGAGGCGGACGGCGCCCTCGGTCGGGTCGTACAGCCGGAGCAGCAGGCGGGCGATGGTCGTCTTGCCGCTCCCAGTCCGCCCGACCAGGCCGAGCGAGGAGCCGGCGTGGAGCCCAAGGTCGATGTCGGCCAGGACGACCTCGTCGTCGTCGGCGTAGGCGAACCCGACCCCCTCGAACTCGACCGCGAGCGGGCCCGGGCGAAGCGGACGACCGCCGCCGACCGGCTCGGGCAGCGTCGGTCGCTCGGCCAGGAGGTCGCCGATCCTGGCCATCCCGGCCAGCGCCTTCTGGTACTGCTGGAGCTGGTCGATGATCCGTTCGAACGGCTGGCGGACCATCTGGGTGTACTGGAAAAGCAGGACCGCGGTGCCGATCGTCAGCGCGCCCGACCGGGTGAGGAGCACGGCCGCGGCGAGCACCACCGCGGTGGCGCCGGCGAAGGCCACGTTGGTGAGGGCGTAGGCGCCGCCCCCGATGCGCTCGGCCCTGAGGTCGGCCCGGTAGACGTCGGCGCTGGCCTCGTAGAAGCGGTTCACCACGTGCTGGCCGGCGCCGTTGGCCCTGATGTCTTCCATGCCGGCCAGCCGCTCCTCCAGGTTGCCGAAGAGCTGAGCCATCGACTCGCGGAACGCCGTCGCCGCCGGGACGGCCCGGCGTTGCACGCGGACGAGCAGCAGGCCGATCAGCGCGGCGTACACCAGCAGCACCGCGCCGATGCGCGCGTCGGCCACGAACACGAGGACCAGGACGCCGACCAGCAGCAGGAAGCTGGCCAACACGTCGAGCAGGAAGGCGACCACGAACTCGGCGAGGGCGACGACGTCGCCGTCGACCCGCTCGATCATCTCGCCCGGCGTGCGCCGGCCGTGGAAGGCGAGGTCGAGACCGAGGGCGTGCTCGGCCAGCCGTTCGCGGAGCCGGTTGGTGCCGTCCCACGCCAGCCGGCTGGCGAGCCAGGCCGTGATGACCTTGGCCACCTGGGCGCCGATCGCGACCACGAGGTAGAGCACGGCCAACCCGACGAGCGAGCTGACGGGGTTGCCGGCGATCGCACCGTCGACCACGAGCCTCGTCAGCTGCGGTGCCAGCAGGGGCAGGACGGTCATGGCCAGGACGGCCGCGGCCAGCAGCCCGGCCGCGCCGCGACCGGGCCAGAGGTAGGCGGCCAGCAGCCGCCGGGAGGTGGGGCGACCGTCCATGGGCAAGCCGGCCGACACTAGGCAACGGCCCTCGCGGCGGCCAGTGGTTTACCGCGAGACTTGGGGCCGTGCGCCCCTGCGAACGCCGCTATGTCTGCGCGAGGTGCGGCGACATCGTCGAGCCGGACGCGGTGGTGTGGCGGTGCGAGTGCGGTGGGACGTTCGTGCTCGAGCACGCCGACGTTCAGTTCGCCGTCGGCGAGCTCGCCCGCCGGTCGACGACGATGTGGCGCTACGCCGAGGCCCTGCCGTTCGCCCAGGAGTCGAGCGCCCCGGCCCGGGTGACGATGGGGGAGGGGTGGACGCCGCTCGTCGATGTCGACGTCGACGGTCGTGCGGTCACGGCCAAGGTCGAGTACGCCTCGCCGACCTTGTCGTTCAAGGACCGGGGCGCGGTGGTCCTGGTGGCCAAGGCGCTCGAGCTCGGGGCCGGGCGGTTGGTCGCCGACTCGAGCGGGAACGCCGGCGCCGCCATCGCCGCCTACGCGAGCAGGGCCGGACTGCCCTGCGAGGTGTTCGTGGCCCGATCGACGGCATCGGGCAAGCTGGCCGGAGTGGCTGCGGTGGGCGCCGCCATCCGCCTGGTGGACGGCGACCGCGACGACGTCGCCCGGGCCGCCATCGCCGAGGTCGAGGCGAGCGGATCGTTCTACGCCAGCCACGTCTACAACCCCTTCTTCCTTGAGGGCACGAAGACCTTTGCCTTCGAGCTGTGGGAGCAGTTGGGCCGCGCCCCCGACGTCGTCGTGCTTCCGGCGGGCAACGGCACCCTGGTCCTCGGCGCCTACATCGGCTTCTCCGAGCTCCACCGGGCCCGGCTGATCGAGCGTCTCCCTCGGCTCCTCGTCGTCCAGGCGGCCGGGTGTGCGCCGGTGGCCCGGGCGTTCCACAGCCACTCGATGATGGTCGTGCCCGTGGTCAACGAGGGAACGATCGCCGACGGCATCGCCATCGCCGAACCGGCCCGCGGCGACGAGATCGTCGACGCCGTGCGCCTCACCCGGGGCACCGTCCTCACCGTCACCGACGACGAGATCTCCGCCGCCGCCAACCGGCTGGCCCGTCAGGGGCTGTACGTCGAGCCGACCGCCGCGGTCCCGGCGGCCGGTGTGCACCGGGCCCGGGCCGACGGATGGCTCGACGACGACGCCTTGGTGGTCCTCCCGCTGGGCGGCGCCGGGCCGAAGGTGTGAGTCGTCTCAGGCGTCGTCGAGCCAGACCGGCGCCCGCTCGACCAGGTACTGGCTGACGGCCAGGCACCGGTCGAGCACGTCGCACAGCTGCTCCTGGTTCTGCAGGATCTTGGCCAACGACACCTCGACCCTCGCGACGACGTTGAGGCTGCGCTCGGAGGCGTCGGTGACCGATGGGTAGGAGTCGATCGCCGACACCTCCAGCGGCAGGTCGGTACCGCCGATCCCAGCCACGTCGGTGGCCAGGACGAGCAGATCGGGGCCCTTCGGCAGCGGGGGCAGGCTCCAGGTGAACACCAGAGGGAAGTGGAAGGTGTCGGCCGGCTCCTCGCCATCGGGCAACGAGATCACCGCGTCCTCGAAGTTGAGCAGTTGGCGCGGGTCGACCTCGAGGGAGAGGTGGAGGTCGAGCGGCCCGTTGCACGCCTCCTCGGGGTGGAGGTCGACCTCCCACGCCTGGCGGAGGGAGTAGGTCTCGACGAAGTGGCGCTCGTCGTGGACGTGGAATCCGTGGTCGTCGGCGTGGGCTTTGAGGTCGGCGACGAAGCCGGCGACATCGATGACCGCCATCGATGAGACAGCGTAGGGGCTCGGTCCGCAGGACCATCGCCGAGCCCGGAGGTACCGTCGAGGCGGCGATGGGCGACGACCGTGTGCTCGAGCTGCTGCGGCGAACGGCCGACGCCATCGCCGCCGCGCTCCGTGGCCTCGACGACTATGGCCTCGTAGTCGGGCGCTCGGCGACCTACGTGACCGACCTGGCCGCCGACCGGGTTGCGCTCGACATCCTGGTGGGCGACGGCGTCGGCGTGGTGTCCGAGGAGTCGGGGGCCCACGCGTCGACCGCGAGGTCGTGGTCGTGCTCGACCCGGTCGACGGATCGACCAACGCGTCGCGCGGCATTCCCTGGCTCGCCACCAGCCTGTGCGCGGTCGACCGCGACGGACCCAGCGCGGCGGTCGTGCTCAACCTGGCCAGCGGCGCCCGCTTCGAGGCGGTCAGGGGGGCGGGCGCCACGCTCGACGGCGACCCGATACGGCCGTCGGCGTGCGCCTCGATGGCGGGCGCCATCGTGGCCATCTCCGGCTATCCGCCGCACCGGCTCGGCTGGTACCAGTTCCGGGCCCTGGGCGCGGCCGCGCTCGACGTGTGCGCCGTCGCCGCGGGCACGGTCGACGCCTACGTCGACTGCAGCCCGAGCGCCCACGCACCGTGGGACTACCTGGGCGCCCTGTTGATCTGTCGAACCCCGGTGGCGGCGGCCACCCCGGCGCTCTTCGAGGAGGCCCTGGCGGCTCGGGCTGCGTTCCGGGTGTGAGCGTGCCGCGGGCGGCGCCATCCGGCACCTGATTGACACCCTCGTGACGCGGTCATACCGTCCGCCGAGCGCCGCACCGCCGAACGCTTGGAGGCCGCCATGCCGCTCCGTCCGCCCGACGAGTCCGAGGTCGCCGCAGTCGGCGAGAGCTACGGGCTCGGGTTGAGTGCAACTGACGTCGCCTCGTTCGCTCCCTTCGCCACCGGCCTGCTGGCCTCGTGGAACGCGGTCGAGGAGCTCTACGGGCGAACCGCGCCGACCCAACGCACCGACCGTTCGTGGACCAGGCCTGACGACGCCGACAACCCGCTCGGCGCGTGGTACGTGAGGACCGAGATCAAGGAGTCGACCGATGGGCCGCTCGCGGGCCGGACGGTGGCCATCAAGGACAACACGATGGTGGCCGGGGTGCCGATGATGAACGGGTCGCACACCGTCGACGGCTTCGTCCCCACTCGCGACGCAACGGTGGTGACCCGGCTGCTGGCCGCGGGGGCCACGATCACGGGCAAGGCGGTGTGCGAGGACCTGTGCTTCTCCGGTGCCAGCCACACGTCGGTGACCGGGCCGGTGCGCAACCCGTGGGATCCCACCCGCAGCGCGGGCGGGTCCTCGAGTGGGAGCGCGGCGCTCGTGGCCGCAGGCGCCGTCGACCTCGCCCTGGGCGGCGACCAGGGTGGCTCGGTGCGGATCCCTAGCGCGTACAGCGGGACGGTCGGCCACAAGCCGACCCACGGCCTGGTCCCGTACACCGGGGCGTTTCCCATCGAGCTGACGCTCGACCATCTCGGTCCGATCACCCGCACGGTCGGCGACTCCGCGCTCGTGCTCGGCGTGATCGCCGGGGCCGACGGATTCGATCCCCGCCAGCCGCCCGACATCCGAGCCGCCGACTATGTGGGAGTTCTCGGGGAGGCGGTCGAAGGCGTTCGGATCGGCATCGTCCAGGAGGGCTTCGCCATTCCCGGCGTGTCACAACCGGGCGTCGACGACGCGGTCCGGGCCGCGATCGAGCAACTGCGGAGCGCCGGGTGCGTGGCCGACGAGGTGTCGGTGCCCTGGCACCGCGACGCGATGCACGTGTGGAACGTCATCGCCACCGAGGGGGCCACGGCCCAGATGGTCGACGGCAACGCCTACGGCATGAACTACAAGGGTCTCTACGACCCGGAGCTCATCGAGTTCTACGGCCGACAGTGGCGGGAGCGGGCCCCCCAGTTCTCCGAGACCGTCAAGCTGGTGCTGCTCGCCGGCCGGTACGCGATCGACGCCTACCACGGCCGGCACTACGCCATGGCCCAGAACCTCGCATTCGAGCTGCGCCGGGCCTACGACGACGCCCTCGCCGACCACGACGTGCTAGTGATGCCGACACTCCCGCTCACCGCGACGACCATCGTTCCCGATGACGCCCCACGGGAGGACTACATCGCCCGGGCGTTGGAGATGATCGCCAACACGGCCCCGTTCGACGTGACCGGCCATCCGGCCACGTCGGTGCCGGCCGGGCTGGTGGACGGGCTGCCGGCCGGTCTCATGATCATCGGCCGGCACTTCGACGACGCCACCTGCCTGCGGTTGGCCCACGCCTTCGAGCAGGCGGTCGACGGGTTCCCGACACCGCCCGTGGCCGCGGCCGTGGGGAGCACCTCGTGAGCGGGGTCCACGATCTGGGCGGGGAGGTCTCACCGCTCGTCTGAGGGTGGCGCTGGCGTGGATACTCGCGGTCGTGGTCGCGGGCGTGGTGTCGTGTGCGGTGCTGACGCTGACCGGCGCGTCGGTCGGCGCTCTGGTAGGCGGAGTTCCTGGGGCGCTCATCGGGGGCGTCGTGGGGCTGGCGGCCGGGCTCGGCTACGGGATCACCCTGATCCGGGCGGGGAGCTATGACGCCACCCCGAGGAACATCGGCCGCTTCGTCGTCGACCACACCTGGAGCCTGGTGAACACGGCGGTCGGGTCGGTGTTCCTCCTCGGCAACCTGATCATCCGCAACGAGCTCAACGTCGAGGACAGCCGCCGATCGGCCAGCGTCGTCTTCAACCGGGGCGTCATCCCCAACCGCAAGCGGATCGTCCAGGTGTGGACCAAGGCCGGTCCGGAGCAGAAGGTCATCCGCCGTCACTTCGCCACCACGGTGGGAAACGTGAAGGTCGGGGTGGGCCCCGAGAGCGGCATCGGGCTCAAGCAACACGAGGACGTCCACGTGTTCCAGGCCCGGCTGTTCGGGCCCCTCTTCCTCCCCCTCGTGGGGCTCGGGTTCCTTGTCGCGATCGTTCTTCCGTACTGGCTGCTGTACCACGATCGGGCCCGTCGGCCCATCCGCTCGGTCGGCGACTACTTCATGCGCGGGGTGTACCCGCACGTGTGGCATGAGGAGTGGGCCTACCGGATCGGCGGGTCTCCGCCCTGAGCGTCCTACGCTGAGGCCTCCCCATGATCACCCCTCGCCTCCATCGGGGCTTGCTCAAGGTCTTCCGGCGGCTGCCGCGGCGGGTCCGCCGGTGGACGGTGCGCGTCATCAACCCGACGTTCAGCGTCGGCGCGGCCGTGCTCGTCGAGCGGCCCGACGGGCGGCTCCTGTTGGTGCGGCACAGCTACCGGCGGCGCTGGGGCACGCCGGGCGGCCTCCTCAACCGGGGTGAGACCCCCGACGTCGCCGCCCGCCGCGAGGTCGGCGAGGAGATCGGTCTCGACGTCACCCTGATCGGGGAACCGGTGGTGGTGGTCGATCCCAAGCCCCGCCGGGTCGATGTCATCTTCCGGGCCCGGACGGCCGTCGGCGTCGATCCGGACTCGGCCCGGCCCACGTCGCCCGAGATCGTCGAGGTGCGGTGGTTCCCCGTCGACGCCATGCCCGAGCTCCAGCACGAGACGGCCAGCGCGCTCAGAGCGTTGGCCCGGGCTGCGCTGTCACCACCGTCGGTGCCGCTCATCCGACCGGTCGATCCGGTCGATCGCGCGGCCGAGGAGTAGCTCGGCGGCACGGTTCGTGCCGTGGCGCAGCCAGGTTGGTCGCTCAGCCGGTGCCGGCGAACAACCGGAGCCGGCCGGGCACGCACGGGTGCCGGAGCTTCGAGAGCGCCTTGGCTTCGATCTGGCGGATGCGCTCCCTGGTGAGGTCGAACCGGCGCCCGACCTCGTCGAGCGTCATGGGCTGATGCAGGGTCAGGCCGAAACGCAGCGTGAGCACGGCCCGCTCACGGTCGGAGAGGCGGCCCAGGGCCTGGTGCAGCGCCGATCGCTCCATCGCCGCCGCCGCCGCCTCCCAAGGCGCCTCGGCGTTGCTGTCGGCCACCAGATCCTCGAGCTCGGCCGAGCCGTCGTCGCCCACCGGCACCGAGAGTGACACGAGGTCGGGCTCGGCCCGCATCGCCTCCTCGACGCGCTCGATGGTGATGCCGCTGGCCGCGGCCAGCTCGATCGCCCTGGGCTCCCGGCCCAGCGTCTTGAGCAGCTGGGACGAGACACGTGACAGGACCGAGAGGGTCTCGCCCATATGGGCCGGCACCCGGATCGTCCGGCTCTTGTCGGCGATGGCTCTGGTGATGGCCTGCCTGATCCACCACGTGGCGTAGGTCGAGAACTTGAACCCCTTGCGATGGTCGAACTTCTCCACCGCCCGCATCAGCCCGAGGTTGCCCTCCTGGATGAGGTCGAGCATCGACAGGCCAGACGACTGGTAGCGCTTGGCCACCGACACGACGAGCCGGAGGTTGGATTGGATGAACCGGGCCCGCGCCTCCCCGCCCGCCTCGATCGCGGCGAGGAGACCGACTGCCTCGAGTACTCCGAGGTGGACGCCGCCGTCGAGGTGCTCGGCCTCTCGGAGGCCGAGATCGAGGACCTCTACGAGGAGATCGAGCGCCGCG
>JBOGGX010000226.1:0-29239 GCA_050744245.1 Acidimicrobiales bacterium
ACCATGCCGGCCGCCGCGTTGAGCACGACCACGTCGCGGTGGGGCCCGAGCTCGCCCGCCAGCACCCGCCGCCCGGCGTCGGCGTTGGCGATCGCATCCGAGCCCCGGAGCTCGCTCGGGTCGGCGAGGGTGAGGCCGAGCGCGGTCGGATCGACCTCGTACTCCCGAACCTCGCCGGCGTGCAGCTCGAGCACCGACGACGTCGTCGTGGTGGTGAGCTCGTCGAGCTGGTCGTGGCCGTGGACGACCAGGATGTGCTCGGAACCGAGTGACGCCAGCACCTCGATCATCCTGCGGGCCAGGCCCCAGTCGGCCACGCCGATCACCTGCCGCAGCACCCCGGCCGGGTTGGCCATCGGCCCCAGCGAGTTGAACACCGTCGGCACCCCGAGCTCCCTGCGGGTGGGGACGACGTGGCGCATGGCCGGATGGAACCTGGGGGCGAAGCAGAACCCGATGCCGGCCTCGGTGACGCAGCGGGCGACGTCGTCCGGGCCGAGCTCGATCGCCACCCCCAGGGCGTCGAGCACATCGGCCGACCCGCAGGCCGACGACGCGGCCCGGTTGCCGTGCTTGCAGACCCGCACGCCGGCCCCGGCCACGACCAGGGCGGCCAGGCTCGAGACGTTGATCGAGTGGCTCCGGTCGCCGCCGGTGCCGACGACGTCGACCAACCCGGCCGGATCGACGGGCACCCGTTCGCCCGCGGCCCGCATGGCGGTCAGCAGGCCCCGCAGCTCGCCGGCGGTCTCGCCCTTCATGCGCAGGGCGACGATGAACCCGGCGATCTGGGCCGAGGTGGCGTTGCCGGCCAGGATCTCGGCCATCGCCGCCTCGGTCTGCTCCGAGGCCAGGTCGAGCCCCGAGGTCAGCGGTCCGAGGATGCCTGGCCACCCGCCCAGATCGGCCAGGGTGACGGCCGGCGCGGTGTCCGCCATCGCTGCGCCCGCCCGTCGCCCGGTGCTCAGGCGCTGCGGCGTCGCTGGCGGATCAGCCGCCGCCGCTCCCGCTCGGTGGCCCCGCCCCACACGCCGTCCTTCTCCCTGATCGAGAGGGCGTGCTCGAGGCAGGGTTGACGCACTGGACAGCTGCCGCACACGGCCTTGGCCACCCTCGCTTCATCCTCGGTCACCGGGTAGAACACCTCGGGGTCGAGCCCTCGGCACGCGGCGTGCTGACGCCAGGATTGGTTCATCGGCGGGAATTCACTCCATGGTGCGGCTCGCGAGACGACTCCCGAACCGAGACGACGCGGTCCCCGGCTCGACGAGCCAGTATGGCCGGGCCGCTCCGACGGTGTCCAGCGGATGCTGACCTGCAATTGGACGGTCGCTAACTTGGTCGCCGATGGCGCCCCGCTGGACCTTCGACCGGGCCGCGGCCAAGGCCCGGTTGGCCGCCGAGCGCTTCGACGTTCTGGTGATCGGCGGCGGCGTCACCGGCGCCGGCATCGCCCTCGATGCCGCGTCCCGCGGGCTGCGCACCGCCCTGGTCGAGCGGGACGACTTCGCCTCGGGCACCTCGTCGAAGTCGTCGAAGCTGATCCACGGCGGGCTGCGCTACCTCCAGACGGGCGAGGTCCGGCTCGTCTACCAGGCCCTGGCCGAGCGGACCCGCCTCCAGCACAACGCCCCCCATCTGGTCAAGCCGCTCCCGTTCCTCATTCCGCTGTTCACCACGGACGGCGTCCTCAACCGCAGGTTGGCCCGGGGCCTGGGCAGCGCGCTGTGGATGTACGACGCCACTGGGGGCGTGCGCATCGGCAAGATGCACCGGCGGCTGTCGACCGGGGAGGCCCTGGCCTACATGCCGACCCTGCCGGCCGATCGGATGGCGGGGGCGTACCTCTACTACGACGCCCAGGCCGACGACGCTCGGTTGACGCTGGCCCTGGCCCGGACGGCCGCCATCGACTTCGGCGCGGCCGTGGCCAACCGGCTGCGGGTGATCGGGCTCGACCACGACGGTGAGGGCCGGGTCGGGGCGGCGAAGGTAGTCGACGGTCTGACCGGTGACGAGCTCGACGTCAGGGCGACCAGCGTGGTCAACGCGGCCGGTGTCTGGTCCGACCAGGTGTTGGCGCTCGACGCGTCGGCGGCCGGGGCGCCCCTATGCCGGCCGGCCAAGGGCATCCATGTCACGCTGCCATGGGACAAGATCAGGAACACCATCGCCGCGATCGTGCCCGTACATGGTGACCGGCGCTCGGTGTTCGCCATCCCGTGGGGGTCGGCCACCTACGTCGGCACGACCGACACCGACTACGACGGCCCGCTCGACGACCCGGTCTGCACGCCGGACGATGTCGCCTACCTGCTCGACGCCGTCAACCGTTCGGTCACCACCGAGATCACCGAGGCCGACGTGCTCGGGACCTGGGCCGGGTTGCGCCCGCTCGTGCGCGACGCCACCAGCGCCCGCACCGCCGACCTGTCCCGCCGCCACCGGGTCGATCGGGCGACGAGCGGGCTGATCAGCGTCACCGGGGGCAAGCTCACCACGTACCGCACCATGGCGGAGGATGCGGTCGACGAGGTCGCCCGGTTGCTCGACGAGCGGGCCGCCGGCCGCCGCGTCCGCCTCCGCGCCTGTCGCACCCGGCGGCTTCGCCTGCGCGGGGCCGACGGTCATCGCGAACTGGTGGTCGCGGCCGGTGATGGCGAACGCGGCGACCTGGTCCGGCACCTGGCCGACCGTTACGGCGGCGAGGCCAGGACGCTGCTCGCCATTGTCGACCACCAACCGGCCCTCGGCCGGCACCTCGTCCCCGGTCTCCCCTACCGGCAGGCCGAGGCGGTGTATGCCGTGCGCTACGAGATGGCGACCACACTCGACGACGTGCTGAGCCGGCGCACCCGGGCCCGCATCCTGGCCGGGGACGCCTCGACCGCGGCGGCCGGCGCCGTCGCCGCGCTCATCGGCCCAGAGCTCGGATGGGACGAGGCCGAACGGTCCAGGCAGGTCGAGGCCTACCGCGCCTCGGTCGCCCGTGAGCTGGTCGCGCTCCGTTGACGATCGCGCCCGGCCGCCCCGTGCCGCCGATCGCCATCGCCGGCGGCGCGGGCGAGGCCACGAGCAGGCTCCCGACCCGACGGGTCGACGTACCCGAGTCCGTCGTCACCCGGCTGGCCGGTGTGTGCGCCGAGGTGTCCACCGACCCGGTCGAGCTGGCCGAGGCCAGCCGCGACTGGTGGCCGCTGGCGATGACGTGGGCGACGCAGGGTCAGGTCCCCGGCTTGGCCGCGGTGCTGGCCCGGCCGTCCGACGCGGCCGAGGTGGCCGCCGTCCTTGACGTGTGCCGGGCCGCGGCCGTCCCCGTGACCGCGGCCGCCGGGCGCAGCGGCGTGTGCGGGGCGTCGGTCCCGGTGTTCGGCGGCGTCGTGCTCGACCTGTGCGCCCTGTCCGGCATCGTCGACGTCGACGGCACCTCGATGGTTATCGACGTGCTTCCCGGCACGTTCGGCTCGCCGCTCGAGGCCGAGCTGCGGCGGGCCCACGGGATGACCCTCGGCCATTGGCCGCAGTCCATCGACCTGTCGACCGTCGGCGGGTGGCTGGCGTGCCGGTCCGCGGGCCAGTACTCGACCCGCTACGGGAAGATCGAGGACATCGTCGTCGGGCTCGACGTGGCCCTGGCCGACGGCCGCGTAGTGAGCACCGGCGGTCCGCCCCGGGCCGCGGTCGGGCCCAACCTGACCCAGCTCTTCGTCGGCTCGGAAGGCACGCTGGGTGTCATCTGCGGCGCCCGGCTCAAGGTTCGGCCCACACCCGAGACCGAACTGCGGTCGGCGTGGGCCTTCGGGTCGTTCCTCGCCGGCCTCGACGCCTGCCGGCGGGTGCTGCGCCGCGGGGCGACACCGGCCGTCCTCCGGCTGTACGACCCGGTGGAGGCCGACCGCAACTACGGCACGGGTGACCGGGCCGCCGTCATCGTCCTGGACGAGGGCAACCCTACGGTGGTCGACGCCACGGTGGCGATCGTCGAGGCCGAGTGCCTGGCCCGCGGAGCGGAGCCGCTCGACGCGGCCGTCGTGGAACGGTGGCTGGGCCACCGCAACGAGGTGTCCGCCCTGGAACGGTTGATCAGCGGCGGACTGGTGGTCGACACCATTGAGGTCGCCGGCCGGTGGCGCGACCTGCCGGCGATCTACGAGTCGACGGTGGCCGCCCTCCGCGCCGTCAACGGCACGCTGGTGGCGTCGGCCCACCAGTCCCACAGCTACCTCGACGGCGCCTGCCTCTACTTCACCTTCGCCGGCCAGGTCGAGTCCGAGCAGCGGGACGCCTACTACCGGGCGGTGTGGGACGCCGGCACCCGGACGGTACTGGCCCTCGGCGGCGCCCTCTCGCACCACCACGGCATCGGGCTCAACCGGGCCCGGTTCGTGCGCGACGCGCTGGGCCCGGCGTTCGACGTCCTGGTCGCGGTGAAGGCGGCGATCGACCCGGCGGGGATCCTGAACCCGGGCAAGCTCGGGCTGCCCGGCCCGTTCGGCGACCCGGGCTGGCCCTAGAGTTTCCGCGATGCGACTCGACTGGCGGGCCATCGGGCTCGGGGCGCTGGTGGCGATGGCCATCTCCGTCCCCCTGGCCATCGTCAGCCAGGTCATCTCCGACTACGGCGACGGCGACGGGGCCGGCATCGTCGTGCTGTTCTACTTCGTGGTCCTGGCCGGCCTGGCCGTGGGCGGCTTCGTCGCCGGATCGAGACGGCCGGAGGCGCCGCTCACCCACGGCATCCTGGCCGCGGTCGTGGCCTACGTGGTCGTCCAGGGCATCGGGCTGATCGTCAACCTGGCCCGCGGCGACGACGTCAGCATCGTCGCCCTGGTGTTCAACGCGGGCCTGGCCGCGGCGATGGGCCTGCTCGGCGGCTGGCTGGCCAACTGGAGGGCGACGAGCCCGGCCGCCGAGTGACAGGCTCCGTGTGAGCCTCCTCGTCGTCGACGTCGGGACCAGCGGGCTGCGGGCGGCCATCGTCCGCGACGACGCCAGCATCGCCCACGTCCACCACCGCGAGCTGCTCCCGACCTCACCCGCGCCCGGGTTTGTCGAGTTCGATCCGGCGGCGATGGCGGCCGCGGCGGTCGAGGTGGCGGAGGCGGCCCTGGCAGCCGGCGGGCCGGTCGACGCCGTCGGCATCACCAACCAGCGGGCGTCGACCATCGTGTGGGACCGCACCACCGGCGAGCCGGTCGGGCCCGGGGTCGGTTGGCAGGACCTCCGCACCGCCGGGATGTGCCTCATGCTCCAGGACCAGGGGCTGCGGCTGGCCCCCAACCAGTCGGCCACCAAGCTCGCCTTCCTCCTCGACCTGGCCGACCCCGACCGCACCGGCCGACGCGACCTGTGCTTCGGCACGGTCGACACCTGGCTGGCCTGGAACCTCTCCGGGGGCACGGCCCATGTGACCGACCCGTCGAACGCCGGCGTCACCGGCCTGTGCCGCCGCGACGCCTCCGGTTGGGACGCCGACGTGCTCGACCGGTTGCGAATACCGGAGGGCGTGCTGCCCGGCATCGTCGACTCGATCGGCGTCATGGCCGAGGCCACGGCACTGCCCGGCGCCCCGCCGATCGCCGGGGTCATCGGCGACCAGCAGGCGTCGCTGATCGGCCAGGGCGGCGTCCGGCCCGGGCTGGCCAAGATCACGTTCGGGACGGGCGGGATGCTCGACCTCAACGTGGGCGCCGATCGGCCCGCCTTCGACCACCTCGGCCCGGCCGGGACCTACCCCATCGTCGCCTGGCGGCGTGACGGGACGATCTGCTGGGGGCTGGAGGCGGTCATGCTCTCGGCCGGCACCAACGTCGAGTGGCTGCGCGACGACGTGCGGTTGGTCGATTCGGCGGCCGAATCGCACGACGTTGCGGCCGAATGCGACACCGCCGAAGGGGTCGTCTTCGTCCCTGCGCTCCTGGGGCTCGGCACACCCGTGTGGGACTACGGCGCCCGGGGCACTCTTCTCGGCGTGACCCGGGGCACCGGCCGGGCCCAGGTGGTGCGGGCCGTGCTGGAGGGCGTCGCCCACCGGGGCGCCGACCTGGTCGAGGCGGCCGAGGCCGACGGCGGGCTGGCGCTCGCATCGCTCAGGGTCGACGGCGGCATGTCCGCCAACCCGACGTTCGTCCAGGCCCTGGCCAACGCGACCCGGCGCCCGATCGAGGTGTCGCCGGTGGTCGAGGCGACCACGCTCGGCGCCGGCTTCGCCGCCGGCCTGGCCGTCGGCATATGGGCGGACGAGGACGAGGTGGCTGCGACCTGGCGGCCCGACCGGGTCGTCGACCCGGCACGACGGCTCGATCGGGACCGCTGGGCCGAGGCCCGCAGCCGCTCGGAGGCCTGGCTGCCGGAGTTCTCCTCCATCCGGTTCTGAACCAAACTCGGGTCGAGCAGCCGTGAGCCGGCGCCGCGGGCGGTTGCCACAGGATTGCCACAGCGGTCGTGCAAGAGTGGCGCCACGACCAACGCGACCGGGCGGGTGCGGATGATCGAGTTCCACGCACTGGGCGGCTCACCATCACCGAAGACGGGGATGAGCTGGGCATCGGCGGGCCGCGGCAGCGGAGGCTCGTCGCCATGCTGCTCATCCACCGCAACACCGTGGTGTCGGTGGACCGGCTCGCCGAAGCGGTGTTCGCCCGGGGGAGCCGACTCCGGCCGCGGCCACGACGCTGCGGAGCTATGTGGCGCGCGTGCGGAAGGCGGTGGACGGGGCGGCTGCGTCTCCGAGGGTGGTGACCCAGGCGCCGGGGTATGTGTTGCAGCTGCGCGGCGAGGGATTCGATGTCGCCCGGTTCGAGCGCCTGCTCGCCGACGCGGGCGCGCAGCTGGGCGGGGCGATGCCGTCGGGGCGTCGGCGAGCGCGCGCGAAGCGCTCCAGCAGTGGCGAGGGGCCGCGTACGCCGAGTTCGCGGACGAGGACTGGGCCCGACCGGAAGCCCAGCGGCTCGAGGAGCATCGACTTGTCGCCCACGAACGTCTCGTCGAGGCGGAGCTGGCCTGTGGCCGAGCCGCCGAGGTGATCCCCGGCATCGAGTCGCTCGTCGATGACCACCCGCTAAGGGAGACGTTCCGCGCGCAGCTCGTGGTCCGGCGACGCCTTCCTGGGCGATTTCGCGCTCGGCCCGATCGACCAGGTGCGAGGAGCCGGCGACGATGTGCACGACCTCGCGGTGCTGGTGGGGACGTGCCTCGCCCTCAATCGGGAACCTCGGCGGGAATCTGACGCCGCCCAGCCAGGCACCGAGCCGGTGGGCCCCGACCCCGATGTCCGTCCGCCGACGAGCTCCCGAACGGTGGCGATCCCGATCGGCTGTGCAACGAGACGTCCGAGCGGCTCGGGCCTGCAACCCCACCGGGCGTAGGCGTTGATCCGCTGGTAGCTTCCGGCGAGCCGCACGCAGAGGGGGAGATCATGCGTCGTTCGAGGGTACTGCTCGCGCTCGCCGCCATTCTCGGTTCGCTGGCGACACCCGCCGGGGCCGCACCGGGACAAACCGACCGGCCCCGCATCTCGATCACGGTCCTGTCGAGCCGGCCCGATCACGTGACCGACGGCGACGCCCAGGTGCAGATCCGGGTGCCGCGCCAGGTCGACGTCGACGAGGTCGAGGTCGACGTCGATGGCGTCGACGTCACCTCCGGGTTCGCTCCCGGCGACGAGCGGCGGAGCCTCGTCGGCCTCGTCACCGGGCTCGACCTCGGCGCCAACGTGCTCACGGTGACCGCGGCCGGCAGCGGCGTCCCCGCCGCGGCCGTGACCCTGGTCAACCATCCCGTGAGCGGCCCGGTGTTCTCCGGCCCGCAGCAGCAGCCGTTCGTGTGCACCACGGCCCGGGGCCGCTTCGACGGTCGCACGCTCCTCGGTCAGCCGCTGGTCGACAACCAGGACTCGATCGGCATCCCGGTGGCGGCCGAAGACGCCCAGGGCGGCTACCCGCAGGACGGCCGGGGCTATCCGACCGAGGACGCCACGATCGTCGGCTGGAGCGCCAACTGCGCGGCGCCCACCAGGGTCGACCACGTGTACCGCACGACCGGCGGGCAGTTCCGGTGGCTGGACGACCCGGCCGGACCGCTGCCGCCCGACATCGCCACCACGACCACGCTCGACGGCCTGACCGTGCCGTTCATCGTGCGCTGGGAGCGGGGAACGATCAACCGGTTCATCTACAGCGTCGCCATGCTCGCCCCGGCGGCCGCACCCGAGCCGCAGAACCCGGACGAGTCGCTGTGGAACGGAAGGCTCGTCTTCAGCTTCCAGGGCGGCGTCGCCATCGGCCACTTCCAGGGGACCACGAGCACCGACGCCATGATTCCCGCGGCGCTCCTGGGCGGCGGCTATTCGGTGCTGTGGTCCAGCGGCACCCGCACCAGCACCCACTACAACCTCCGGCTCGGCGGGGAGACGGCGCTCATGCTCAAGGAGCACTTCGTCGAGACCCACGGCCTGCCCCGCTACACGGTCGCCGTCGGCGGCTCCGGCGGTGCCATCCAGCAGTACGTCTACGCCCAGAACCACCCGGGCCTGATCGACGCGGCCATCCCGCAGTACTCCTACTCCGACATGGTCACCCAGACCATCCACGTCGGCGACTGTGAGCTGCTCGAGCACTACTTCGACGCCACCGACCGCACCAACCCGAGATGGCGCGACCCTGAGGTGCGCCAGGCGATCATCGGCCTCAACGCGAGCAACTTCCCGAGGAACCTGAGCGCGGGCGAGGTGGCCCAGTGGAACGGGCTGTACGCCCTGTACCAGGCGTTCGGCTACCAGGTCATGGACCGTGACCCGGCCTCGCCCGCTCCGGCCCTGACCGAGTGCCGGCCGGGCTGGCTCGGGCTCACCCCCCTGACGCTCAACCCGACCTTCACCGATGTCGACGACATCGACAAGCTGGCCCAGGGCACCGAGGGTGTGGAGTGGACCCATTGGGCCGACCTCGTCAACATCTACGGCACAGACGACACCGGCTTCGCCCGACGGCCGTGGGACAACGTCGGGGTGCAGTACGGACTGGAGGCGCTGCGGGCCGGGGTGGTCACGCCGGCCGAGTTCCTCGACCTGAATGCCGAGGTCGGCGGCTGGGCCGCGTCGGCCGACATGGTGCCCGAAGGCTTCCCGTTCGAGGGTGCGCCGACCCCGGAGAACTTTGACCCGTGGAGCTCGCGCAACATGACCACCAGCCCCGACGGCGGGGTGACACCGGCGCCCCGCACCGAGGCCGACCCGGTGGCGATCGATGCCGCCTACACGTCGGGCATGGTCTTCCAAGGGGATATCGACATCCCGGTGATCGACTGGCGCCACTACCTCGAGGACGACCTCGACATGCACCACAGCCACCAGTCGTTCGCCACTCGGGAGCGCATGCTCAACGCCGACGGCGAGGCGTCGAACCAGGTGATCTGGTTCACCGACGCCCGGCCGGCGGTGGCGTTCGACCAGACGCCGATGGCCTTCGCGGTGATCGACGAGTGGATGGCCAACATCGCGGCCAACCCGAGCCGGCGCGTGGCCGACAACCGGCCGGCGGCCGCCGTCGACTCCTGCTTCGACACCGGCGGCAACCTGATCGCGGCGGGTGACGGTGTCTGGGCTGGCGTGCTCGACGAGGCCACGCCGGCCGGGGCGTGCACCGAGCGCTTCCCGATCTACTCGTCGTCGCGGCGGGAGGCGGGCGCGCCCCTCCGGGGCGGCGTGTTCAAGTGCGAGCTGCAGTCGGTGTCGCGGGCGATCGCTCGGGGCGTCTACGGACCGTGGGTGCCGACGGCGGCCGAGCGGGCTCGTCTGGAACAGGTCTTCCCCGACGGTGTGTGCGACTGGACCCGGCCGGACGCCGGCCGCCCGCCCCGCTGACCCACCATTCTGTGAGGAGTTACGCTCGCAGAGCCGGCCCCAAACGACACAGTGGTGAGTGGGGCCGGCTCAGCCGGCGCAAGTCGACACAGAACGGTCGTTTCAGCCGTCGGCGAGCTCTCGCTGGAGAGGCGTCGGGAACCTCGGCGTGAATCTGACGCCGGCCAGCCATGCCCCGAGCCGGTGGGCCTCGACCTCGACCGCGGCGGTGGCCTCCGCCCCGACGTCGTCCAGCAGCCGCAGGGCGATGTCTCCGTCGGACCTGCGCTGGCCCCACCCGCCGACGATGCGGCCGTCGGCCCAGATGGTGGGCCCGATGTTGCCCGACCGGTCGAACAGCGGCTCACGGTGCTGGCCGAGATACCAGTCCCGCTCGGCCCAGCCCATGGGCGTGGCGTCGAGCGCAGGCAGCAGCGCCACCCACGGCTCGCGCCGGTCGACCGGTTCGACGTCGTCGGCCAGCACCAGCCCGGCCGAACGGCCACCGCCGCTCCCGGCCACGTCGACCTCGACCTCGACCTCGACCGTGTCGAGACCGGCCACCGCCCGCCTTGTCTCCCCCATCGTCCAGCCCGTCCACCACTTGATGTCGTTCAGCGTGGCCGGCCCGAACACCCGCAACCACCGCCGCACCAGCTCGACCTGGGCGTCCGCCGTCGGCCGGTCGTCGAGGCCTTCGGGCAGCCACGCGGCGATCGGAGCCCACCGGTGCTGGGTGCTGATCCACGAGCGGCGAGGCCGTCCCCGGGCGATGTGACCATCGGCCGCCAGGAGGAAGAGCACACGGGTCGACACGCCTATCGCGGCCGCATACTTCTTGTCCTGGTTCACCGCGATCTGGACGCCGAGCTCCGGCACCTCGTCGGACAGCTCCCCGGCCAGCGCCTCGCCTCGGTCGGTGAGCACGCGCAGCGTCGCCTCCTCGACCGGGGCCAGCCAGGCGGCCCCGTCGTCGGTGATCGCGGCCCGCTCGAGCATCTGTACCAACCGCCTGCGCTCGCGTGCGGCCACGGCCCGGCTGGCGGCCGCGTGCACCAGCGACACCAGCTCGACCGGGACGACGAACATCGTGCGCCGCATGGCCAGCATCCGGACGATCGTGCGCTCCTCGTACAGCGCCTTCTCGATGACGCCGACCGACGCCGCCCCCTCCTCCATGCGGGCCCAGTGCTCGAGGAACACGGTGGCCGGGTCGGTGGCGTGCAGGGCGAACATCGCCCGGGCGACTCCGGCCGGATCGTCAACCCTGGTCGACGGCGCCAGCAGGTGACGCCGACCCAGTCGGGCCCGACGCTCGTCGACATCGATGGCTCTCCTGCTCACCGCCTCGCGGCTCCGGCCACAGTCTCGGCCGGGGCCGCCTGCCGGCTGAGACGCCGGCCCAGAGCCCGCAGCGCGGTGGTGAGCTCCGGTGGAGAACGCACCTCGAAGTCGAACGGAAGGGCGGCCAGGTAGCGGGCGATCCACTCGACATCGTTCGCCCCGACCTGCACTCGCGTCGTGGTGTCGTCGATGGCATCGAGCCGGCCGACCGTCGAGGGAATGACCTCGGCCGCGCGGTCGAGCCCAACCTTGAGGTCGACCTCGGCCTTCACCGGGTGGGCGTGCACCGCGATCCCGTCGGCCACCATCTGGGCCGCGTCCGGCTCGCTGGTGCGGACGAAACGGTGCCCGGTGCGCGACGACCGGCTCATGCGGTCGACCCTGAACGTCCGCCAGTCGTCGCGGTCGAGATCACGGCCGACGAGGTACCAGCGCCGGCTGACGGTCACCAGGCGGTAGGGCTCGACCCGCCGATCGGACTCGATGCCCTCGCCGTCGCGGTACCGGAACGACACCCGCTCGAGGCTCCGGCACGCCTGGGCCAGCAGCAGGAGCGCCTCCGGGTTGACCAGGGGGCCGCCGTAGGGCCGCGCCAGCACCGTGGCGGTCGTGATCGCCATCACCTCCTCGCGCAACCGAACGGGGAGCACCTGCTCCAACTTGGCCAGGGCGGCGATCGCGACGTCCTCGAACCCGGCCACCCCACCCGACGCCGCCGCCCGCAACCCGAGGGCGACGGCGACCGCTTCGTCGTCGGTGAGCAGGAGAGGCGGCAGCGACCCGCCGGCGCCGAGCTCGTAGCCGCCGTTGGGCCCGGGCTCGGCCAGCACCGGGTAGCCCAGGTCGCGCAGCCGGGCCACGTCGCGCCGCACCGTTCGCTGGGTGACGTCGAGCCGCTCGCCCAGCTCGAAGGCGTTCCAGTGCGGCCGGGTCTGGAGCAGCGAGAGCAGGGCGAGGAGCCGTTGGGCCGGAGATTCCATCGATGTAATTTGTTGCCGGATTGCGGACCGATATTGTCCGCATCCTGCCGTATGGTGACCACATGATCAACCCCGCCATCGCCGAGGCGCTTGCCCGAGACCACCAACACGAGCTCAGCCGCGCGGCCGATCGTCAGCGGGTGGCGCGACGAGCCCGAGCCAGCCACGTCCGGCCGATCCGGGCCCGCGCCGGGTGGTGGCTGGTCCATGCCGGCATCCGCCTCGCGCTCACCGCCGACGGCGAAGCCGACACCTACCGCAGGCGCGTGCTGGCCGCCGGTCAGTAGTTGCGCTGGGCCAGGAATCGCAGCCGCGCCGCCCGGGCGTTCCACGCGTAGACGACCGCCGTACCCGCGATGAGGTCGTGGAGGGCACGGTGCTCACGCTGGATCAGGATGCCGATGAAGCCCAGGCCGAACAGCAGGAAGCTCAACGGAAACACCAGGACCCGGACCGCGGCCTGGCGGGGACGGATCGGGGCGCCGTCGGCCTGGACCGCGGCCAGCCCGACGATCGCCATACCCAGCGTCCTCCCGCCCACCGCCAACGGGTAGGCGGCGTACACGAGCGCCCAGACGACGAACGCGCCCGCCGTGATCACGCCGTGGTCGGTCGGGTCGAACTGCTCGCCGGTGACGGTGTTGATCGCCAGCGTGAAGAGCCACGACAGGAGCCAGAACCCGATGGAGGCGAACAGGGCGTCGAGCAGGAACGAGAACAGCCGACTCACCGCCCCGGCATAGTGGCCCTGCTGGCTGACATCCCGTTCGGGCTCGACGAGCTGGGCGGTCACGCGGCCGGCTCCGACACCTGCCCGGGCGGCGCCTCGGCGGCCGGCTCGGGCGGCACCAGCAACGGTGGTCCCTCGGGCCAGCCCTCGGTTCGGCGGGGCAGGACCCGGCGCACCCAGCGGGCGATGAAGCCGTCGAGGCCGACGCCCTGGCTCCGCACCACGTCGATGAACGCGCTGAGCGCCCCGCTCGTCGAGCGGGCGATGATCGCCCCCAGCTCGGTCTGCTCGACGAGAGCGTCGACGTCGACCCGATCGACGACGGCGTTGACGTCGACCCGGTCGATGACCCGGTTGACGTCGACCAGGTCGATGACCCGGTTGATGTCGACGCGCTCGATGACCCGCAGGAAGTCGATGCGCGCCAACAGAGCGTCGGGGTCGACCTTGTCGATGAGGACGTTGGGGTCGACCCGCTCGATCAGACGGTTGGCGTCGACCCGCTCCAGCAGGCGGTCGACCCCGACCCGGTCGAGCAGGCGATCGACGTCGACGCGGTCGAGCAGCCGGTCGACCTCGATCCGATCGAGCACGGCGTTGACGTCGACCCGCTCGATCACCGCGTTGAGGTCGAGCCGTTCGGCGATGTCGTCGACATCGAGCGCGCCGACGACGGGGTTGACCACGCCGCCGGCCACCCGGCTCACCAACCGTCCGAGCGGGCCGGCGCCGTGCGACTCCCCCTGCCCGCGGTCGTTCACGGCGCAATCATCGCTCGCCGCGTCCGGCCGCGCGCGGACGCTCCGACGCCCCCATCCGCCACGGCCCGGCGCCGGTTCGGTAGGAATCGGACACCTATCTGGAGGTGACAGATGATCCGGGCCATCCTGGGCGGCGCCGTCGTGTTCCTGGTCGCCACGTTCCCGGCGACGTGGCTGCTCATGTTGTTCCTGGGCAACGTCGGGCTCGAGCTCAGCTACTGGGGCTCGCTTCCTCTCGGCTCCCTCGCGTCTGCCCTCATCGGGGCCTCGGGCGCGACCTACGTGCCCTGACCGCCGGCGTTTTGGCCCAACAGCCGTCACGGGAAGCGGTAGGAGCTGCTGGCCGCCGGGCACAAGGTGAGGTGTCTGGCCCGTACACCGGCCAAGCTCTCCGGATTGTCCTGGCCTGAGGAGGGTCCGCACAGCCGCGTTTGCGCGCGCTCAGGTCCGCCTACGACCCTCCACCGCCCTTAAAGGGCAAAAACGGGTGTCGGCCGCGGTCACCCCGGCTTGCTCGCGGTGAAGCAGAACTGCACGCACGCGAAGAAGAACTCGCCCCGCTCCGACAGCTCGTGCTGCTCGGCCATCCAGGCCGCGGTCTCCTCGGCCGTCACGCCGCCCCGGCCGGGCACGAAGTCGGTGATGAGCGCGGTGATGGCGCCGCCATAGGCATCCGGTTCCAGCGCGGTGGCCGGGAAGACATGACCGGCGACGTCGATATCGGCGAATCCGGCCGAGTGCAGCCGCGCCGCCAGGGTGCTCGGCAGCGATGGGTGGGCCAGGTGCTCGTCCCAGGCCTGAAGCACGCGGGCCATGCGAGCCGGGTCGGTCGAGTACCACGAGACCGTCGCCCAGTCGACGTCCCACACCAGGATGCGACCACCGGCCCGGAGCGCGCGGTGCATCTCGGCGAGGGCGGCGGTGGCGTCGGGGACGTACTCGAGCACCTGCACCGAGAGGGCCGCGTCGAAGGTCTCGTCGTCGACGGGCAGCGCGGTTGCTTCGCCCGTACGGAAGGCGACGGTGCCGTTCCCGGCGCACCGCCGCTCGGCCAGCGCCAGCATCTGCTCGCTCTGGTCGACGCCGACGACGCGGCCGTCGGGCCCGACCTGTTCGAGCAGCTCGGCGGCGTAGAAGCCCGGGCCGCACCCCACGTCGAGGATGCGCTCGCCCGAGTGGGCGGCCAGCGCCTCGCGAACGAGCCCCCTTCTGCGCAACATGTCGCCGGTGCGGTAGAGCACCTCGAGTCGCTCGCCCATGGCCTCGTCGAAGGTGAACTGGCTCATCGGGTCCTCCTGGCCTTCCACACCTCTTCGGCGGGCCAGCGCCGAGCCCACTCGGCCGTGACAAACCCGTAGTTGGTGCTGGACCCGGGCGGCGGGCGCAGCTCGAGCAGTTCCTCGACGTCGAAGCCGTCGCGGCGGAGCAGGCCGATCCAGTCACCGTGGCCGAGATGGAACTCGATGCTGGGATCGTCCGGCCACTCGAAGCGGCGCATTCCGAAATGGTCGCGGACCAGAACGTTCTCGGCGGGAACATCCTCGTGGTCGGACACGCAGAGCATGAGGAGCGAGCTGTTGCCGAGGAAGACGAGCTCGCCGCCGGGACGGAGCAGGCGGGCCGCCTCCGGGATCCAGAGGTACGGGTCGGCCCAGATGGCGGCGCCGTACTCGCTGATGACGAGATCGAAGCTTGCGTCCCTCAGCGGCACCCGCTCGCCCGCGGCCAGCACCAGTGGAAACGGGAGACCGTGCTCCCGTTGCTTCGAGCGGGCGATGGCGAGCTGGCTGGGTGTCGGGTCGACACCGACGGGTCGGGCTCCGCGCCGAGCCAGCCAGGCCGACACGTACCCCGTGCCGCAGCCGAGCTCGACGACGTCGAGACCGGCCACATCGGACGGAAGCAGACCGACGTCGGATTCTGGTACGTCGAAGATCCCCCACATCGGCTCCTCGGCGCCCCACCGCTGCCCGGCCAGCTCGACCTCGCTGTCGCGGTCGGACCATGAGGCGATGTTGGCCGCGAGGTGGTCGAGCTCCTCGGTCACGCCGAGGACCGTACATCCGCCGTGGTCAGCCACCGCCACCGCCGCCGCCTCGGGGTCGAAGCCGCGGATCGAACGCGGTGACCTAGTCGGCGAGGACAAGGATGCGAAGCGCCGGCGGATCGACCTCGCCGATCCAGATGGTGTAGGTGCGGTCGGAGAACCAGCCGCCTCGGCCCCAAGCGTGGCGCGTGATCGCCGCCAACCGCTGACCATCAGGGGTGGTGACCTCACACCGATCCGAGGACGTCGAGAGCGTTGAACCTCGAGGCATCAAGGCTGACGGCGAGGGTGCTCCGGCCAGCACCAGCATCCGTTTCCTCCCCGTTCGCGGATGATGCCGACCTCCCGGCCCCCGGGCTCGACGACGGCATGCGCCGACGCACCCAGTCCCATGAGGGGCGCCAGGCCCGACCGGTTCGAGATCGTGAGCACCACCGCGCCAACGGGATCGAGAACACGCGCGTTGTCGCCGCGGTGATCAACCAGCCCGCCATGGTGCCGTCGGGCAACCACAGCACCCGCTGCGGCTGGCCCGCGATCTGGGCAGCAGCGTGGGCGACGAGTAGCGACTGATGCAGCAGGCCGACCTGACGAGCCGGCGGCGCCCGCGCCCCCGATCCTTCAAGGCGGCGACCGATGAGGTCGGTGGGAGGATCGAGTCGAACCCGCCGCCACCAGGAGACGCCGCCCGACATCCAGGCCATTCTCCCGTCTACGACGGGGCGTCGGCCATGACCTCGTCGAACGCGGCCCGCAACCGGAACAGCCCCTCCTCGATCCGCTCCGTTGGAATCGCTCCGTAGCCAAGGACAAGACCGGCCCTGGGCGGCTCGTCGACCGCGAACATCGACAACGGCAGCGCTTCGACACCGGCGGCCGACGCCCGCCGAACGCATGCCGCGATGGTCCCGACCGGCAGGCTCGGGGCCAGGGCGCACACGTGGAGCCCGGCCGTCGACGGCACGACCTCGAGCCGGTCGGCGAACCGCTCGGTGATGGTGGCCACGACCTGCTGGTGCCGACGCTGGTAGGTGCTGCGCATCTTCCGGGTGTGGCGGGCGAGCCAGCCCTGGTCGATGAACCGGGCCATGGCGCCCTGGATCGGAAGCGTCGTGTGCCAGTCGGTGACGTACTTGGCCACGCGCACGGCTCGGCGCAGCGCCGGTGGTGTCACAAGAAAGCCGAGCCGGAGGGTCGCCAGCGTGGTCTTCGAGAAGGAGCCGACATAGATCACCCGTCCACCGGTGTCGAGGGTCTGCAACGGCTCGATGGGGCGACCGCCGAACCGGAACTCGCTGTCGTAGTCGTCCTCGACGACGGCGGCGTTGTGCCGCTCGACCCAGGCGAGCAGGGCCATGCGCCGGGCCAACGACATCGACAGCCCGAGCGGAAACTGGTGCGACGGCGTGACGTACACCAGGCGGGTGCCCCGAGGGATGGCCTCGACCACCAGCCCCTCGTCGTCGACGGGCACGCCGGCCACGCGTGCGCCGAGCGACTCGAACAGGTGGCGGGGCGGCGGGTAGCCGGGATCCTCGATCGCGACGCGGTCACCGGGGCTCAGCAGGACCCGGCCGATGATGTCGACCGCCTGCTGGGTGCCGTTGGTGACGGTCACGTCGTCGGCCGTGGCCAGCACCGCCCGCGACCGCCCGAGGTGACGGACGATGGCCCCGCGCAGCCCGGCATGCCCGGCCGGGTCGGCGTACAAGCCGGCCCCGACGGCGTGGCCTCGCAGCTCATGCGCGACCAGCCGGCGCCACGTCTCGTACGGGAACAGCCGAGCGTCGGGCACGCCCGTCCGGAACTCGAAATCGGCCGGCCGATCGAAGACGGACGGCACCGGTATGGCGTCCCAGATCGGCCTCGGTCGCAAAGAGCTGTCGGCCCGCCGGGTCCGGCGGGTTGCGTGACCGGTCGAAGTCGTCCAGTCGCTCACGAACGTGCCCGCGCCGACCTTCGAGGTCACGAACCCCTCACCGGTGAGGCGGTCGTAGGCCACGGTGACGGTGGTGCGGGCGACGCTCAACCGTTGGGCGAGCTCACGGCTCGGGGGCAGCTTCTCGCCCGGTCGGAGCCGGCCGTCCAGGATGCCGCGCCGGAGCTGGCGGTAGATCTCACCGGTCAGGTCGCGACGCCCGACGAGGCTGACGTGCAGGTCCACGCCGGGCAGGGTAGGCCGCGGAGATTGGCCTGGTCATCTTTGTCGATATTGGCTCTCGCACTGGTCCTTCGGGGTCCGTACGCTCGACCCGACCCGGCTCGTTCAATGGGGAGGATCCGTCACCATGAAGACGCGCGCCCGACCGACGCGGCGCCTGCTGGCGCTCGCAGGAGTGCTGCTGGCGGCGTCGGTGGCCATGCCCGCGGCGGCGACACCGGCGAGCAAGGCGGCGCCGCAGCAGAGCCGCTGCCTCCGGCAGTTCGACGCGACCCAGCGCCAGGACATGGAGTCGTTCGCCAACTTCGACGCCGAGGCGTTCCGCGAGGTCCACCACCCCGACGCGATCACCATCTTCGCCAGCGGGGCGACGCGCACCGGGATCGACGCCATCATGGCCGCCCTGGCGCCGCACTTCGCCAACCGCAACGCCACCTGGACGTGGACCGAGCTCCACCGATTCGTCGACCGGGCCTGCCAGACGGGCTACATCCTCTACGACACGACCTACGCCATCCCGTCGCAGGGCTTCACCCAGCACGCCCTCACCTCCGTGACCTACGTCCGCGAACGCGGACGGTGGCTCGCGATCGCCGACCAGGGAACCCTGCTGCCGCCAGCCGCCGGATGAACTCGGTCGACCGATCGTGACCGGTGCGTCGCCCCGCCGGCGGGAACTCCCTTCCGGCGGCGGGTCGGCGCTCCCGCAGGCAACGCATGGTGTACTGGACCGATGGACTACCCGACGCGCGAGCAGTTGTACGCCGAGGTCGACGACTGGTTCCGTCACGAGCGCCCCGACGCGCCCGCCAAGTTCAGCAAGGACGCACCGGAACATGAGGCCCTGCGCGAGGAGTGGATCGGCATCCGCGACGTGATCCTGGCCGAGTACGTCAACCGCGTGTACTGGGAGGTGTACCCGGACGCCCCGATCAAGATCGACCCGAACGACCCGGCCCACGACCGCTACGAGAAGGGTTGGCTCGAGATCCGCGACCAGATCATGAGCGCCGCGCCCCAACCCCCGGTGCACGAGGGCGAGGTCGACCTGTCGCGGATCCGGGCCTCGGCCCTCGAGCACCTCGAGTACCAGCTGACCGAGATCCGCGAGGAGCTGTACTCCGACCTGCGGGCCACGATCGAGACGATGGTCGACAACTACCGAACGGCCATCGACACCGGAGCGATCGGCCCGACCGACTCGTGGAAGTCCGATCTCGTCGAGGTGGTGTCGAACGAGGATCCCGAGCACAAGGTGCGGCTCAAGCTCTTCGCCGTCTTCTACCAGGACGTGTACGACGGCGGGCTCGAGGTGCTCGAGGTCGTCAAGCCGCTGGCTTCGTGAATCGCCTCGCGCTGGTGACGGTCGTGGTTCGCGAGTACAACGAGGCAATCGGGTTCTTGTCGACGTGCTCGGGTTTGAGCTGGTCGAGGACACGCCACTGTCCGCCGACAAGCGCTGGGTCGTGGTCGCACCTCGCAGTCGCCGGGACGACGCCGGGCTGCTGCTGGCCCGGGCCGCGACCGATGCCCAACGCGCCCGTATCGGTGACCAGACCGGCGGCCGGGTCGCGTTCTTCATCGACACCGACGACCTCACCGGCGACCTCGAGCGGCTGACCGGCCACGGCGTGCGGCTGGTGGACGGCCCCCGGGTCGAGGACTATGGACGCGTGGTCGTGTTCGAGGACCTCTATGGCAACCGCTGGGATCTCGTGGAACGCGACCGGTGACGACCTGGGTTGCGCTGCTGCGAGGCATCAACCTCGGCCGGGCCCGCCGGGTGGCCATGGCCGACCTGCGCGCCCTCCTGGAAGGGTTGGGCTACGGCGAGGTGAGGACCCTCCTGCAGAGCGGCAACGCGGTCTTCACCGGCACCGGCCCGGCCGGAAAACTCGAGACGAGCATCGAGCGCGAGATCGAGAAGGAACTCGGCCTGCGGGTGACGGTCATGGTGCGCTCGGCGGCGCAACTCCGCAAGATCGTCGCGGCCAACCCGTTCGCCGGCCAGACGACCGATCCGAAGCAGCTCCACGTCGTGTTCCTCTCGGCGCCGCCCTCGGCCGCCTCGCTCGATGCCCTCGACCCGGACGAGTACGCCCCCGACGAGTACGCCGTCGGCGACCGGGTCATCTACCTGCGGCTGCCGAACGGCGTGGCGGGGTCGCGCTTTCCGTGGGACCGGTCGCTGAACGTCGACACCACCATGCGCAACTGGAACACCACCACGAAGCTGGCCGAGCTGGCCGCAGCCACCTGAACCGGTGCGTCAGTCGAAGACGGTGAGGCAGCGCCTGATGGCGGCCTCGGTCACCCGCCAGCCGAACACGACGCCGGCGCCCATGACCAGCCACCGGCCGACGAGGAGCTGGAATTCGGCCCGGTCGCCGAGCGCAACCATCGCCCGGCCGAGCTCGTCGATGTCGACGGCGATGAACCGCCAGAACCAGACGAGGGTGGCGGCCACGGCATAGCGGGGATCGAACCAGCCCATGGCCAGCAGGCCGATGGCCACGGTGAGGATCGTCGGAGTGACGATCACCGCGACGGTGGGCGCCGGCAGGAGGGCGGCGCCGATGCAGCCGCCGATGACCGCCGCGGCGCAGACGGCCCCGCCGACCGGGCAGCGGCGGGCGTCGAAGCGGTGACCGACGGCGACCGCACCCAGCACGACCAGCGACGAGACGCTCGGCGGGCCGGTCGTCGCGGCCTGGAGCAGCACCGTGCCGCCGGCGAGTAGCACGGCGCCGAGGCCGAGCCCGCCGGCGATCGCCGACGCGGTCAGGACGGCACCGGCACCCACCGCGATGGACGAGGCCCCCTCGGCCGAGGCCCCGGCGAGCAGCGCATTGACGATCGCCAGCACGAGGGCCCCGACCCTCAACCCTTGACGGATGAGCTCGCGCCGATCGTCGAACGCACCGCGCCGGCTCATCGAACGCAGGGCGAAACCGACGAGGCTGGCGACCTCGGCGGCCCGGTCGATCCGGCTGCCACGCGCCGCGATCGCGTCGACGGCGACAACCATGTCGGGCCGCAGCCGATCGTCGACGCCCGGCACCCTGAGGGCCGTCCACCGGAGGATTGCTCCGTTGCTCACGTCGTCAGCCCGTGGCGCAGGCTGGCCCGGCCGACCGCGGCGTTGGCCTGGAGCCGGTCGACCTCGGCCTGCAGCAGATCGCGACCGGACGGGGTGAGCACGAGCGAACGGCGGGGCGGGCCGCCCTCGACCACGGTGCTGTCGAGGGTGATGTAACCGTCGCGCTCGAGCCGGTCGAGCGCCGCGTACAACGTGCCGGCGCGCAGCCGCACCCGGCCCTCCGACAGCTGTTCGATCAACTGCAACAGGCGGTACCCGTGGGCGGGACCGCCGGCCAACGCGGTGAGGATGAAGTACGTCGGCTCTCTGAGCGGGGCGCTCGACATCAAGTTTCGTTCCTCGCGCGCTGGACTACTAGTCAGGTCAACGGTATACTGACGACCAGTCTACATCGCGTTGACCCGCGGAGGAAGGCGATGGCGGTGACGAGGTCGACGAACCGGCGCCTCCGACCCTTGCGGCCGCGGCAGGTGAACCTGCTGCTCGAGGTGTTCGTCGTGGCCGCCATCTGCACCGGCCTGGTGTCGTGGGCCGTCGGCGACCGGTGGAGCGGCTGGTTCGTTCTGGTTCACGGCGCAGTCGGGATCTCGTTGCTGTTGCTCGTGCCGGCCAAGCTGCGCGGCTCGGTGGCCGCGGGGTTCCGGCGACGACGCCCGACCCGTTGGTTGTCGGCCGCCTTCGGGGTGCTCGTCCTGGCCACGGTTGCCCTCGGGCTCCTGCACGCCACCGGCCTGTGGTACGGCGTCGGGTACTGGTCGGCGCTGTGGACGCACTCGCTGTTCGCGTTTGCGCTCATCCCGCTGTTCGTCTGGCACCTGGTCACCCGTCCGGTGCGACCCCGACCGACCGACCTCGACCGCCGCGCCCTGCTGAGTGGCGGGCTGGTGGTGGCGTCCGCCGCCGCCGTCTACGTCGCCCAGGAGGGCGTGACCCGCCTGGCCGGTTTGGCCGGGGGTGACCGCCGCTCCACCGGCTCCCACGAGGTCGCGTCGTTCAACCCGGCCGGCATGCCGACGGTGATCTGGTTCAACGACCGTCGGCCCGAGCAGACCGACGAGGCCGGCTGGCCCCTCGTCATCTCCGGCGGGCCGACGGCCATCGCGGCGTTGCGGGCCATGGCCCGACCGGTGGTCGCCACCCTCGACTGCACCGGCGGTTGGTGGAGCGAGCAGGCCTGGGATGCCGTCCCGCTCGGCGATCTGATCGCCCGCCCGGCGGGCCGCAGCGTCCGCGTCCGGTCGGTCACGGGCTACGACCGGCTGTTCGCCCACGACGATCTCGACCAGATCTACCTGGCCGTCGGCTACGGCGGCCGACCACTGCGTCCCGGCCACGGTGCGCCCGTGCGGTTGATCGTGCCCGGCCGCCGGGGGCCGTGGTGGGTCAAGTGGGTGACGAGCGTCGAAGCGGACGACAGCCCGCCGTGGCTCCAATCCCCGCTGCCGTTGACCTGAGCCGGCCTCGTCGGCGACGCGCCGGCATCACGTTCTGCGCCCGGCCGACCTCCTAGCGTTCCCGACGTGCGATCAGCGTTTCGGATCGTCGTCCTGGTGACGATCTTCGTCGCGTCGGTCGTGGTCGGGCTCGGCAGCGCCGAGGTCTGGGAGCTGACCGCGTCGCAGGCGTCGGCCGCGGTCGTCGTGCTGGCCGCCGCGGCGTTGGCCCAGGGGCTCCATGACCTGCTCGCCGGCCTCCGGGACGAACAGCGTCTCCGCTTCGACCGCTGGGTGGCCGAGACGTTGAAGGGGACGCTCGTCCAGGTGGTGCAGGCCTCCCGGCTCGACTGGAAGGATGTCGGCATCAACGCGTTTCTCGTTCGGCGTCGACCTCGGTGGGTCGGCCCGGTCGCTCTCCGTCGGGTGGGCCGGGAGCGGATTCGCAACACACCGCCGCCCACGAACATCGTGTGGACGATGGGCAAGGGCGTCATCGGCCGCTGCTGGGCCACGGCGACCGACCAGGGCGTCAACCTCGCCGCCCTCTTCGGGCCGGCGTCGGATCTGACCGAGCGGGACTGGCTGGCGCGTTCGGAGGAGGATCGTCTCGGAATGACCTACGCCGACTACCAGAAGACGAGGAACCATGGGGCGGTCCTGGCCACGCCGATCCTCGACCGGGACGGCGACGTCATCGGCGTCGTGTCGGCCGACGGGCCCGACGACGCCGGCCGGCGGTCTCGATAGGATGGCCGGGTTCCAACGGAGGACAGCTGAAGCCGAAACGAGTGCGGTCCAACGGGCGCGGGACACCGACGGGAGCCGAGAGCGCGCCGGTCTCGACGAGGTCAGCCCCGGCGATGGGCGCAGCCAATGGTTCTGTCCAGAGCGCGGCGCCCGTGCGCACCCGGGTCGCGGCGGCCAGGCTGGCCAGCACGCTCGAAAGCCTCGGCTCGAGCGACCGGGTCGTGGTCGCGGCCAAGAAGGGCTGACCGAAACCGCGTCGCAGAAATTAATACTCTTGACCTTCAGATACTATCGGTAGTTGAATGACGAGGGTATGAGCCCTCGCCTGACCCGAATCGAACAGACCGAACGCAACCGCTCGCTCGTCCTGGCCGCCGCTCGTCGGGTGTTCCCGGCCCGCGGCTACCACGGGGCCACGCTCGAGCACATCGCCGACGAGGCCGGGTTCTCGAAGGGAGTCGTGTACTCCCAGTTCGGGACCAAGGCCGACCTGTTCCTCGCCCTGCTCGATCTCCGAATCGAGGAGCGGGCCCGGCTGAACGCCGAGGTCGTCGCCGACCTCTCCGGCGAGCGTGGGCTCGCCGCCCTGTTCGAGCACGCGACGTTGCTGGAGCGCTCCGATTCCGAGTGGACCCGGCTCGTCATCGAGTTCCGCATCCAGGCTGCGCGCGACCCGGAGCTGAACCGGCGCTACGCCGCCGCCCACGAGCGGACCATCGCCGCAGCGGCCGCGATCATCGCCGACCTCATCGCCCGTTCGGGCGACCAACTCCCGTTCCCACCCCGCCACCTCGCCGAGATCATCTTCGCCCTGCGGTCGGGCGCCGTGCTCGAGCAGGCGGCCAATCCCGATGCCCTGCCGAGCTCGCTGGTCAGCGCGCTGGTGAAGCGCCTGTTCCCCGCCCCCGTCGGCGCCCGATCGGAGGTCTGACGACCATGACCACGACCGTCGCCACGGAACTCGAGATGCTCCGTTCACGCTTCCGGGCCGAGCTCGCCGACCGTCTGCCGCGGCACACGGCTCGGTTGGTCCACCGCTCAGCTCACGGAGCATCAGCGGCGCCGCCTGCGGGTCCTTCTCGATCACGCCGTCGAACGGTCCCCCTTCCACCGCGAACGTCTCGGCCGCATCGACGTAGACCGCTTCGAGCTCGCCGACCTTTCGGCCGTCCCGATCATGACCAAGACCGACATGATGGCCAACTTCGACGCCATCATGACCGACGAGCGGCTCACCCGAAGGGCCGTCGAGGACCACCTGGCCGCCTCCAGCCGGGTTCCGAGCCCGCTGCTCGACGACTACGGGTGCCTGGCCTCGGGAGGCAGCTCCGGTCAGCGCGGCGTGTTCGTCCAGACCATCGGCGAGTATTCCGAGTTCATCGCCTCGATCCTCCGGCGTGGGATGGCCCGCATGATCGCCGCCGGGGGGCCGCCGCCCGACGGAGCGGTGATCGGCATGGTGGCCGCCGCCTCGCCGATCCATTCGACCGGCTTCGGCGCGGCAATCGCCTCCGGCGCCGTTCGTTTCGTCTCGGTGCCCGCCACCCTGCCCGTCGCCGAGGTCGTCGACCGCCTGAACGCCGTCGCGCCACCCGCGCTCATGGGCTATCCGACCAAGCTGGCCCAGCTCGCCCGAGAACAGCTCGCCGGCCGCCTCCGGATCGCGCCCGTTCCGTCACCACCCTCAGCGAGCCGCTCACCTCGGAGGACCGAGCCACCATCACGGCCGCCTTCGGCGTGCCCGTCATCGACCAGTTCGGCTCGACCGAAGGTCTCGCCGGCACCAGCGAGCCCGGCGAATCGGTGATCACGTTCGCCAGCGACATGTGCATCGTCGAGCTCATCGATGCCGACAACCAACCGGTCGGCCTTGGCCAGCCCGCGGCCAAGGCGCTCGTCACCAACCTCCACAACTTCACCCAGCCGCTGATCCGCTACGGCGGGTAGGACCAGACCCGTGACGCCGCCCCGGTCAGAGGATTCTGTTGTGACTCCCGCGCCATAGGCCCCCGATCCGACCCAGCGTGGCTCTGGGCCTCCTGGCCCGCGGTACGTCTCCGGAGATGGTGACGGTGAGCCGGCCTGTAAGCGGGATTCTGTCGAGCGCCTCTCGGCGCCTGGGTGGCCATCCATCTATGCGGCCCACCTGGGGACATCGACCGGGCCGGTCGTCCCCGATTTGGCCTTGCTCCGGGTGGGGGTTACCGAGCCGCCCGGGTCGCCCCGGACGCTGGTGCGCTCTTACCGCACCGTTTCACCCTTGCCTGTGCGATCCGCCCGGCCCAGGGCCGGACGAGCCGCCATCGGCGGTCTGCTCTCT
This sequence comes from Acidimicrobiales bacterium, assembly GCA_050744245.1. Lineage (GTDB taxonomy): Bacteria > Actinomycetota > Acidimicrobiia > Acidimicrobiales > JBOGGX01 > JBOGGX01. The sequence continues at coordinate 25,468 of JBOGGX010000226.1, forward strand.
GTTGCCCGATCCGACAGGTCACCCCGTCCTGGCTCTCGCCAGCACCCTGCCCTTCGGAGTCCCGACTTTCCTCGACCCGTTCACCGGCCTGCGCCGGGACCGGACCGCGGCCACCCGGCCGACTCACCGTCGTCACCAGTGTGCCAGCACCGCCGTCCGATCACGAGCCCGACTGAAGGTTCGCTGAAGACTCCGCCGCAGTCGTTCCCCGGCGTGATGCCGTTACGTAGGGTCATCACCGTGAAACGAGCACCGGTCCATGCCCGGAGGGAGCTCGGCCTGGCTGCGCTCCTGCTGGGGTTCGGCCTGGGCCTGGTGCTCGCTTTCTCATCTCCGGCCGGTGCCGCCCCCGTCCAGTCGGGCCAGGTCGACTGCGCCGACCCGCGTGAGGCGGGAATACCCGAGTGCGCGACCACCACCACCGGCGACCCCGGAACGAGCACGACGCTCGGTCGGGTGCAGCCGGCCATTCCGGCCCGTCCGACGGGCGCGGGCGGCGGGCTCGCCTTCACCGGTGGCGACATCGCCGGGGTGGCCGCCATCGGCGCCGGCGTCGCCGCAGGCGGCGTGGCCCTGGCCGCCGTCAGCCGCCGTCAGCGGTCCGGTCGACGCAACGTCGCCGACAGCGCCGTCTGACCCGAGCCGCGCATGACCGGGCGTCGACGCGTCCGCTCCCACCCGCGTGGCCACCCGCGCCGCCTCAGGTGGCTCGTCCTCGCCGGCGCGGTCGCCATTGCCGGATGGGGCGGCTTCGTCGCATGGAGCCTGGTGCTCTTCCACTCCGAGATCGAAGCCGGACGAGACGCGGTCCGCACCGTGCAGGGGCTCCAGATCGACCACCTCATCGACGGCACCGGCAACGAAACGCTGACAGAGGCCCACGACCGGTTCGCGGCCGCCTCCGACCGGCTCGATCACCCGCTGATGCGGCCGGCCCGCCTGCTGCCCTGGGCCGGGCGCCAGCTCCGCTCGATCACCGCGCTGGCAACGTCGGCCCGTGACGCGACCGACATGGCCGACAACGCGCTCGTCGGGATCGCCGACGCGGTCGGCGACGGCTTGCCCGCCGGACCCGGCCGGCCGGCCGCCCTGGGCGAGGTGGCGTCCGTCGCCGGCGATCTGCTCCGCGGTTTCGAGGGTCTCGACCTCGGTCCTGAACACGCCCTGATCGGCCGGCTGAACGACGCCAGGACCGAGTTCGGCCGCGAGATCGACGAGCTCACGGTCAGGCTCGAGACCTTGGTCGCGGTGACCGACGGGTTGTCCGGCCTCCTCGAGGGCCCTCACCGGTACCTGGTCTTCGCGGCCAACAACGCCCAGATGCAGAACGGCCAGGGAATGTTCCTCGACTACGGCATCCTCGAGACGGCGGGCGGCGAGCTCAACCTGAGCGAGTTCCGATCGGTGCCCGACCTCCCGAACCCGACCGCGCCGGTGGCACTCGACCCAGACATCGCCGCCGCGTGGCCGTGGATGGATCCCAACCGGGACTGGCGCCACCTCGGCACCACCGCTCGGTTCCCGGCCACCGCGGCCACGGCCCAGGCGTTGTGGACCGCGGTCGGACAGCCGCCGGTCGACGGCGTCATCTCCATCGATGCCGTCGCCCTCCGTTCGCTCCTAACCCTGGCGGGTCCGGTCGACGTCGCGGGGCGAACGATCGACGCCGAGTCGGTGGAGTCCTATCTGCTCCACGATCAGTACGTCGAGTACTTCGGTTCTGGCCCGACCACCGAGGCGGCGCAGCTGGCCAGGGAGGACCGGCTGCGATCGGTGGCCAACGCGACGCTCGACGCCATCGACGGCACCTCGTCGCTCGATCTGGCCGCGCTGGCGCCGGTCGCGGAGACGCTCCAGAACCGTCACCTCATGGCCTGGTCGTCGATCGCCGCCCAGCAACGAGCGTTCGAGGCCGCGGGCATCGACGGCTCTGTCCCCGCCGACGGCCTTCTCGTGTCGGTGGTGAACCGGGGGGCCAACAAGCTCGACTGGTTCCTGGACGTGACCGCGGACGTCGGCGTCGAGGCGTCCTCCGAAGGCGATCAGGTGACGGTCACCGTGCTGGTGCACAACGCCGTCGATCCTGCGATCGAGCCCGCCTACATCGCCGGGCCCTACGATCACGGGCTGGCCGCCGGCCAGTACCTCGGCGTCGTCACCGCCACCATCCCAGGCGCGGCCACCAACGTCACGGTCGAGCGCGGCGAGGTGGTCGTCGCCGGTGACGACGGTGACTCGATCCTGTACGGCGCGAGGGTGGTGGTCGACCCCGGCGGCGACGCCACCGTCGTGTTCAGGTTCGAGATGCGGCCGGGCGACCTGGAGCACCTGGTGTTGCAGCCGTCCGGCCGGGTCCATCGGGTCGAGTGGCTGATCGACGGCCAACCGGCGACGGATCCCAACGTCTCGCTCGCGAGCCCCTAGCTCACCCGCCGCCGCTTACTCCTCACGGGCGACGTCGCGTGGCAACTGTCCCGTACGAAGTAGTCGCAACCGGTTCTCCGCCTCACCCAGCCGGAACGTGCGGGCGAACCAGATGATGGCGATCACACCGGCGAGCTCCTGCACGATGATGAGCACCGGACCCCGGAAGACCTCCGGCGCCGTGCCGCCGAGGGATTCCCAGCCGAACAGCGGCCACCAGAACGCCGCGGTCCGCGTCCACATGCCGTCGAGCACCAGGTGCAGGAACATCCCGATCGGAAGGCCGAGCCAACGCCGGCGGACCAGCCGCCGCCTGAAGGTGAGCAGCACGACGATGAGCAGCGCCGCGACCGACGCCACCAGGGTGTGCAGCACCCACACGCCCCCGGTGACCAGGTCACCCAGCGGGAGCACCGCGCCGACGACGACCATGCGGTAGTCGATCGACGGGCTCCTGAAGACGAGCCACACGACCACAACGGCCAGGCCGACGAACCAGAGCAGCATGGGTGCCGCGACCGCCCAGTCAGGGCACGAGCAGCCGGCCGCACTGGCTGCAGTGCACCATGGTCCCCGCCTCGCCCCGCCGGATCTGGTCGACCTCGACCGCAGGCAGGGTCAGGTGGCATCCGGTGCACGACGACCCGATCAGCCGGGCCACGCCGATCCCGCCAAACGACGCCCGCAGCCGCTCGTACTCGTCGAGCACCTCGGCGCTGACCGGCGCCATGGCCGCCAGCCGCCGCTCGGCCAGCTCGGCCAGCTCTGCGTCGATTTCAGCCTCGGATGTCGCCAGCTCGGCCTCGAGTCGCTCCAGGTCGTCGCGGGCCGATGCCCGGTCGCCATCGAGCGATGCGAGCTCGGCCTCGATGGGCTCGAGCTCCTCCATGATCTCCAGCTCGTGGTCCTCGAGCGACCGTTGCCGTCGTCCGAGCGCGCTCAGCTCCTCCTGGAGGTCCATCAGCTCTCGGGGGTTGCGCACCGATCCGCCGTACAACGTTCGGTCGACCTGACCGGCCTTGTCGCGGACCATTTCGATCTCGTCCTCGAGCCGGGTCTGGCTGCGGACCAGCTCCTGGCGTCGCTGTCCGACCGTGGCGACGGACCGCTCGATGCCATCGAGCTCGGCCCGGCGCCCGCCGGCCTGGACGCGCGCAGGCAGCGTCGCTCGGCGGTGTCGGAGCTGATCGGCGGCCAGGTCGAGCTCCTGCACCACCAGGAGCGCCTCGAGGTCGCCGGCCACGTCAGTGTGTCCGTGGGGATGCGCCCCACACCCATCGCCACCCGGCGAGCCGGCGCTCGCACGGTCGGCCTGCCGATGCTCGCTCCGCTCGCACGTCAGTTCCCC
>JBOGGX010000227.1:0-30434 GCA_050744245.1 Acidimicrobiales bacterium
AGCGCCTCCCGTAGCGGCGAGAACCACAGCCCGTCATACACCAACTCGGCGTAGCGGGACTCGAGCCGCTGCTTCTCGCGCGCGAGGTCGCGCTCGAGCGTTATCGATTCGAGGTCGTGGTGGGCCAGGACGAGCGCCAGGCTGGCCGGGCACTCGTAGGTCTCGCGGCTCTTGATGCCGACCCTCCGGTTCTCGACCATGTCGATGCGACCCCAGCCGTACGACCCGACGACGGCGCCGACGGTGGCGATCAGCTCGACCAGCCCGAGCGGCTCGCCGCCGAGCGCCACCGGCACCCCACGGTCGAAGCCGACCACCAGGTCGCGGGGCTCGGTCGCGGTCGGTGCGGTCAGCGACCACACGGTCGTGGGGGGCAGGGCCCACGGGTCCTCCATCTCGCCGCACTCGATGGCCCGGCCCCAGAGGTTGTCGTCGATCGAGTACACCTTCTCCTTGGTCGCGGTGATCGGGATGCCGTGCTCGTAGGCGTAGAGAATGGCGTCCTCGCGGGTCATGCCCCACGTGCGCACCGGGGCGACGATGTCGAGGTCGGGGGCCAAGGCCCTGGTCGAGACCTCGAAGCGGACCTGATCGTTGCCCTTGCCCGTGCAGCCGTGGGCCACGGCATCGGCGTCGTAGGTCCTGGCCGCCTCGACCAGGTGCCTGACGATGACCGGCCGGGACAGCGCCGACACCAGCGGGTACCGGCCCTCGTACAGGGCGTTGGCCAGCAGCGCCGGCACGCAGTAGTCGCGAGCGAACTCCTCGCGGGCGTCGACGACGACGGCATCGGTGGCCCCGGCGGCCAGCGCCCTCCGCCGCACGGCATCGAAGTCGCCGCCCTGGCCGACGTCGCAGGCGACCGCGATCACCTCGGCGTCGAGCTCCTCGATCATCCAGCGGACGGCGACCGACGTGTCGAGGCCGCCGCTGTAGGCGAGCACCACCCGCTGCTTCATCGTGAACTCCTCATGTCACGCCGTCCGTGTTCACAGCCCGGCCAGCTCGCCCAGTCGCCGGGCCACCCTGGCCCCGCCGACCTTCTCCTCGGCCACCACGAGCACGGTGTCGTCGCCGGCGACCGTCCCCAGCACGCCGGCGACCGTACCCCGGTCGATGGCCGAGCCGACGACGTGGGCCGACCCGGGCGGCGTGCGCAGCACGACCAGGTTGACCGAGTGGCTGACCTCGACCACCCAGTCGGACATCACCCGCCGCAGATGGTCCTCCGGCGTGTGGTGGTCCCGTGGGAGCTCGGGAATGGCGTACACGCTCTCCCCGCCGAGCGTTCGGATCTTGATCGCCCCGAGCTCCTCGAGATCACGGGAGACGGTGGCCTGGGTGGCGATCACCCCGTCGGCGGCCAGCAGCTCGACCAGCCGGGTCTGGCTGCTGATCGGCTGCTGCTCGAGGAACCGGGCGATCCGGTGCTGGCGCTGGTGCTTGGCCAGGCGCGTGGTCTGGGCCGGGCGGGTCATGGTGTGGCGGCCTGCCCGTTGACCTCGACCAGCCACCACAGCAGCCCCCGGAAGGCGGCCAGCCGGTTGTGGGCCTGGGGGAACACCAGGCTTTGGGGACCGTCGACGACCGAGGCGGCCACCTCCTCGCCCCGATGGGCCGGGAGGCAGTGCAGGAAGACCGCGTCCGGGCCGGCGGCGGACATGACCGCGTCGTCGACCTGGTAGCCGGCGAAGGCGTCGTGGCGCGTCGCGTCCTCGAGCTCGAAGCCCATCGAGGTCCACACGTCGGTGTACACGACGTCGGCGCCGTCGGCCGCCGTGATGGGGTCGTCGCCGGCGTCGACCGGGCCGCCGCGCGAGCGCAGGTAGTCGAGCTCGGCCGGTCCCGGCCCGTACCCGGCGGGGGCGGCGACGCGCAGGCCGACGCCGACCATGGCCGCGCCTCGGGCCAGCGACCGCACCGTGTTGTTGTAGTCGCCGACCCAGCAGATCGTTCGATCATCGAAGGATCCGAAGTGTTGGCGAATGGTGAGGAGGTCGGCCAGCGCCTGGCACGGGTGAGCGGTGTCGGAGAGGAGGTTGACGATCGGGAGGGCGTCGGTCGCCGCCAGCTGGACGAGGTGGCCGTGGTCGAAGACCCTGGCGCCGAGGACGGCGTGGTAGCCGGCCAGGACTCGGGCGATGTCGGCCATGGGCTCTCTGGCATCGGGCGACACCTCCTGGCCGAAGAAGGTCAGGGGATGTCCGCCGAGCTGGACCACGGCCCCCTCGCACGAGTGCCGGGTCCGCAGCGACGGCTTCTGGAAGAGCAGGCCGACGCTCCGGCCCGCGAGCACGGCGGGCGGGTCGGCCGCCTCGGCCCGGTCGATGACGGTGAGCAGCTCGTCCGGGGCCAGGTCGTCGACGTCGAGGAAGTGCCTGAGCGCCCCGTCTTCGTGGCTCGGCCCCCTCATCGCCGCGGCCCCTCGAACCGGCGGTGGCTGGTTCCCAAGAATGGGAACAATCCACCGAACATTCGGCGTTTGGGTTCCGGCTCGGTCACGCCAGCACCTCCTTGAGGATGGCGACGGCCTGGTCGATCTCGTCGTCGGACACGGTGAGCGGCGGGGCCAGCCGGAGGGCGGTGGCCGTCACCGGGTTGACGACCAGGCCGGCCGCCAACGCGTCGTTCGCCGCCTGCCTGGCGTCGAGCCCGGGCGCCAGTTCGGCCGCGAGCAGAAGGCCGAGGCCGCGCACCGAGACCACGCCGGGCAGGGCGGCGAGCCCGGCGGCCAGCCGCTCCCCCGCGGCCGCGGCTCGCACCGGCGCGTCGATGCGTTCAAGCTCGGCCAGGACGGCCTCGGCTGCGGCGGTGGCCAGCGGCTGACCGCCGAAGGTCGTGGCGTGGTCGCCCGGCTGGAACGCCCCCGCGACCTCGGCCCGGGCCCAGCAGGCACCGATCGGCACGCCGTTGCCGAGGGCCTTGGCGACGGTGACGACGTCGGGGGAGATCCCTGCGTGCTGGAAGCCGAACCACCGCCCGGTGCGGCCCAGACCGGTCTGGACCTCGTCCACCATGAACAGCACGCCGGCGTCGTCGCTCAGCCGGCGGACCCCGGCCAGGTACCCGGCCGACGCCGGGCGGACCCCGCCCTCGCCCTGCACCGGTTCGAGCAGCACCGCGGCCACGTCGGGTGCCGCGACCGCCTGCGTCAGCGAGGCCAGGTCGTCCCACGGCACATGGCGGAAGCCGGCCGGCAGCGGCTGGAACGGCGCGTGCTTGGCCGGCTGACCGGTGGCGTGCAGGGTGGCCAGGGTCCGGCCGTGGAACGACCCGTCCGCGCTGACCACGACAAACCGGCCGGAGTCGACCCCCGCCCACCTGCGGGCCAGCTTGATGGCGCACTCGTTGGCCTCGGCCCCCGAGTTGCAGAAGAACACCCGGCCGCCGCCACCGAGCAGCCGGTCGAGGACGGCGGCGACCCGCGGCCCTGGTTCGGTCCCGAACAGGTTCGACACGTGGACCAGGGTGCGGGCCTGGCGATCGATGGCGTCGGCCACCGCCGGGTTGGCGTGCCCGAGGGAGCACACGGCCAGCCCGGCCAGGAAGTCGAGGTACACCCGCCCGTCGGCGTCCCACAGCCGGGTGCCGTCGCCCCGGACGAACGTGACCCGCTGCTCCGGATAGGTGTTCATCAACGAGGTCATGGCGGCCCGTCCGTTCCCGAGCGGATCATGGTGCCGACGCCGGCGTCGGTGAACAGCTCGAGCAGCACCGCGTGGGTCACCCGACCGTCGAGGATGTGGGCCGAGCCGACGCCGTGCTCGACCGCGTGCAAACAGGCCGCGCTCTTCGGGATCATGCCGCCCGAGATCGACCCGTCCGCCATCAGGCGACGCACGTCGGCGGCGGTCAACTCGGCCAGCAGGCTAGCCGGGTCGGCCGGGTCGCCCAACAGGCCGGTGACATCGGTCAGGTAGAGCACCTTCTCGGCCGCCAGCGCCTCGGCCACGGCGCCGGCCACGGTGTCGGCGTTGATGTTGTAGGCCTGCCCCGACCCGTCGGTGCCGATGGTCGAGACCACTGGGATCAGCTCCTCGGCCAGCAGCCGGACGAGGATCGCCGGGTTGATCGTCTCGACGTCGCCGACGAAACCGAGCTCCGGGCTGCGGGCGCTGGCCAGGATGAGCCCGGCGTCCTCGCCGGACAACCCGACCGCGATCGGGCCGTGCTGGTTGATCGCGGCGACGATGTCGCGGCTGACCTTGCCCACAAGAACCATGCGGGCCACGTCGAGGCTCTCGGCGTCGGTGACCCTGAGCCCGTCGTGGAACCGCGGCTCCATGCCCAGACGGCGCATGAGCTCGCTGATCTGGGGCCCTCCGCCGTGGACGACCACCGGCCTGATCCCCACGGCCCGCATGAGCACGATGTCGTCGGCGAAGGACCGGGCCAGGTCTGGATCGGTCATGGCGTGACCGCCGTACTTGACCACCACCGTGGTGCCCCTGAACCGGTGGATGTACGGGAGGGCCTCGACGAGCACTGCGGCCCGGTCCGCCGCCTCGACCACGGCCGTCACGTCAGGACGTCCCCATGTTCTCGTCGATGTAGGCATGGCTGAGATCGGTGGTGAGGATGCCGGCCGTGCCACGCCCCAGCCCGAGGTCGGCCGTGATCTCGAGGTGGCGGCCGGCCAGATGGACCCGCACGGCCGCCACGTCGTGGGCGTGGGCCTGGCCCCGTTGGGCCACCACCACGCCGCCGTACGCGATCGAGACCCGGTCGGGGTCGAACTCGACCCCGCTCGATCCGAGATCGCTGGCGATGCGGCCCCAGTACGGATCCTCGCCGTACCAGGAGCACTTGACGAGCAGGCTGTCGGCCACGGCCCGGGCGGCCCGGTGGGCCTCGTCGTCGCTGGCGGCCCCGGTGACGACGAGCCTGACCACCTTGGTCGCGCCCTCGGCGTCGTCGGCCAGCCGGGCGACCAGGTCGGCGCAGGTCCCGGTGACCGCCGCCATCAGTTCGGCCTCCGACGCCGGCCCGGCCCGGCCGCTGGCCAGGAGGATCACCGTGTCGTTGGTCGACGTGCAGCCGTCGACGGTGAACCGGTTGAACGTCTCGGCCGCCGCCCCGGCCAGGACGCGCCGCAGGGTGGCCGGATCGGCGGCGGCGTCGGTGGTGAGGACGGCGAGCATGGTGGCCAGGTTGGGCGCCAACATGCCCGCGCCCTTGGCCATTCCGCCCACGATGAAGCCGGGGCCGCCGACCGCGGCCTCCTTGCGGTGGGTGTCGGTGGTGCGGATGGCCTCGGCCGCGTCTGCGCCGGCCTCGACGCCGTCGCCCAGCTCGGCCGCCACCTTGGGGATGCCGGTTTCGATCGTGGCCATGGGCAACGGGATGCCGATGAGCCCGGTCGAGCAGACGAGCACCTCGGTCGGGGCGCAGCCGAGCTCGGCCGCCAGCAGCTCGCACATGCTGGACGCGTCGGCCAGCCCCCGGGCCCCCGTCGCCGCGTTGGCGTTGCCGCTGTTGACGACGACGGCGGCCGCCCGCCCGCTCGTGGTCAGCAGATGCCGTCGCGAAACGACCACGGGCGCGGCGGTCATCTGGTTGGTGGTGAACACCGCCGCCGCCGACGCCGGGCGCCGGTCGGCGGTGGCCACCACGGCCAGGTCGGGGATGCCGTCGGGTTTGATGCCGCAGGCCACGCCGGCGGCGTGGAAGCCCTCGGCCGCGGTCACGCTCATGGGTACGTCCCTACGGCCGTGAGCCCGGTGGTCTCGTCGAGCCCGGCCATCAGGTTGGCGCACTGGAGCGCCTGGCCCGACGCGCCCTTCATGAGATTGTCGAGCGCGGCGATCGCCAGCACCCAGCCCGTGCGGGGGTCGAACCGCGCCGTCACCTGAGCCGCGTTCGACCCGAGCGTGGCCTTGGTCGACGGCGAACGCCCGGAGGCCACGACGAACGGCTCGCGGTCATACGCGTCGTGCAGCAGGTCGAGGAGCGTGTCGGTGGACGGGTTCGGGCCGGCGCCCGGGCGGGCGTAGCAGGTGGCCAGGATCCCGCGGTTCATCGGCGCCAGATGCGGGGTGAACAGGACCTGAACCGGTTCAGACGCGACCGCGCTGAGATTCTGCTCGATCTCAGGAGTGTGCCGGTGGTCGAGCAGGCCGTAGGCCGTGAAGTCCTCGTCGGCCGCGCAGAACGTTGTGTTCGGCCTGGCCGGGCGGCCCGCGCCCGAGACGCCGCTCGCCGCATCGACGATGATGCCGGCGGGCTCGATGGCGTCCGCGGCCAGCAACGGCGCCAGGGCCAGCGTCGCCGCGGTCACGTAGCACCCGGGGGCGGCGACCAGGCCGGCCTGCTTGACCTCGTCCCGGAACAGCTCGGGGAGCCCGTACACGGCGTCGGCCAGCAGGTCGGGACAGGCGTGAGGCTCTCCGTACCAGCGGGGGTAGAGGGCGGCGTCCCTGAGCCGGAAGTCGGCGGCCAGGTCGACGATCCAACGCACGCGATGGCGCAGCTCCGGAACGACCGCCTGGGAGGCACCGTGGGGCAGGCAGAGGAACGCGAGATCGACGCGGTCGAGCGCGGGATCGTCGAGCGTCGTGTAGCCCATCCCCGGATAGGCCGCGGCCAGGCTCGGATAGAGACCGGCCACGGGGGTGCCGGCATGGGTGTCCGCCGTGGCCAGGGTGACTCGAAACTCGGGGTGGCCGGCCAGCAGCCGCATGAGCTCGGCGCCGGTGTACCCCGAGGCGCCGATGACCGCCACCGATGACATCCGGACGAGCCTAGGGCCTGCTGAATGTCTATGCAACCGGCTGAATGGACTCTACCCGCACCCTGGACTCAGGGCTCGACGACGACGTCGTGGAGCGCCTCGACCAGGCTGTCCTGGGTGACGACCGCACCGCTGCGGATCCGCTCCCACACCACCCAGGCCATGCCGGCGGCGGCGGCACCGGCCCCGGCGACCAGGCCGAACTCGGCCCTGAGGAACAGGTCGTAGCCGCTCATGGCCATGACCACCACGATGAACGTGACCACGCCGAGGAGCCACACGAACGCCTGGCGGGCGTGACCGTGGAGCGCGATCACGGCCTGGGCCATGGCCACGGTCAACATGTAGAGGGCGCTGCCCAGGGCCAGCAGCCCGAGGGTGCGCCGGTCGAGGTCGAACTCGGCCCCGAACAGCAGGCGCACCGCCCACGGACCGATGGTGAAGGCGGCGATGGTGCCCAGCCCGCCGAGGGCGATCACGACCAGCACCAGCCGGCGAAAACCCGTCTTGAACTCTTCGATGAGCCCGGAGCTGGCCAGGGCCGAAAGCTTGGGCAGCAGCGCGGCCTGCACCGCGAGGAAGAGGAACAGCGGCACCCGGGCGACGATGAGACCGACCTGGAAGTCGCCGACGTCGGCCTCCTCGGCCGGGGCGGCCAGCAGCTGCACGGCGACGACGGGGATGTTCGGCAGCGTCTGGGCCAGGGCGGAGCCGAACAGCAGCCAGCCCAGCGCCGAGGACAGCTCGGACCAGGATGCGTCCGGGCCCGGCGTCACCAGGTTGGCCTGGCCCCTGAGGGCGATGGCGACGGCGATCATCGGCGCCACCCCGAGGATCACGCCGTAGGGGCCGGCCACCTTCACGCCGACCAGCGCCAACCCTACGCAGAGCAGAAGTCGCATGACGCCGTCGGCGCCGATGAGGATCGAGTAGGCGCGGAAACGGGTCAGGCCGGAGAAGCCGCCCCGGGCCAGGTGGGTCACGTAGAAGGCCAGATAGCCCAGCAGCAACCCGACGAGCAGGAGCCAGTCGCCGCTGAAGAGCTCGTCGACCATGAGCGGCCCGAGGGCGAGCGTGACCACGACCAGCCCGGCCACCAGGATCCCGCCCAGCACCGCGGCCTTCCTCAGCACCGGTCCGGTGCCCAATCCGCGGGCCCGCCGGGCGGCGACGGCTCGGCTGACCTCCTGCTCGAGGGGCAGGAAGAACCCGGGGCCGGCCAGGAAGATCACCGCCCACAGCACCGACAGCGGTGCGTACTCGTTCTCGGGGCCGAGCACCCGGGCCGCGACCACGAGGAACCCGTAGGTGCACAGCCCGTTGACGAGCAGGCCGACGCCCACCGCCAGCGTGCCCTCGGGGAGAGGGTTGGCCCGGCGGCCCCGATTCAGCGCTTCACGTACGGACACGGCGACCGATCGACGGTAGCCGCCCGGCGCCTCCCGCCGGGGTCATGCTCACCCCCGCAGCGTGGCGGGCAGCGCGGCGTGGACCGCGTCTATGACGCGCTGGCGGGCGGCGGCCACGTCGGCGTCGGTGAGGGTCCGGTCGCCGGCCTGAAAGCGCAGCCGGAAGGCGAGCGACCGGGCGCCGTCGGCCAGGCCCGGTCCCCGGTACACGTCGAACAGGTCGAGCCCGACGAGCAGGGCGCCGGCCGTGTCGCGGACCACCCGCTCGACCTCGGCCGCGGGCACCGTCTCGGGCACCTCGAAGGCGAGGTCGATGTCGCTCGACGGGTAGCGGCTCACGAGGCGGTACGGCGGTTCGCCATGGGGCAGGGCCAGCAGCGCGTCGAGGTCGAGCTCGACCCACGCCACCCGCTCGGCGACCTCGAAGGCGGCCAGCACGCCCGGGTCGACCTCGCCGACCACACCGATGTCGTGCCCGTCCACGACAACCCTGGCCGACCGCGTCGGGTGGGTGCCCGGGGTGTCGCCGGTCGCGACCAGCCGGTGCTCGGGGAGGCGCAGGGCGTCGAGCACGCCGACCAGGGCCTCGGCCGCGGCCGGTGCCTCCCGCCCGGCGAGCGCCACCCCCGCGTGCTCGCGCTCGTCGGGGAGCTCGCTCGGTTCGTCGGGATGCCGGATCACGTGGCCGATCTCGAACAGGGCCGCACCGGAGGTGCGGTGCGACTCGTTGAACGCGACGGCCTTGAGCAGTCCGGGCAGCAGCGACGTGCGCAGCACCGACTCCTCGGCCACGAGCGGGTTGGTGATGACGATCGGCTCGGCGGTCAGCCCGGCCCGGGCCTGGTCGCCCGGGGCCAGGAACGGCAGCGGCATGGCCTCGGCGTAACCCAGCCCCACCATGGCCCGGCGGATGGCCCGCCGGTCGCGCTGGGTCTCGGTGAGGGCGCCGGTGTGTGCCGTCGGGGGCAGGGTGGGGACGATGTTCTGGTACCCGTGGTGCCGAGCGACCTCCTCGATGACGTCGATCTCGGTCGTGGTGTCGGGCCGGAAGCTGGGGACGACGACCTCGAGCGGGCCGTCGCCGTCGCCGTCGGCAGCCTCGGTCACCTCGAATCCGATCGGGGTGAGGTACTCGACGATCTGACCGGCCGAGATGTCGGTGCCGATGATCGAGCGCACCCGAGCGGGGCGGACGCCGACCCGGCTCGGTTCGGCCAGGTCGCCCCGGGCGTCGACCATTCCCGGGGCCAGGTCACCCCCGACCCCGCCGAGCAGCTCGGCGAACCGGGTCGCGGCCCGTTCGATCACCCACGGGTCGCACCCCTTCTCGAACCGGGCCGACGCCTCGCTGCGGACACCGAGCCGGCGGCTGCTCCGGGCCACGGCCATGGGCTGGAACCACGCCATCTCGAGCAGGACATCGCGGGTGTGCTCGGAGATCTCTGTGGCCGCGCCGCCCATGATGCCGGCGATCCCGATGGCGGTGTCGTTGCCGTCGGCGATGAGGAGGTCGTCGGCGGTGAACCGCCGCTCGACGTCGTCGAGGGTGACCATGGTCTCGCCCGGTCGGGCCCGCCTGACCCTGATGGCGCCGCCGGGCAGCGTCGCCAGGTCGTAGGGATGGTTGGGCTGGCCGAGCTCGAGCATGACGTAGTTCGACGCGTCGACCACGTTGTTGATCGGCCGCACCCCCAGGAGCGTCAACCGGTTGGCGATCGCGCTCGGCGACGGGCCGACGGTGATGCCGCGGAGCACCGAGGCCGTGAACCGGCCGCACAGGTCTGCATCGAGAATCTCGACGGAAGCCGACGTCGACGCCGCTTCGCCCGCCGTGGCCACCGCCGGCGTGGGCAGCTCGAAGGGGAGGCGGTACCAGCCGGCCAGGTCGCGGGCGACGCCGGCGACCGACATGGCGTCCGGCCGGTTGGGGTTGACCTCGAGGTCGTAGAGCACGTCGGGCTCGATGTGGAGCGCTTGGGCCAGCCTGGCGCCGAGCGCGGCGTGATCGGGCAGGATCAGGATGCCGCTGTGGTCGGCGCCGAGCCCGAGCTCGACCGGCGAGCACAACATGCCGTCGGAGTACTCACCGAGGATCCTGCGCCGCCCGATCGGCATGCCGTCGGGCATCACCGCGCCCACCGTGGCCAGGGGCACCCGGTCGCCGACCTCCATGTTGAACGCGCCGCACCACACCTCGACCGTGCGCCCGTCGGCTACCTCGACCACGACCCGCTGGACCCGCTCGGCCTTGGAGTGGCGGCGCAGCTCGACCACCCGGGCGACCACGATGCCGTCGTCGAACTCCCCGATCCGCTCCATCGCCTCGACCGTCGTTCCCAGCATCGACAGCGAGTAGGCGAGCGCGTCCGGTTCGTCGGCGAACGGGGCGAACTCACGCAGCCAGGACAGCAGGACCTTCATCGGCGATCGGGGCCTCGACTCAGAACTGGGACAGGAAGCGGACGTCGTTGGAGAACAGCTCGCGCAGGTCGTCGACCCCGTGGCGGGCGGCGGCCATCCGGTCGATGCCAAAGCCGAAGGCGAAGCCCTGCCACTCCTCGGGGTCGATGCCGCAGTTGCGGAGCACGTTGGGGTGGACCATGCCGCACCCGCCAAGCTCGAGGTGCGAGCGGTCGGGTCGGATGATGTCGAACTCGGCCGACGGCTCGGTGAAGGGGAAGTACGACGGCCGGAGCCGCGACGAGAAGTCGCCGCCGAAGTAGGCCTTGGTGAACATCTCGATGGTGCCGGCCAGGTCGGCCAGGGTGATGCCGCGATCGACCACCAGCCCCTCGATCTGGTGGAACACCGGCATGTGGGTGGCGTCGGCCGTGTCCTGGCGGAACACCCGGCCCGGCATCACCACGTAGAACGGTGGCTGCTGGCCCGTCATGACCCGGATCTGCACGGGCGAGGTGTGGGTGCGCAGCAGCGTCGACCCCGGGGTGCCGTAGTCGACGTAGAGCGTGTCGTACATGTCGCGCGCCGGGTGGCCGGGGGGGAAGTTGAGCGCCCCGAAGTTGTTCCAGTCGGTATCGATCTCCGGGCCCTCGACGACGGTGAACCCCATCCCGACGAACACGTCCTCGAGCCGCTCGATGGCCTGGGTCACCAGGTGGAGGTGACCGAGCCGCCGCTCGACCTGGACCTCGGTGAGATCGAGCCGCTCGACCTCGAGCTGCGAGGCGCGGGCCCCGGCCTCGATCGCGGCCCGGCGCTCGGCAGCCGCATCGGTGATGGCCGCCCGCGCCTCGTTGAGCGCCTTGCCCGCGTCGCGGCGGGCGTCGGGATCGAGGGCGCCGAGGCCCTGCCGGAACCGGGCCAACGCCGACTTCTTGCCCAGGAGCTCGCTCTCGATCGATCGCAGGTCATCGAGCGTGGACGCGGCCGCGAGCCGGGCGATCCCCTCGTCGGCGATGCGGCCCACGTCATCCATTGGCGTCAAACCCTGCCGTGTCGTTCGGGGCGGGTCCAATCGATTCCCCGCGCTGGCGGGCCGCCTCGAACAGCACGAGCGCGCCCGCCACCGCGACGTTGAGCGACTCGACCCTGCCCGCCATCGGGATGTGGACCCAGGCGTCGACGCGGTCGGCCGCCGGGCCGGGCAGGCCGTGGGCCTCGTTCCCGAGCACGACGGCGAGCGCGGCCGCCAGGTCGGCGTCGTACCACGGCTTGCCCTCGCCCACCGACGTCCCGATCCGGCGATGGCCGGCCCCCCCCACCCGGTCGAGGACCGGGCCGACGTCGGATGCGACCGCGATCGGAACGCGGAAGATGGAGCCGGCCGAGGCGCGGACGGTCTTGGGCGAGAAGGGATCGACCGACGCACCGGCGAACACGATGCCGCCCGCCCCGGCCGCCTCCGCGGTGCGGACCAGCGTGCCGGCGTTGCCCGGATCGCCCACGTCGACCAGGACGACGATCATCGGCGCCTCGAGCAGGCGGTCGATCGTCGCGTCGACCACCGGCGCCACGGCCAGGATGCCTTGGGGGGTGACGGTGGCGCCCGCCTTGGCCAGCACGCCGTCGGCCACCTCGTAGACGGGGACACCGGCCCGGTCGAGCCTCTCGGCCGCGGCGGCGGCCGCGGCCGGTGCGCCGGGCTCGACGTAGGCCGCTTCGAGAGCGACGCCGGCGTCGAGCGCGTCGATCACGAGTGTCGGTCCCTCGACGATATAGGCCCGTTCCGCGACACGCGCCGCCCGGCGGGAGGCCAGGCGGCGCAGGCGCTGCACCCTCGGATTGCGGTGCGACAGCGGGATCGGCGGGATCGGCGGGGTCAGTGGGGTCAGTCTGGTTGTCCGGCGGCGGCGGCCGTGTGCACCAGCGCGCTGAACGCCTGCGGGTCGCGGACGGCGAGGTCGGCGAGGACCTTGCGGTCGACCTCGACGCCGGCCGTCTTCAGCCCGTTGATGAACTGCGAGTACGAGGTGCCGTTCTGGCGGCAGGCGGCGTTGATCCGCTGGATCCACAGCCGGCGGAACTCGCCCTTGCGCGCCCGGCGGTCGCGGTAGGCGTACTGCAGCGAGTGCATGACCTGCTCGTTGGCGGCCCGGTAGCTGCGGCTCTTGTTGCCGTAGTAGCCGCGGGCGCGGGCCAGGACGGCACGGTGCTTCTTCTTCGAGTGGACGGCAGGCTTGACCCTGGCCATCGTCGGGCTCCTTTCGGGCGACGGGGACGCGGCGGGGACGCGGCGAGCTAACGGCGGCCGAGCATGCGCTCGACCTTGTCGCGGTCGCCCGGCTTGACCTCGATCTCACGACCGAGGCGGCGGGTACGGGTGGACGGCTTCTTCTCCAGCAGGTGGCTGCGGTTGGCCTTGCGCCGCATCAGCTTCCCGGTGCCGGTCAGCTTGAAGCGCTTGGCTGCGCCCCGGTGCGTCTTGATCTTGGGCATTGCGGTTCCATCTCTCTCTCGTCGTCCCCCCGGTTGCCGGAACCCCGGTTGATCGGGTTACGGGCCGCTCCCGTTGGCGGTCGCCCCGCCGTCCTGGTCGGCCCTGCGGGCCGCTTCCCACGCCGCCTTGGCCTTCTTGTCGGGGGCCAGCACCATGGTCATGTTGCGGCCGTCGAGCCGGGGCACGACCTCGACCCTGGCCACGTGACCGACCGTGTCGGCCACCCGGTCGAGGATTCGGGAGCCGAGCTCGGGGTGCTGGACCTCACGACCTCGGAACATGATCGTCACCTTGACCTTGTGCCCATCGGAGAGGAACTTCTCGACCTTCTTGGTCTTGGTGTCGAAGTCGCCGCTGCCGATCTTGGGTCGGTACTTCATCTCCTTGATGGAGACGTTGGCTGCCTTGCGCCGGGATTCCCTCGCCTGCTGGGCCGCCTCGTACTTGTACTTGCCGTAGTCCATGATCCGACAGACCGGCGGATTGGCCTGGGGGGCCACCTCGACCAGGTCGAGGTCGAGCTCCTTGGCGATGGTCAGGGCTTCGGGCAGGGCCTTGATGCCGATCTGGTCGCCATCGGGCCCGATGAGCCGGACCTCTCTGGCTCGAATCCTGTCGTTGACCCGCGGCTCGGCGTTGTTGTTGGTGGCCGGGGACGCGGCTATTGCCGATCACTCCTCATGCGCTGCGTTGGTCCTCCTCCGCAATCCTGTTTGGGTTCCAAACGATCGACGGGCGCCGGAGAAGCCGACGCCCGTGCCGGGCGCGACCGATGGCCGCACCTCACGAACCTCGACCCGGGCGCACGCGTTGACCGCTCGTGCGGCACTACCACGGTGGCCGGGTGGGGGCTGGGCCCCGCTTTCCGATTGCGATCGTCGGCGTAGGGTACCAAACGGACGCTCGACCTCGACAACGACGACGACGGAGTAGACGGCGATGAGCCTCTGGACACCGCACGGCGAACATCAGGTCCCCGACGATCGCGACGCCAGCCCCGCACCCGACGACGACGATCATGGCCCGATCGACCCGGCCAACCTGACCGAAGAGCAGCGGGAGCGGCTCGAGGCCATGGCCGAGGAGATGGCCGAGGCGCAGCGCCGGTTGGCCTCGGTGCCCGCGGCCCAGGTCGTCGGCAACCACGCCATCGGGCTGTTCGAGCTGGCCGCCATCCACCTGCAGTCGCGGCCCCCGAACCTCGACCAGGCCCAGCTGGCCATCGACGCCCTGGCCGCCATCGTCGAGGGCCTCGGTTCGCGGCTGGGCCAGCACGAGGCCCGGCTGCGCGACGCCCTGGCCCAGATCCGCATGGCGTTCGTCCAGGTCAAGGGGCATACCGACCGCCCGCCGACCCCCGACTGAACGAATGTTCGTGGATCATTCCCCTTTTGGGGAATGATCCACCGCCGGTTCAACGGAGGCGGCGTCCCAGCGGCCGAGGAGGCCGGGCACCACCTCGAAGTCGACCCGGGCGTCGACCTCGATCCTCCGGCTGCCGTCGAGGATGGCGACCGCGTGGAAGCCCCACTCGACACCGTCGTCGCCCGTGACCACGCCGCGACCGAACCGTTCGTCGAAGGCGGTGACCGTCCCCCGCATGGCCGGCGTTTAGTGGACGATCTTCGACAGCGGCAGCTCGATGATGTCGGAGGCGCCGGCGTCCTTGAGCGCAGGGATGAGCGTGTTGATCTCGCCCTTCGGCACCACCGTCTCCACCGCCCACCCGCCCGCGCCGGCCAGCTGCGAGACGGTCGGCGACTTCATGGCCGGGAGGAGGTCGAGCACGGTCGGCAGGTCGCCGTCGGCCACGTTCAGCTTGACCAGGACCTTGCCCCTGGCTTCGAGCGTGCCCCGCAGCAGCGTGAGGAGCTGCTGCATGGCGTGGCGCTTGGCCTGGTCGGCGTGCGCCTCCGGATTAGCCACCAGCTCGGTCGAGCTGACCAGGATGGTGTCGATGATCTTGAGCCCGGCCGCCCGCAGGGCCCGGCCGGTCTCGGTGATGTCGACGATGCAGTCGACGATGTCCGGCACCTTGGCCTCGGTGGCGCCGTAGGAGAGCCTGACGTCGGCGTTGATGCCATGCTTCTCGAAGAACCGCCTGGTCAGCTCGGGATACTCGGTCGACACCCTGACGTCGTGGGGCAGGTCGTCGACCGCGTCGACCGGCGAGTCGGCGGCCACCGCGACCACGATCCGCACCGGCTGGGTCGACGCCTTCGAGTAGGCCAGCTCGCCCAGGCTGATCACCTCGCTGCCCGTCTCCTCGACCCAGTCGCGGCCGGTGATCCCCAGATCGAACAGCCCCTCGGCCACGTAGCGGGGGATCTCCTGTGGCCGCAGGATGCGGACCTCGCTGACGCGGGGGTCGTTGATCGTCGCCCGGTAGTCGACGGCCGAGCTGCGCAGGACGCCGAGGTCGGCCCCCTCGAACAGTTCGAGGGTGGCCCGCTCGAGCGAGCCCTTCGGCAGCACCAACCTCAGCAACCGGTCATCCCTTGGTGAGTCGTTCGATGAGCCGAACCATCTCGACTGCGGCCCGGACGACGTCGTCACCGACGTTGTGGCCGCCGGCCGGCTCGGAGCGGGCCTCGGCCTGGGCCACGTCCTCGGTGGTGAGCACGCCGAACATCACCGGCACGCCCGTGTCGACGGCGACCTGGCGGATGCCGCGGGCACACTCGCCGGCCACGAGCTCGTAGTGGCTCGTCTCGCCCCGGATCACACAGCCCAGGCAGACGACGGCATCGACCCGACCCGACCGGGCCAGCGTCTTGGCTGCCAAGGGGATCTCGAAGGCTCCGGGCACCCACGCCTCCTCGACGTCGTCCGGCGCCACGCCGCACGCCTCGAGCCCGCGCCTGGCCCCCTCCAGCAGCCGCAGCGTGATCCGGCTGTTGAACCGGCTGCAGACCAACCCGAGCCGCAGCCCGGCGCCGTCGAGCACGGGCGCCGGCGCGTCGGGGGACTCCTCGTTCCCGGCCATCACACCATCAATCGAAGTGGCTCAGCAGGTGGCCGAGCCGCTCCTTCTTGGTCCGCAGATAGGCCAGGTTGTGGGCGTTGGGCTCGATCTCGAGCGGTACCCGCTCGACGATGCTCAGCCCGTAGCCGCCGAGACCGCCGAACTTGTCGGTGTTGTTGGTCATGAGCCGCATGGTGGTGATGCCGAGATCGACCAGGATCTGGGCGCCGATGCCGTACTTGCGGTTGTCGACCGGGAGCCCGAGCTCGGTGTTGGCGTCGACCGTGTCGAGCCCCTGCTCCTGCAGGCTGTAGGCCCTGATCTTGTGGGCCAGCCCGATCCCACGACCCTCGTGGCCGGTGAGGTAGACGACCGCCCCGCGCCCCTCGGCCGCGATCTTCTCCATGGCCAGCGCCAGCTGCGGCCCGCAGTCGCAGCGGAGCGAGCCGAACACGTCGCCCGTCAGGCACTCGGAGTGGACCCGCACGAGCACGTTGTCCTCGCCGGCCACCTCGCCCATCACCAGGGCGACGTGCTGGTCGGTGTCGTCGAGGGTCGACTCGAACACGTAGCAGGCGAAATCGCCGAACTCGGTGGGGATGCTGGCCTCGGCCGTCCGCCGCACCAACTTCTCGGTCTGACGGCGGTAGCGGACCAGGTCGGCGATCGTGATCAGCAGCAGCCCGTGCTCCTCGCAGAACTGCTCGAGCTCCGGCCCCCGGGCCATCCCCGTTTTCTTCTCGTCGACGATCTCCGAGAGCACCCCGGCCGGGAAGAGACCGGCCATGCGGGCCAGGTCGACCGCGGCCTCGGTGTGGCCCGCCCGCCGCAGCACGCCGCCCTGCCGCGCCTGGAGCGGGAAGACGTGCCCGGGCCGGGCCAGGTCGCCGGGGCGGGTGGCCGGGTCGACCAGGGCCGTGATCGTGGCCGACCGGTCGTAGGCCGAGATGCCCGTCGTCGTGCCGTGCCGATAGTCGCAGGTGACGAGGAAGGCCGTGCGCATGCTCTCGGTGTTCTGCAGCACCATGGCGTTGAGCTCGAGCTCCTGGGCCCGCTCGCCGGTGATCGGCGCGCAGATGACGCCGGAGGAGTGGTGGAGGAAAAACGCCAGCTTGTCCGGCGTGGCGAACTCGGCCGCCATGATGAGGTCGCCCTCGTTCTCCCGGTCCTCGTCGTCGGCCACGACGATGATCTCGCCCCGGGCGATGGCCTCGATGGCGTCTTCGATCTTGGCGTAGGGCACGGTCAGGTCCTCTCCGCGGTGACCAGCGACTCGACGTACTTGGCGATGAGGTCGACCTCGAGGTTGACCCGGTCGCCCGGCCGCCGGCGGCCGAGCGTGGTGACCTCGGCCGTGTGGGGGATGACGGCCACGGTGAAGCCGTCGTCCAGCCGGTCGACCACGGTGAGGCTCACGCCGTCGACGGCGACCGAGCCCTTCACGACCACGTAGCGCAGCAACGCGGGCGGCATCGCGACCCGCAGCCCGGGCGTGGGGGCCACGACCTGGCCCACCGCGTCGACGTGGCCCTGCACCAGGTGCCCGCCCAGCCGGTCGACCAGCCGCACCGGGCGCTCGAGGTTGACCGGGTCGCCCGGTGCGACATCGTCGAGGTTGGTGCGGGCCAGGCTCTCGGCGCTGACGTCGGCCTCCCACCACCCGTCGCCCTTGGCCACCACGGTCAGGCAGCACCCGTTGACCGCGATGGACAAACCGATGTCGGCGTCGTCGAGCACCTTGGCCGCGGCGATCCGGAAGCGGGCCCCGGCGTCGCCGGCCGAGCGGCCTAGCACCGACCCCAACTCCTCGACGATCCCGGTGAACATGTTCAGCTTCTACTCCCACCGCCGCCGTGCGGTTCGATCTCGACCTTCAGGTCGTCGCCCAGCCGCTCGACGTGGACGATGCGTCCCCGCCACACGTCGTCGATGCTGGCGGCACCAGCGCCGGCGAACAGACCCTGCGCATCCTCGCCGCCGAACAGCGCCGGCGCCAGATACAGGACATACCGGTCGACCAGGCCGTCCCGGTGGAACCGCCCGGCGACACCGGCCCCGCCCTCGACCAGCGCCTGCACCACGCCCCGCCGCCCCAGCTCGTCGAGCACGTCGGTCAGCGGTCCGTCGAGCTCGAGCGCCGGGTGGATCCGGGCGTCGGGGGGCGCCTGGCCCACCACCACCCGCAGCGGGTCGCGCCCGTCGACCAGCCGCACCGTCAGGGCGGGGTCGTCGACCCTGACCGTTCCCGCCCCGACGATCACGGCGTCGCTCTCGGCCCTGAGCCGGTGGGCGTCGGTGCGGGCCTCGGGGCCCGTGATCCACTGGCTGGTGCCGTCGGGGGCCGCGGTCCGCCCGTCGATGGTGGCCGCCAGCTTGAGCACCACCCACGGACGACCGGTCCGGCGATGCTTGAGGTAGGGAAGGAGCTGACGCTCGACCTGCTCGGCCAGGACGCCGACCTCGACGTCGACCCCCGACTCCCGGAGTCGGCGGACGCCGCGGCCGTCGACCTGTGGGTCGGGATCTTCGAGGCCGATGACGACCCGACCGATGCCGGCGGCGACGATGGCGTCGACGCAGGGGGGCGTCCGACCGTGATGGCCGCAGGGTTCGAGCGTGACGTACAGCGTGGCGCCGGCCAGGTCGGCGCCGACCGTCGCGGCCGAGTTGATGGCCACGATCTCGGCATGGGGTCCCCCGGGGGCCGAGGTCGCCCCCTCGAACGCCCGCGCCGTGGCGGTGACCACCACCGCCCCCACCCAAGGGTTCGGGGGCGCCAAGGTGCGGGCCCCGCCCCCCAGCCCGATGGCGCGCGCCATGTGGACGTCGTCGCTGGCCAGGGCGGTGGTTTCGGGAGCGGTCATGCCGTTTCTTGACCGCTCAGTCTAGATGGGGGCCGATCTGGGTCGGTCTGAGTAACGCGGCTACTCATGCGCGGGCCGCCCCCCGGGCGGAAAACTGCGACGAGGCGGACACCGCAAGCCCGCCGCCGATCGCTCTGGAGGCGATCACCGATCCGGCCGGAGCCCAGACGCCGCCACCGGCTCGGGCCCACCCCGAGGTCCCCGGGGACTACTCGACGAGGGCGGAGGCGGTCGACGGGGCGACCACCCCAGCGGACCTGCTGGCCCTGATGCCGCCCGAGGCCGTGCAGCAGTTCCCTGAGCTGGTGCCGATCGTCGAGGCTGGACCGGCCGCGGCGACGGCCGAGGCGTCGGGGTTCGCCGCCCTGGCCGCCTCGCATTCCGGGGCGACGCCGCCGCCGTGCCCGGAGGCCGGCCGAGAGCTGCTGCCCGGCTATCCGGCGCCGTACGGCTTCTACACGCTTCCGGGCCGCATGCCGCCAACACGACCTGTCCTACTACTGGGTCCCGGCCAGCCGGTTCGAGGTCGACAACCACTTTTCGCCGATGCCTCGGCCGACTGCGCTCGCCGGAACTGGTTCTCCAAGCCCTTCTGCTACGCCAGGGCCGCCATCTACTGGGCCGGGTTGCGGGCCGGCGGCGAGGCGGCCTACGCCGGCAACGAGATCCCGGGCTGCAACCGGGAGCTCCCGCCCGAGGGCGTGCCGCCGTTGCCGCCCGGCCCCGTTTGCGGCAGCCCGAGCAACGCCTGGGTTCGAACCGACAGCGGCATCATGCGGCAGGGCACCATCGTCGGCCTGATCGGCGTCGTCCGGGCGTCGAGTCGGATCATCTTCGAGCTCCGCGACGCCGACGCCAACGTGGTCGCCACCCACACCACCGACTTCTCCCGGGCCAACTGCGTTGTCCACCATGAGCCGGAGTGGTTCGACACACGGCGGCTGCCCCCGGGTTTCGTCCACGTCACCGCGGCCAATGGCCGCTGGGAGGACAACGCCCTGATGTGCCACGAGGTGGCGGTGCTCGAGATCCTGCCCGAGTTCGACCCGCCGCCGCCCGAGCAACCGCCTCCGCCCGAGGAGCCTCCGGCCGACCCGCCGCCGGAGGTGCCGTCCCCGTGATGCTGCCGCGCTCAGCTACCGCGACGGTGGTTCAGCGCGGCAACATCGGCGAGCGGCGGGCCCCGCCCGGCGCGCCTCTCAGTGCGGGCGGCCGCCGGCCAGCAGCTCGATGGCGTGGGGGACGACATCGAGCACGGCGCCGATGGTCTCCACCGCGCCGGACGACGAGCCCGGCGTGTTGAGGATCAACGTCCGGCCCCGGCTGCCGGCCACGGCCCGTGACAGCCGGCCCAGCGGGCTGACCAGGCGCATGGCCTCGGCCAGGCCGGGCGCCTCGCGGTCGAGCACGTGGAGGGTGCCCTCGGGGGTGAGGTCGCGCGGGCCGAAGCCGGTACCGCCCGTGGTGACGACGAGCCCGGAGAACCCCTCGCTCAGCTCGATCAGCGCCGCGGCCACCGGCTCGATTCCGTCGCTGACGACCCGCCGCTCGACGACGTCGAACCCGGCGTCGCGCAGCACGGCCTCGATGGCCGCCCCGGACCGGTCGTCCCTCGTGCCCGCGACCACGCCGTCGGACACGGTCAGGACCTTGGCCAGCACCGTCGACATCGACTACCTCCCCAACCGATAACGGAAGAGTGCCATGCCGTCCGTGCCCGCCGCCTGCGGGAGCAGGAGGGCGCCCCGGCCCAGCCGCGCCCATGGTGCGCCGGGCGCCGCAACCGGCACCAGGTCGGGCCAGCGCTCGGCCACGTGGTCGTCGACGCCGCCGGTCTCCTCGGTGGTCATGGTGCACACGCTGTAGACGAGCAGTCCGCCGGGCCGCAGCAAGGGCACCGAGGCGTCGATCATCTCCCGCTGCAGGCCGGCCAGGCGTTCCACGGCAGCGGGCTCGACCCTCCATCGGGCGTCGGGCCGGCGGCGCAGTGTGCCGAGGCCCGAGCACGGCGCGTCGAGCAGGACCCGATCGAAGCTCCGCCGCCTCAGGGGCGGGCGGCCGGCGTCGGCGGCGACCACCGACAGCGCTCCGGCGACGCCCAGTCGGCGGGCGTTGGCCGAGATCAGGCCGGCCCGGCGCGGGTTGACATCGCCGGCGACCACGAGCCCACCGTTGGTGGCCGAGGCCAGGCCGGTGGCCTTGCCGCCCGGGGCGGCGCACAGGTCGGCGACCCGATGGCCGGGCGCCACCTCGACCAGGTCGGCCACCCACTGCGAGGCCATGTCCTGGACATACCCGTCGGCCCGCACGGTGGCGCGGGCCGGCTGGTTCATCTGCTCGAGCGCGGCCACGGCGTCGACCTCGCCCAGGGCCGCGGTGAGCGCGGCCGCCACCCAGTCGGGGTAGCTGAGCCGGGTGACGTCGTCGGGCCAGACCACGGGCGCCTCCGCCACCCGGCGCAGCACCGCGTTGACCAAACCGCGGGCCGGCCCGGGGGTGACCGCGACGGTCGCGCCGACGGCGGCATGGGCCGGCACCCGCATGAACTCGAGCTGGTAGGCGCCGATGCGCAACGCGGCCCGCACCGCAGGATCGACCGGCCGGAGCAGGTAGCGGTCGACCAAGAAGTCGCACGCCCTCCGCATCCGGGTGGCGCCGTAGGCCACCTCGGTCACGAACGCCCGGTCTCGCCGGTCGAGCCGAGAACGCTCCAATGTGGAGGGTACGAGCAGGTTGGCGTAGGCCCCGTCCTCGTCGATCCGCCGCACCAGCTCGACTGCGACCCGCCGAGCATCCTTCACGAGCCGAGGTGATCGCCGGGCCCGAGCCTGGCCCCGCGGACCCAGGCTTCGGCCGGCAGCCGGGCCCGGCCCTCGGGCTGGACCTCGACCAGGACGAGGGTGCCGTCCCCGGTGCCGACCGCGGCACCGTCGAGACCGGCCGGCGCCAGCCCCCGGTCGGGCGCCACCGACGAGCGCAGCACCTTGAGCCGCCGGCCCCGCCACGTGGTCCAGGCCGGACCGACCCGCACCACGCGCTGGAGCTCGTCGGCCGGCCGGCGCCAGTCGAGCTCGAGCTCGCCCGGTTCGATCTTGTGGGCGTAGGTGCCCTCCCCGTCCTGCACCCGCTGCACCGTGCGCCCCCGGTCGAGCACGCCGAGCAGCAGGTCGGTGCCGACGTCGACCAGGCGGGACCGCAGCTCGTCGGCCGTCTCGTCCGGGTCGATCGGCACCTCGGCCTCGTCGTAGATGGCGCCCGTGTCGAGCCCCTCTTCGACCGCCATCACGGCCACACCGGTCGTCGCGTCGCCGGCCAGGATGGCCCGCTCGACCGGCGCCGCCCCTCGCCACCGCGGCAGGAGCGAGAAATGAAGATTCACCATCGGGAGATGCTCGAGCACATGCGGCTTGATCAACCGCCCGAAGGCGACGACCACGCCGAGCTCGGCCGGACGGTCGAGGTCGAGGATGTCGTCGATGCGATCGGTGACGGGCAGCCCCAGGTCGCCCGCCGTCACCTTGACCGGGCTCGGCGCCAGGGCGGCGCCGCGTCCGCGCCGCTTGTCCGGCTTGGTCACCACCAGGGCGACGTCGTGGCCGGCGTCGATCAGCGCCCGCAACGGTGGGACCGCCATGGCCGGGGTGCCCAGGTAGACGAGGCGCATCGGGGCGCGGTGAACCGGCTCAGAGCTCCGGCTTGTCCGGCTTCACCCGCGACGGCGCCTGCCCGGTGAGCTGCAGCTCGCGGATGGCCCTCAGAGCCTGCTTCCTCGTCGCCTGGTCGAGCCGGTCGATGAACAGCACGCCGTCGAGGTGGTCGGTCTCGTGCTGGTACACCCGCGACAGCAGCTCGTCGGCGTCGATCGAGATCTCGTTGCCGTCGAGGCCGCGCCCGGTGAGGTGGACCTCCCTGGGCCGGGTGCAGTTCCAGTACATGCCCGGGATCGACAGGCAGCCCTCTTCGTAGACCCACTCGCCGCGTGACTCGCTGATGACGGGGTTGATGACGACCCCGGGCCCGGTGCCGTCGTACAGGTCGTAGACGAACAACCGCTTGAGCACGCCGACCTGGGGGGCGGCCAGCCCGACGCCGGGGGCGTCGTGCAGGGTCTCGATCATCTCGTCGGCCAGCCGCGCGATCGACCCGTCGATCTCGGTGACCTCGGGACATGGTGTCCGCAGCACGGGGTCACCGATGAGCCGGATCGTGAGGACGGACATGCACCAAGGCTACCGTTCGTCCCCTGTGAGCCCGGCCGAGCCCTCGCACTACTTCAGCGAGCGGCCCGAGTTGCGATCGGCACCGCGCCCGCTCGACCTGGTCCTCCCCGACCTCAGCCTGCGCCTGACGACCGACCGCGGGGTGTTCGCCGGTCGCCGGGTCGATCCCGGCACCAAGCTGCTGCTGCTCGAGGCGCCCCATCCGGTCGACCGGCCGTCCGACCTGCTCGACCTGGGCTGCGGGTACGGGCCCGTCGCGCTGACCATCGCCGCCCGGGCGCCGAACGCGACCGTGTGGGCCGTCGACGTGAACGAGCGGGCGCGGGCCCTCTGCGCGGCCAACGCCGAGGCCAACGACCTGGCCAACGTGCGGGTGGCCGTGCCGGGCGACGTGCCCGACGACGTCGTCTTCGCCGGGATGTGGTCGAACCCTCCGGTCCGGGTGGGCAAGGCCGACCTCCATGCGCTGCTCCAAACCTGGCTGGCCCGGTTGGCCGACGGCGGCCGGGCCTGGCTCGTCGTGCACAAGCAACTCGGCGCCGACTCGCTCGCCCGGTGGCTGGTCGCGGAGGGCCACCCGGTCGAGCGCCTGACCTCGAGGGCCGGCTACCGGGTCATGGAGGTGTCGTGAGACCGCTCGACGGGACCGGCCTGAAGCGGCTCCACCGGGAATGGCGGCGCCGCACCACCGGACGCCTCGCCCTCCTGCTCGGCGGGGTGCAGCAGCCCTACAACGTCGGCGCCATCCTCGCCTGGCCGCGGCCTACCGCGTCGA
This sequence comes from Acidimicrobiales bacterium, assembly GCA_050744245.1. Lineage (GTDB taxonomy): Bacteria > Actinomycetota > Acidimicrobiia > Acidimicrobiales > JBOGGX01 > JBOGGX01. The sequence continues at coordinate 23,861 of JBOGGX010000227.1, forward strand.
GCACCTCTGGCTGGTCGGGGCGACCGCCCCACCGGCCACGCCCGCGGTCCGCAAGACGGAGCTCGGAAGCGAGCGCTACCTCACCTGGACCACCGCCGAGCGGGCCGGTCCCGCGCTCGACGGGGTGGCCGCCGAAGGCTGGCGGCTGGTCGGCATCGAGCTGGCCGACGAGGCCAGGCCGATCCACGAGACGCACCTCGGCGATCGCGTGTGCCTGGCCGTCGGCCACGAGGACCGCGGCCTGTCCCGTCCGGTGCTCGACGCCTGCGCCGACGTGGCGTACATCCGCAGGTCGGGCGGATCGGTTCGCTCAACGTGGCCTTCTCGGCGACGATGCCGGTCCGGTTGCGGTGGAACCCGCCCACGTGGGCCACCAGGTGGGCGACGGTCCACCCCGGGCACGGGGGGACGTCGGGCGCCAGCCCCCGCGCCGCGGCCCGGCCGACCAGCTCGCCCTCGCGCTCGAGCGCCTCGATGTGGTCGACCCAGTGCATGGCGCCGGATCAGTCCAGCACCGACTCGACGGCCGAAACGACGGTGACCGGGTCGCCGACCCTGATCACCCCGTCCGACACGATCCGGCCCCGAACCCCGCCCTCGCCGTGCAGCCCGGTCACCACCGGCTTCCCGGTGAGGTCCTGCAGATAGCGGCAGGGCGGATTGTCCTCCATCACCTCGACCTCGGCCTCGCCGACGGTGATGGTGCGATCGACGAGTGCCAGCAGGTCGAGACCGGTGGTGACGACGTTGCGCCGGTGCTCGCCGGGGTCGAGGTCGAGGCCCCGTTCGGTACGGGCCAGCTCGAGACCCTCCGACGCGATCAGGGTGATCTCGTCCTCCGGGTCGTGCGCACCGCGAGTGGCCTCGAAGTTGCGGTCGCCGACGAGACCGCGCCCGGCGACGGCCTCGACCTCGTCGCGGGCGACGATCGGGGCGCCCTTTGCCGGCGCGGTGAAGATGGCGACAACGGTTCCTCTCATTCCAGGAACGTACCTCGGTCGCCCCGACCGCCCTGAGCGATTTCGGTCACACCCGCAGGGGATCCACCTCGACCCGGACCCGGCCGGGCGGCCGGCTGGTGGCGGCCAAGGCGTCGCACAGCGTGACGTGGTCGGCCGCCCGCAGCAGCCAGCGCCCGTCGGCCGGGCCGAGGACCTCGATGCCGAGCGGGCGCCCGAGGTTGGCGATGAACGCGTCGGCGACCGGGCCCGAGACCGAGGCCATGGCCGAGAACGGCGGATAGCGCAGCGCCTGCCGACGAACCCGTTCGTCGTCCGCCAACCGGTCGGGGTCGGCGTGCAGGACCGCCTGCACGACGGCGTGGCCCGGCATCCGCGTCTGGACCACGAGCCGCCCACCGTTCGCCCGCCCGCCGAGGAGCCGGGCCGCCCGCACCAGCAGCGCCATGGCCTGTTCGGCCGCCCGGTAGCGGGGGGCGAGGAGCTCCTGGTCGAGGTCGAGGAAGGCGACCACGCCGACCGGGCCCCGCACCTGGTGGAGCACGGCCTCGGTCCCGACGACCACCCTCGGGAGCTCGCCGGTCGGGGCGGCCCTGCTCGCGGTTCCGGTCACCTCGGCGACCGGCTCGCCGAGCAGCGCCTCGAGCTCCTCGCGGGCCCGGCTGACCCCGACCCGCAGGTTCTTCATGGCCGCGGCCCCGCAGCCGAGGCAGACCTGGGGGCGCTCCTGCCCGCACCGGGGGCAGACCAGCCGGCCCGGCTCGGGCAGGACCACCGCCGCGCCGCACCGGTCGCACCGGGCCAGCTCGCCGCACGTCACACAGGCCAGCAGCCGGCTCCTCCCCTTTCGGTTGAGGACGCAGACGGCCCGCCCCCGTCCCCGCTCGCGCAGGCGGGCCACCAGCCGCTCGGAGTAGAGACCCGAGCGGCCGATGTCGTCGCGCCGGCGGTCGATCACGTCGAGCACCGGCCAGCCGGCGCGTTCCTCGGCGGTCGAGACCCGGACCACCGGCCCCCACGCCCGGGCCTCGAGGCTCGGGCACGGCGACAGCAGCACGCAGGGCACGCCCGCCCGAGCGGCCCGCTCGATGGCGACATCGCGGGCGTTCCAGGCCGGCGTCCGTTCCTCCTGGTGCACCTCGTCGTGCTCGTCCAGCACGACCACCGTCTCCGGCCGGCGCAGTGGGGCCCAGGCCGCGGCTCGGGCGCCGACGACGGTGGCGCCGGCCGAGGCGAGCGCCCAGTCGTCCGGGTGCAGGGCCACGGTCGCGCCGGACCGACGGATGACCCCGGCGGCCCAGCGGGCCGTCTCTACCGATGGGCACACGACGAGGGCAGGACCCCGCTCGGCGGCAGTCGCCAGATGGGACGACGGGTCGGCGGCCGGGGGGAGCTGGATCACCGCCCGTTCGCCCTCGAGCGCACCCTGGGACGTCGAGACCGACCCGACGACCGGGCGGGGCCGGCGGCGCACGACCGTCCTGGGCGACGCCGCGGCCAGCAGCGCCGATGGGTGGCCGGCCCAGCGCCAGGCGGCCCAGCGGGCCAGGTCGACCAGCTCGGCCGGCGGCCCGACACCGGTCACCTTGGCGATCAACTTGAGGGCGACCCCCTCCGGCGCGTCGCCGCCCCGGTCGACGACCCAGCCCCGCACCCGGCGGCCGTGGAGGTCGATGCGGACGATCGTCCCGATGTCGACCCCGTCGGCCAACCCGTCGGGCACCCGGTAGTCGAACGTCCTGCGGATGGCCGGCACCTCCGGCAGGACCCGGACGATCAGGGGCGTCAGAGGCTCAGATGGGCCTTCACGTCGTCGACCCGGTTGGTCGTCTCCCACGTGAATTCCTTCTCGCTCCGGCCGAAGTGGCCATAGGCCGCCGTCTTCCGGTAGATCGGTCGGCGGAGGTCGAGGTCGCGAATGATGGCGGCCGGCCGCAGATCGAACAGCTCGCTGACCGTCTCGGCGATCTTGGCCGGGTCGACCCGCTCGGTCCCGAAGGTCTCGACCATGGTCGAGACCGGATGGGCGACCCCGATGGCGTAGGCCACCTGGATCTCGAGCCGCGAGGCGGCACCCGCGGCGACGAGGTTCTTGGCCACCCAGCGGGCGCCGTAGGCGGCCGACCGGTCGACCTTCGAAGGATCCTTGCCGCTGAAGGCGCCCCCGCCGTGCCTGGATGCGCCGCCGTAGGTGTCGACGATGATCTTGCGCCCGGTGAGCCCGGTGTCGGCGTGGGGCCCGCCCAGCTCGAACGTGCCCGTCGGGTTGACGAGCACCTCGAACCGGTCGTCGATGAACTCGGGCGGGAGCAGGGGCCGGATGACGTGCTCGATGAGGTCCGGCTTGATCAGGGTCTCGGCGTCGAGCCCGGGCTGGTGCTGGGTGGAGATGAGCACGGCCTCGAGCCGCACCGGGCGGCCGTCCTCGTAGCCCACGGTGACCTGGGTCTTCCCGTCGGGCCGCAGATACGGCAGGATCCCGGCCCGCCGCACCTCGGCCAGCCGGTGGGCCAGCCGGTGGGCCAGCCAGATCGGCAACGGCATGAGGTCGTCGGTCTCGTCGCAGGCGTAGCCGAACATCATGCCCTGGTCGCCGGCGCCCTGGCGGTCGAGCTCGTCGTCGATGCCGCCGAGACGGGACTCGTACGCCTTGGTCACGCCCTGGGCGATGTCGGGCGACTGCTCGTCGATCGACACCAGCACCCCGCAGGTGTTGCCGTCGAACCCGATGGCCTCCCGGTCATAGCCGATGCCGACGATCGTCTGGCGGACGATGCGAGGGATCTCGACGTAGGCCTCGGTGGTGATCTCGCCCGCGACGATGGCCAGGCCGGTGGTGACGAGGGTCTCGCAGGCCACCCGGCCGCCGGGATCGGCCTCGAGAATGGCGTCGAGGATCGCATCGGACACCTGGTCGGCCATCTTGTCGGGATGACCCTCGGTGACCGATTCGGACGTGAAGGTGTAGCTGGTCGTCACTCCCTGCTCCTGTACTCGAGAACGGTGTCGAGGATGACTCGGGCGATCTCGCGCTTGTCGCGCCGCCCCACCCCGTGTTCGGTGCCGTCGGCCGAGATGACGAGCACCTCGTTGGTCTCGTGGTCGAACCCGGCGCCCTCGGCCGACACGTCGTTGGCGACGACGATGTCGGCCCGCTTGCGCCGCAGCTTGTCGATGGCCTCGGCCCGCACGTCGCCGCCGGACTCGGCCGCGAACCCGACCAGCGTCTGACCCGGGCGCCGACGCTCGCCCAGGGTGGCGAGGATGTCGACCGTCGGTTCGAGGACGATCGGCGGGGGGCCGACGTCCTTCTTGAGCTTGGTCTGGACGGGATGGGTCGGCCGGAAGTCGGCCACCGCCGCGGCCATGATGACCACGTCGGCCGCCTCGCCCCTGGTCAGCACGGCGTCGGCCATCTCGGCCGCGGTGTCGATGCGCACGACGTCGACGGCCGGCGCCACCGGCCGATCCGCCGCAGTGATCAACGTGACCTTGGCCCCCCTCCCGGCGGCCTCGTCGGCCAGGGCGTGGCCCTGCTTCCCCGAGGACCGGTTGGTGATGACCCGCACCGCGTCGATCGGCTCGCGCGTGCCGCCCGCGGTGACCAGCACCCGCAGCCCGGCCAGGTCCTGAGGGGTGAGCGCCCGGGCGACGGCGGCCACGATCGTGCCCGGGTCGGCCAGCCGGCCGGGGCCCTCGTCGCCGCCGGCCAGCCGCCCGGACTCTGGCGGCACCACGAGCACGCCCCGCTCCCGCAGCCGGCGCAGGTTGTCTTGGACGGCGGCGTGCTCCCACATCTCGGTGTGCATGGCCGGGGCCAGCACCACCGGCGCCCGCGTGGCGAGCAGCACGTTGGTGAGCAGGTCGTCGGATATCCCCCCGGCGTACAGCCCGATCACCCTCGCCGTGCACGGCGCCACCAGCACCAGGTCGGCCGTCTGGCCCAGGTGGGTGTGCGGGATCGGCTGCGGGTCGTCCCACAGCGAGGTGTGCGCCGGTTCGGAGGCGAGGGCGTCGAACGTGGTGCGTCCGACGAAGCGCAGGGCGCCGTCGGTGAGGACGGGGACGACGTGGGCGCCGGCATCGATCAGCCGTCGACACACCTCGACCGCCTTGTAGGCGGCGATCCCCCCGGTGACCCCGAGGACGATGCGTCGGCCGGCGAGCACGGTCGCAGGCGGGCTCAGGCCGGGGACTCGGTCTCGGTCTCGGCTTCGGCGATGGCCTCGCCGACCTCGGCGACCTCGTCGTCGGTGGGTTCGCTCGGCTCGATGGGGATGATCTTGTGGGCCGCGATCTCCTCGAAGGCGATCGACAGCGGCTTGCGGGCGACCGACGTGACCTGCGGGGGGACGGTGGCGCCGAGGCCCTCGCCCAACTGGTTGAAGTAGGAGTTGATCTGGCGGGCCCGCTTGGAGGCCAGCGTGACCAGGCGGAACTTCGAGTCGGCCCGATCGAAGAGCTCCTCGATCGGGGGATTCATCATCGTGTCGTGGCGCCAGGCCATGGGCGTGCGACTTCCTCGTGCTCGTGAAGGACGGCCGATCAATCTACCAGCGCAGACCCCATGAACGGCGAATCCACGCGGCCGTGACCTTGGTGCGGGTTTTCGCGCCCGGCCACCACCACGGTGGTCGATCGCAGCAACCTCGGGCCCGGCCGGGACGGGCGATGCGGAAGGGCCGCGATCAGCCGGACCGGGCGTGGTCGGCGACGGTGGCCGCCAGCTCCTCCGGGGCGGTCGCGGCCGAGTCGAGCACCAGATGGTAGAGGCCGAGGTCGCCCAGGTCGATGCCGTAGTAGGCCAGGTAGCGGGTCTGCTCCGACGCCTCCCTGGCCCGGTTGACCTCGAGCGCCTCCTCCTGGGTCAGCCCGTCGCGGCGGGCCACCCGGGTGGCCCTGACCTCCGCCGCGCAGGCCAACCACACCCGCACCGCATCGAGGCCCTCGTTGTGGGCGATCCACCCGCCCAGCCGCGACTCGAGCACGACGTCGCCCTGCCTGACCCGCTCGGCCAGCCGCGAGTCCAAGGCGAGATCGACCTCGGGATGCCGTTCCGCGAACGCACCGAAGTCGGCCAGGCTCATGCCGGCATCCGCGGCGAGCCGGCGGAAGATCGTGCCGCCGTCGAGATGGGTCAGCCCGAGGTCGCCGGCGACGCGTTGGGCGACCGTGCTCGTGCCCGAGCCCGGCAACCCGGAGATCGTGACCAGCAAGCCGTGGACGGCTGGATCAGGCAGAGAAGGCGGCGAGCAGCGACTTGCGCTGCTGGTCGCCGAGGCCCCGGAGACGCCGGGTCTCGCTGATGCCGATGTCGTCCATGATCCGCCGGGCCTTGACCTTGCCGACGCCCGGCAGGGCCTCGAGCGCCGCGACCACCTTCATCTTCCCGACGATGTCGTCGTCGTCGGCGCGTCCGAGGAGTTCGTCAAGGCTGACCGAGCCCATCTTCAGCTTTTCCTTGAGCTCGGCGCGCGCACGGCGAGCGGCTGCGGCCTTGGCCAGGGCGGCCTGTCGCTGCTCCGGCGTGAGAGACGGGGGTAGAGCCATGCGCGGACCCTATCAAGCAGGCCGGGTCCAGGTCAGTGATGGTCGTCCGGAGGTCACGACAGCAC
>JBOGGX010000228.1:0-2661 GCA_050744245.1 Acidimicrobiales bacterium
GCCTCCATGCTGGCCGGCCTGTCCGGACGCCGCTACCACAGCGCCCTCGAACCCGTCGGCGAGACGGTCGAAGCCTCGGCGTCGGGAACGTCGCAGAGCTCGGTGAGCCGCCGGTTCATCACCGCCAGCGGTTGGCCCAGTTCCGCTCCCGGGCCCCTCGATGACCAGCGCTGGCTGATCGTGTTCGTGGACGCTCAGCGACGGTTACGTCGGCACCGCCACCGCCAAGGTCCACTACAACTTCTGGCGGCCGATCACGGCCATCCAGCTGGCCGCCACCGACGGAAGCCCCGCCACCGTGGCCGACCCGAACTGGACGCCGCTGGTGCCGACCCGACCGGTCCCCGACCACGACTCCGGGCACAGCGTCGAGGGAGGAGCCGGCGCCCAAGTCCCGCAACGGATCCTCGGGAACCGAGTGAGTTTCAGCACCTGCAGCCTGACCCTGCCAGACGGCAGCCAATGCGATGATCCGACACCGGTCTACCGCGACTTCACCAGCTTCTCCCAGGCCCAGGACGAGAACGGGCTGTCCCGCATCCTGGTCGGGATCCGCGTCCGTCGGGCGGTCGACGAGGGGATCGCCCACGGCCGGCGCATCGGTGAGCGCGCCGTCGACCGCTTCCTCAGCCCCGTGAACTGATGGACCGTCCGGCACGGACGAGAGCGGGGCTCAGGAGCGTGGCAGGCGGAGGAGCCGGTGGTCATTGGTGAACAGCTGTCTGGTGAGGCCGATGGCGACCACGGTGGTGGTGATGGCGACCGATCCGATGACGAGGTACATGACCGCGGCTTGGACCTTGACCGCGTCGAGGGGGTCGACGCCAGCAAGCAGCAGGCCGACCATGGCGCCGGGCAGGAAGACGACGCCAACCGCCTTGGTCGCCTCGATTTGGGGGACCAGGGCGTCGCGTATCGAGGCCCGCAGGTAAGGGCGGGCGGCGACCGGGGCGGGTTGGGCCAGCGCCAGGCGGGCCTCGACCTCGTCGCGCTTGTCCCGCAGCTCGGCGATGACGCGCCGTCCGACCAACACGGTGGCGGTCAACGAGTTCCCGACGATCATTCCGGCCAGCGGGACGAGCGTCTGGGCGGTCAAGGGGAACACGCCGAGGCCGAAAAGGACCCCGAGGGCGACGGCGGTGGCCGCGGCGTACGCCACGGAGGACAGCCACAACCCGCCGGGGACCTCGGGCGCTCGACGTCTGGTGGTCCAGGCCGCGAAGCCGATCATGACCACGACCCACATCCATGACCACAGGAGGGACGCGTCGGGGGCAAGGATCAGCTGGAGGGCGGCGCCGACCAGCAGTAGCTGCACGGCGGCCCGGCCCGCGGCCCACAACACGCTGCGCTCGAGGCCCAACCGCTGCCAGGCGGACACAGCCACGGTGGCCACCACCAGCACCCCCGAGGCGGCCAGACCCACCAAACCGATGTCGCTCTGGTTCACCGGTTTTCCCTTCCGTCAATGTTGAGCGCCCGCACCGCGGGATGGTCGATCCGGGCCACGTCGTGGGGGGTGCCGCTGGCAACCACTCGACCGTCCTGCATGACGAGGACCGAATCGGCCACGCGGCGCAGCTGGGCCAGGTCGTGGGTCACCCACACCACCGAGAGCCCGCCCTCCCCCAACTCGCGAGCCAGCCGTTCGAGTGCGAGCTTGGCCGGCTCGTCCACCGACGACGTGGGCTCGTCCATCAAGATCACCTCCGGCTGGGTGACGAGGGCCCGGGCCAGGCACACCCGCTGCGCCTCGCCGCCCGACAGCTGGTCGCCGGCGCGGTCCAAACAACGCGGATCGAGATGGACCCGATCAAGGACAGCCGCCCCCACCCGATCCTCAAGGCCCGGCCGGGCAACCTGCAGGTTGTCGCGAACGGTACCGGGGAACAGGGTAGGCCGCTGGAACACCATGCCCACCCGGCGCCGAAGGGCCAACGGGTCGAGTCCATCCACGTCGTGGCCCCGAAACAGGACCCGGCCGCTGGTCGGCACGTCCAGGCGGTTGCACAGCCGCAGCAGACTGGACTTTCCCGAGCCCGACGCGCCCGCGAACACCGCCACCCTGCACTCCGGAACCGTGGCGGTCACACCGTCGAGGATGCGGACGCCACACGCCTCTCGCGTCACCCGATCGAACTCGAACAGCGGCGCCGCCACAGTGCCCACGACGGCAACGATGGCACGCCGATCACTCCGACACGACCGCCCTCACCCCTCCCACGACCGGCAGCCAACCCCGTCGAGTCCGCCCAAGGCCGCAGAGCGCCGCCCATCGGCGCCTGACAGCCGACCGCGCTGGCCAGCCCCTCGTGCCACCGATACCGCCTGCTCGGAGAGATGCGTTACGCCACGGAATAACCGGCGACATGCGAATGGTCGGTCACTCGACAACAGGCGCTCCGGATCTGAACGGGGTGTGTAGAAGGGTCCACCTGGCGCAGCACAGGGACTCTGAGAATCAGATCCCATGGCCTTCGGCCGCCACGACGGATGAGAATGGTGTCGGGGCTGGCTGACTCGTTCCTGCTTGCGCGCTCGAACCCGCGAATCAGACTGACGCCGGGGGCCTTCCCGGCACCACGAACTGTTGTCCCGTTCACGCCTCTCAGCGTCGTTGATCGGTTGGCCCCGCCGCCCCTCACGGAACCAATGGAGGAG
>JBOGGX010000229.1:0-5700 GCA_050744245.1 Acidimicrobiales bacterium
TCGCCACCCGGTTCACGTCGGCCCCCCTCTTCGGTTCGGGCGGGTGCGACCCTGATCGCTGAACTGCGTTGAGCCCGGTCCCGGTATCGTGCCGCGAGGATCATACGCGACGACCCGTCGGGGAGTCCTTCAAGAGTTCTTCGATTTCTCTACGGATTCAGTCGAGGCCTCCTCGCGGTTGAGCGGCGGACTCGAACCCCAACCCACCTCTGTGTCGCCTGGGGCGTGCATAGCGAGCCGAAGTCGCCAGAGAACCGAACCGGACACGGTCACCCCTGCCCGGCGTCGTCGGATCGGTCCGGCCGCCCAGGCGTGTGCGAGCCCCCGCCACCAGACCGAACCAGCCGTGGCCGCGGGGACACATGGGTGCGGGTGACCTAGCCTTCCCCCGCCGGGTCACCGTCCCGTTCTTGGTCGGTTCATGCGCTTTCACTGTTGTCAGATGCTTCCCAATGTAGAAGACTGTCGGTCGTTGTCGCCCATCCTGCTGTCCCGCGCCCGCCCGCCGAGCTGATGGCCGTCGGACCCACGTCGCCCCTCGCGGAGATCGAACGCCTCGTCCAGGCGCGGGGCAAGGACATCTCCCTCGACATGGCCTCCCCCGACGGCCTGGCCAAGCTGCGGGCCCTCATCGTCGACGAGGTCGACCGCTGGCGGGCCGAGCACCAACGGGGCCGCCGCGACGTCGACCTGCCCGACCCCGAACTGGTGGCCGAGCGGGCCTACCGCAACCTGGCCGGCTACGGCCCCCTCGAATCGCTCCTCGCCGACCCCGACGTGTGGGAGGTGATGGTCAACGCCCCCGACTCGATCTTCGTCAAACGCCACCAGGGGTTGTCCGGCTACCACGACGAGGTGTTCCACGACGACGAACACGTGGTGCGCACGCTGACCAAGATCCTCGACGCCGCCTCCACCAGCCACCGCAAGCTCGACCCGACCGAGGGTCTCCAAGACGCCCAGCTCGACACCGGCGCCCGGCTCCACATCGTCCACTCCGACCTGGCCCGCGGCGGCCACGTCATGGTCAACATCCGCAAGTTCACCGGCCTCCGGTACCACAGCCTGGCCGAGCTGGTCGCCCTGGACATGCTGACCGGTCGGGCCGCCGAGTTCCTCAAGGCCTGCGCCCAGGCCCGGCTGTCCATCGTGTTCGCCGGTCCTCCGGGCTCGGGCAAGACCACCATGCTCAACTGCTGCGCGGCCGAGCTCGACCCCACCCTCCGGGTCGTCATCGCCGAAGAGGTGTTCGAGGCCGACGTGCCCGTGCCCAACGTGGCCAGCATGCAGACCAGGCCCGCCCGCTCCGACCGGCCCGCGGTCGACCTGCGCCGGCTGGTCAGCGGGTTCATGCGCATGGCCCCCGACGTGGCCATCGTCGGCGAGGTGCGAGATCGGGAGGCGCTGCCCCTGCTGTTGACCCTGAGCTCGGGCGTCAAGGGGTTCACCACCATCCACGCCGGTTCGGCCCGCCAGGCCCTGAGCCGCCTCCGCTTCATCTGCCAGCTGGCCGAGACGGGCAGCGAGATCCCGATGACCGCCCTCAACACCCTGGTGTCCGAGGCGGTCGACATCGTCGTCCACACCGATCGCACCCCGGAGGGGCTGCGGGTGGCCGAGATCGTCACCGTCGAGGACATGTCGACGGTCGAGGCCACCCACTTCACCGTGACCGAGGTGTTCCAGCGCCGGGCCGGCGAGCCGTTGCGGTGGACGGGCAACCTGCCCGTGCGGGCCGGACGGACGCTCTGGAACGCGGGCTTCGACGTCCGCCAGCTGCTCGGCGCCAACGACGGCGGTACTGGGTGACCGGCGTCCTGCTGGCGGTCGTCGGCGCCTACGGCGTGTACCTGGTGTACACCGCGGTCGCGCTCAAGTGGCCGGGGTTCGGCGTCGGGCCGCGGGCCCGGTCCCGGACGGCGAGGCGCTCCCCGACCCGCGACTGGCTGGTCCAGGCCGGGCTGGCCGACGTCAAGGCGGGCGAGTTCGCGCTGGCCATGGCCGTGCTCTTCGTGGTGGGCTGCGGTGCCGGTCTGGTGTTGTTCGGCATCCTGCCGGCCGTCGTCATCGGCTTCTTCGCAGCCAGCATTCCATTGCGGACCTTCCGCAAGCGCCGCGACGACCGCCTGGCCAAGGCCCAGGAGGCCTGGCCCCGGATGATCGAGGAGATCCGGATCCAGACGATGTCACTGGGCCGGTCCATCCCCCAGGCCCTGTTCGACGTCGGCCGGCGGGCGCCGGTCGAGCTGCGACCGGCCTTCGAGGCCGCCCACCGCGAGTGGCTGGTGTCCACCAACTTCGACCGGACGCTGCGCGTGCTGAAGGACCGGCTGGCCGACCCGACTGCCGACGCCGCCTGCGAGACGCTGCTCATCGCCCACGACCTGGGCGGCGCCGATGTGGCCCAGCGGCTCGAGGCCCTGGCCGACGACCGCCGCCAGGACACCCAGAACCGCAAGGACGCGCGCGCCCGGCAGGCAGGAACCCGGTTCGCCCGTCGCTTCGTGCTCATCGTGCCGCTGGGCATGGCGTTGGCCGGGCTCACGATCGGCACGGGTCGCGCCGCCTACCAGACGCCCGTCGGCCAGGTCGGCGTGCTCATCGCCCTCGTGATCATCGTCGTCTGCTGGGTGTGGGCCGGCCGGCTGATGCGGCTCCCCGAGGAGCGAAGGGTGTTCGCCGAATGACCCTCCTCCTGCTGCTGGTGGGGGTCCTGCTGTGGTCGGGACTGGCCCTGATGTTCTCCGGGCTGCGGTGGTTCAACCGGCAACCGCTCACCGAGCGGCTCCGTCCCTACGCGCCCGTCGGCGCCGGGGCGCCGGCCCGCGCCGGTCTGGTGTCCGCTTCGTCGTTCCGGGAGATGGTCGGACCGCTGGCCCAGTCGATCGGTGACCGGGCCGCCCGGCTGTTCGGCGTCAACGAGGAGCTGGCCGTCCGCCTCGAGCGCATCCACTCGCCGCTCGACGTCACCGCCTTCCGGGTGCGCGAACTGGGCTGGGCCGTCGTCGGCTTCGCCGTGGGCACCCTCCTCGCCGCGGCCGCCGGGCTGGCCACCATCCTCGTCGTGGTCGGCGCGCTGGCCGGCCCCCTGATCGCGTTCGTGGCCGTCGAAGCCGATCTCGGCGCCAAGTCGAGGGACTGGCAACGGCGGCTGTTCCTCGAGCTGCCCGTCGTCAGCGAGCAGCTCGGCATGCTCCTGTCCGCCGGCTATTCGCTGGGTGCCGCGCTCAACCGACTCGCCGCCCGCGGCAACGGCACGTGCAGCCGCGACCTGGCCCGAGTGGGCGGACGCATCCGCCAGGGGCTGGCCGAGGCGGACGCACTGAGGGAGTGGGCCGAGGTCGCCGACGTCGACGCCGTCCACAAGCTGGTCGGCGTGCTCGCCCTCAACCGCGACACCGCCGATCTCGGCCGGCTGATCGGCGACGAGGCCAGGGCCATCCGCCAGGAGGTCCATCGCAACAACATCGAGATCATCGAGCGTCGCAGCCAACAGGTGTGGATCCCGGTCACGGTGGCCACCTTGGTGCCCGGCGTGATCTTTCTGACCATCCCCTTCATCGAGGCCATCCGCCTGTTCGCTGGAACCGGCTGACAAGAGAGGTACCGCATCTTGAGCACCAACATCGAGTCCGCCGCAGTCGCGGTGCACGTCTGGCTGACGGCGGCGGCCAGACGACTCGCCGCCGACGACCGCGGCGAGGGCGTCATCAGCATGGGCGTCGCCGTCCTCATCACCGCGGTGATCGGCGCCATGATGTTCGTCGGGCTGCGCCTGTTCTGGGAGGACATCTCGGCCACCGTGCAACGCTGGATCGACTCGATCGGCGGCTGAGCAACACCCCGATGACGGAGGTGCGACGAGCGAGGGGTGACGACGCGGCCGGCGTCATCAGCACCGCGTTCGGTGTCGGCGCGTTCCTGATCTTCCTGTTCTTCACCGCCCAGATCATGGTGAACCTGTTCTTCATCTCGACCGTCACCACCGCGGCCCACGACGCGGCGCAGTCGGTCGCCCGGGGGACGACCCGCGACGAGGCCGAGCGAGGCTTCGTCGACTTCGTCGGCCCCGCCGGGCAGGACGCCCGGCTCGACTGGGGCGCCAGCCGCCCCGATGCCGTGGTGCTCCAGGTGCGGGTGCCCTACCCCGAGCTCGCGCTCAACCAGGTGTCGCTTCCCTTCTTCGACGTCCTCGACCGGACCGTGCGGGTCCGGGTGGAGGAGTTGCAGGAGTGACCGACGCCACCACCCGCCGCCGCTTCTCTTGGTCGGCCGACGACGGCTTCATCGGCGGGATCGAGACGCTGCCGTTCGGGCTGCTGGTGTTCGTCGTGGGCACGCTGCTCGTGGCCAACGCCTGGGCCGTAGTCGACGCCAAGCTGGCCAGCGCCTCGGCCGCCCACGAGGCCGCCCGGGTCTACGTCGAGACCGTCGTCGGGGGCGACAGCGGCCCCGCGGCACGCGCCGCCGGGGTGGCCGCGGTGGACGCCATCGAGGGCCACGGCCGCGATCCGGAGCGGATGACGTTCACGATCACCCCGGGCGGCGCCGCCGGGCGCTGCCAACCCATCGAGGTCACCGTGACCTACCGGGTGCCGACGCTCACCGTGCCGCTGGTCGGCGGTTTCGGGCAGGGGTTCACCGTCCGGGCCACCGATTCGGAGATCATCGATCCCTTCCGCAACGACGTGGCCCGCGGCCCGGGCCCGCCGTGCCGGTAGCGACGCGGCGCGGCGGCGACGACCGCGGGTCCAGCCTCATGCTGTGGCCGGCGGCGGTGCTGATCGTCCTGCTGCTGGCGTCGATCGCCTTCGACTTCTCGGTGATCCTGCTCGGACGACGGGAGCTGCTCTGGGCGGCCGATGCCGCAGCCAACGACGCCGCCACCTTCGGCATCGACCAGGCCCACTTCCGGGCCTCCAACGAGATCCGCTTCGAGCCCACGCGCCTCGAGGAGGCGGTGACCCGATCGCTGCGAGCACGCGACCTGCGCTTCGAGTTGGCCGGTGCGCCCGACATCGACGTCGAGGGCGACACGGTGCGGGTCACGCTGAGCGCCCAGGTGCCGTACCTGTTCGCCGACGCCTTCCCGGGCCTGCCCGACCGCGTGCTGGTCACGGTGACCGCCGAGTCGGAACCCGTTGCTTCCGGTCCCTGACCTTTTATCTCAGTAGATGTCGTGCTACTTTAGCCCACGTGAGTGACCGGGTCGTCGGCGGCGTCGACGGGCAGGGCCGGGCCGTGGCCCGCAAGCGGGCCAGCACCGCAGCCCAGCGCGCCAGCCTCGAATGGGAGGCCGCGGCGCTCGCCGCCGCCGGCCACCCCGGTGTGGTCGACCTGCTCGACGTCGAACCAGAGTCACTGACGACGGCCTACGCCGGCACCCACTCGCTGGCCACCGGTCCGCCCCTCACGGCCGAACGCATCATGGCCCTCGGCGCCGCAGTGGCGGCCACGGTGGCCGACCTCCACTCGCTCGGCATCGTCCACGGTCGCGTCGACCCCAGCCACGTCGTGCTCGGCCCCGACGGTCGCCCGCTGCTGTGCGGGTTTTCCGGCACCACCCTCGCCGGCCGGGCGGGCCCGCCGACCTCGCCCACCGTCCACGGCTTCGCCGATCCTCGCCTGCGGTCAGGCGACCCGACGCCGCCCGCGGCCGACGTGTACGCCATCGGCGCCGTGCTGCGGTTCCTCCTGCTT
>JBOGGX010000230.1:0-2377 GCA_050744245.1 Acidimicrobiales bacterium
TTCTGCGAGAAGAGCGCAGTCGTTCCTGTGCTCGACTCGCGCGCCCGAGGGCGGGCTTTGCCCGCCCGACAACCTCACCGCAACGGCGGTCGCGCTGGGGGGAGGCCGGGAGGGGGGCCTGCCCCCGGTCCGGGCTAATAGTCACTCGGTCGGCGTTGCCAGTTGGCGCACGACCAAGCCTCCATGCCATGCCCGCCCGAACAGGTTCCTCCATTGAGGCCCAGCTCGACCAGGCCCAGATCCGGTTGGACGAGGCCGTGCTCGGGGCCCGGGAGGCGGGAGCGTCGTGGACGGTGATCGCGTCGGTCCTTGGTGTGTCCCGTCAAGCAGTACGACAGCGGTATGCCGGCCCGAGCGACACCGCCGCTCGGGTTTAGGGGGCGGCTCGCCCCGGCTCCTGAACCCGATGGCGAGGGCGTCGACGAGTGCACAGGTGGCGGCGATCACCTCCTCGGTCATGTCGTGCTCGACAGGCCGACGAGCTCAGGTCGCAGCGACGCGGACGCGGATGATGCCGCGGAACCCGAGGTGACCGGTCGACGTGTCGACCGCCTCGCCCTGGCGGGCCGCCGGGCGGTACCGGAGGCAGTAATTCGGCACGCACAGGTGGGAGCCTCCCTTGATCACCCGGCGGGGGATCTCGTCGGACGGTGGGAGCGACGTCGCCATCGGATTGGGGGGTCGGAGCGAGACCCGATGGAGCTGGACGACGTCGGGCAGTGCGGTCTCGATCCGGGTCGCGGCGAGCTGGCGCAGGCCGGCGAGGTCGAGGTCGCGGTGGCGCACCTCGTCGCGGAGGGCCGGCGTGAGCGCGGCGCGCTGGAGGTAGGGAATGGCCTCGGCGACGGCGGCCGAACCCAGGTTGTCGAGCGCGGCCCGCAGCGCCCGCTCCGACCCCACCAACACGCCGTCGACACCAGCAGCTCGGTCACGTCGGTGTTGAGCACCGCCGCCGGCGCGGCCATCGGGCCGCCGGCGAAGTCGAGCAGAATCGGGCGACCGTTCTCGACCGCCACGTTGTGGGCGTTGAGTCGGCCGTGGGCGATGCCTTCGTCCCGCAGCGTTCGGACCGCGTGCCACATCGCATCGAGCACGTCGTTGATCTCGGGCCCGTCGGGCAGCTGTCGAGCCTCGCTGCTTCCGGTTGGGCCGTCACCAGCAGTGCGTCGCCCGAGCCGGCGGCGCCCGCGGCGATCACGTCGGGTACGGCCACGCCCGAGCGGGCCGCCAGCAGGGTCATGAGCGACTCGTGTTCGACCGGCTGGAGCCGGCTGAAGGCGAGCTCCGGACCGGCGTCCCGGTAGGAGAGGGCCCGCCACACCTTGGCCAGGAACTGGGCGTCACGGGCGTCGCTGCCGTAGACCCTGACCTCTACCGACCGACCCGTGACGGTGCGGCCGAGATACGTGGCGACGCCCGGTGGCTGCCGGGGGGCGAGGCGGATGTCGACGAACGCAATGTCGAGGTCGTCGAGACCGGTGAGCACCCGCTCCCTGTCGGGGAACCCGGCCGCCGACCCCATCACCAGGCGCACGAGGGCGCCCGCCGCCAGGCCAAGGGCGAGCCCGCCCAGCACGCTCGACGGCAGCGTCTCGTCGACGGCGATGGCGGCGACGGCGGCGAGCAGCACGAGCCAGGTCGCCATCCTCCTGGCCGGCCGGATGAGGTCGGGTCGGGCGACCACGACGACGGCGACCACGAACGCGATCCCGACCGCAGGGTAGGTATCGCCGTCATCGGAGAGGAACGACCGGAGCAGGTTCGGCCACTCGTCGGCGACGACCAGGCCGAGCACCCCGCCGTCCAGCACGACCAGGACAACCGCGATCATCAGGTCTCGAGCGAGCCGGAACTGGCGGCCCAGGACGCTGACCGCCACGATGCCGACGGCGAACAGCCACGACGCCCCATAGACCAGCGTCCACACCGGTTCGAGCCAACCGAGCAGGTCGCCGACGGCTTCGACGACGGTGGTCTCGCCGCTGGCGTCGTTGGCCGACAGCAGGCTGGCGACGACCGGGCCGATCGTGGCGAGCAGCAGAAGGGCGGCGTCGACCACCCGACGGGGGTGGGGCACGTCGCCCCGGCTGGCGAACAGGTAGCGGCCGCGGCGCAGCACGGCCAACGGCTCGAGGCGGGGCTTCTCCGCGTCGTCGTCCGGTTGGTCGCCGTCGATCGGCTGGCCCCGCTCCTCGAGCTGCTCGAGTCGTTCGTCAGCGGTCAAGGTGCGGCGAAACCTACCGCCCAGGGCCTAGTGTCCTGGAAGGCTGAAGCGCCGTGAAATGGTGTGGTTCATGCGGTTGCGTCTTGGTTGATGGCGGCGCAGTAGCCGGCGAGACGTTCGAGGATCTGCCCAGCCGTCTTGTGCCACACGAAT
>JBOGGX010000231.1:0-2669 GCA_050744245.1 Acidimicrobiales bacterium
GCGAGCTCGAGTCGCCACCGTGCGGTCCCCAGCTCGGACACGTGGTCGGGTCGCCGCGGCACCAGCTGATAGTCGACCCACACCGCGAGGAGATTGGCGAACGACGTTTCGAACGCTCCAGCGCCCATTCCGCACCTCCGTGGCGTAGTGCCGAGATCAGGTTACTCGTTGCCATTTCGGGCGAGCCACCGGTGTCGCCAACGGCTGAAGACTGACCCTTTATCACCGGTCGAAATCTGACCCCCTCCCGTCGAGGGTCCACCACTTGCAGTGGTTCGGACTTGAGCCTGTGCCCGGCCATCGACGGCCGGAACAGGAGAAGGGAAGTGATTGACGTGGAGGAATGGGCTGAGATCAGGAGGCTGCACCGGGCCGAGGGGATGGCCGTGAAGGCAATCGCCCGGCATCTGGGCATCGCCCGGAACACGGTGCGGGCGGCGTTGCGGGCTGAGGCGGCACCGAAGTATGTGCGGGAGGGGCCAGGGTCGGCGGTCGACCCGTTCGAGCCGGCGATCCGCCGGTTGTTGGCGGTGACGCCGGACATGCCGGCGACGGTGATCGCCCGAGCGGATCGACTGGACGCGGGGGATGACGGTGCTGCGCGACCGGGTGGCCGAGCTCCGTCCTGCCTATCGGCTGCCTGAGGCGTTCGGGCGCACCGAGTATCGGCCGGGTGAGCTGGCGCAGTGGGATCTGTGGTTCCCCGAATTTGACATCCCGGTCGGGCATGGTCAGACGGCGGTGTTGCCGGTGCTGGTAGGGGTGCCGTGCTATTCGAGGTGGATCTTGGCCCGGATGATTGGCTCGAAGGAGTCGCCCGATGTGTTGAGCGGCCATCTCGGTCTGCTGGTGGAGTTGGGGGCGGTGCCTCGGGTGGGGGTCTATGACGGTGAGCCGGCGATCTCGGTGCGGCGAGGCCGCCGGCTGATCTACACCGCCGACTACCTGCGTCTGAAGGGCACGTTGGGGATGGGTTCGGTGGTGTTGGCCAAAGGGCACCCGGAACGCAAGGGCTGTGTGGAGCGGAGTATCGGCTACTTGGAGACGAGCTTCCTGCCGGGCCGCCGGTTCGCTGACCGCGACGATTTCAACACCCAGCTCGGCGACTGGCTCGAGGACAAGGCCAACGTGCGGGTCCACTCGGGGCTGCGCTGCCGGCCCTCGGAACGCATCGATGAGGATCTCGCGGCGATGATGCCCCTCCCGCCGGTGCTGCCCGACATGGATTCGCACCGCGACCTGCGCCTGCCGGCGGACCACTGGGTCCGTCACCACACCAACGACTACTCCGTGCATCCCCAAGCGGTCGGACGACGGGTGCATCTGAAAGTCGACGACGCCCAGGTCGTGGTCACCTTGGGCGGCGAGGTGGTGGCCCGCCACGACCGGGTGCTGGCCAGCCACGTCACCGTCACCGACCCGGCCCATGATCGGGCACGGGAGGCGGCCCGAGCGTTGGCCGCGGCACCGAAGCCGGCGACCCACACCGAGGTCGAGGTGCGCGACCTGGCCGTGTATGACCGGGCGACGGGAGTGGCGTGATGGGCGCCCGCGAGCTCACGTACCTGTGTCGGGAACTGAAGGCGCCGTCGTTGTTGGCCGGGGTGGAACGCCTCGCCGAACGGGCTCGGGCCGAGGCCTGGAGCCATGAGGAGTTCCTCGCCGCTTGCTTGGAGCGGGAGGTGTCGGCCCGCCAGTCCCACGGCGGTGAGGCCCGCATCCGCGCCGCCCGGTTCCCGGCCCGCAAGACCCTCGAGGACTTCGATTTCGATCATCAACGCAGCGTCCGCGCCGACGTCGTCGCCCATCTCGGCGCCCTCGACTTCATCGAGGCCCGCTCCAATGCCGTGTTCCTCGGACCGCCCGGCACCGGCAAGAGCCACCTCTCCATCGCCCTCGGCGTGCGCGCCTGTGTGGCCGGGCACCGCGTCGCGTTCGCCACCGCGGCGCAGTGGGTCGACCGCCTCAGCGCCGCCCATGACGCCGGCCGTCTCCAACTCGAGCTCATCCGCCTCGGCCGGGTGCCGCTCGTCATCATCGACGAAGTGGGCTACATCCCGTTCCAGGAGGCCGCCAACCTGTTCTTCCAGCTGGTGGCGTCGCGCTACGAGCGGGCCAGCGTGATCGTCAGCTCGAACAAGGCGTTCAGCCGCTGGGGTGAGGTGTTCGGTGACGACACGGTGGCCTCAGCGATGATCGACCGCCTCGTCCACCACGCCGAGGTCATCAACCTCAAAGGCGACAGCTACCGCCTCAAGGGTCGCGACCTCGGACGGATACCCGACGATGAACGCTGAACAACCCGAGATCCCGTTGCGTCACGATGCCGTCACGATCTCCTGCCCCCGCTGCGGGCGACCGTTCGTCCCCGCCGGCAAACGCCGCTACTGCTCAGACGCCTGCAAAGCCGCCGCCTACCGCCGCCGCCACGACGCCGCCGTCGCACCCGTCACGCTCCCCCCAGCACGACCCCGCAAACCGATCACCGTCTACGAATGCGACACCTGCGGCACCCGCGCCCTCGGCGAGCAGCGCTGCCAGGACTGCGGAACCTTCATGCGCCGCATCGGTATCGGCGGCCACTGCCCGAACTGCGACGAACCCGTCGCCATCACCGACCTGCTCGACGAGGAGGTGACCAACTGAACCCCAGCAACTGACCCAACAAC
>JBOGGX010000232.1:0-19364 GCA_050744245.1 Acidimicrobiales bacterium
AGCAGAGCAGGCGATTCGAGGGTGATATGTCCTCTGACCTGCACAAACGTCCGGGCCCGTAGCTCAGTGGTCAGAGCAGGCGACTCATAATCGCTTGGTCGCAGGTTCGATCCCTGCCGGGCCCACCATCGTTGACCTGCGGAAACATCGCCTCAGCCTGCACCTCACCCCCCGTGAGATCCGTACCAGCGTCGTCGCCGACACCGCCGCCGCCCACGAAAACGACCCTCATCTGGCCAGCCGGATCGTCCCGCGATTGAAACCCGCCGCCTCACTCCACCCCGCCTGCCGCGGCGCGCTGCCGAATCTGGCTCTAATGGATCAAGAGCGCCGGCTCCGCCGGTGCCGGCCCGGCCTGCGGGCGGCGCTTGAGGCGCCGTCCTCGGCCGGGACGCTCGCCCGCGAAAGACCCCTTCGGCTCATTCGCCATACGAGCAGCGCGGCTACTGCACCCCCAAGTAAACCAATTCCAAGATTTGGACCTGCTGGCGTACAAAGCGGCGGAACGGCGCCGTCTGGTGAAGGGCCAGGACTACCTCCGCAGGGACCTTCGATGGCCATTTGGATCAGAACTGAAACAACGGCGCCAACTGTGAAAGCGAAGATAACTAAAGCCCCTCGGGCTAGCTCACGAGCTCTTCCCACCATTACCGCCGAGAAACTCTCCTATCGGGGACCCACTTCAGCCTCGGCCCGCTTGACCGTCCCCCCGATCGCAAGAAACAAACCCTCCTCCATCTAGGTACTCTAGTCAGCTGCTTGCACATCAACGTTCAGCTGGGCCTCAATTGCATCAATGTTGACGCTGAACGCCCGCCACGCACACGTTCGACCCTCATCAAGACCTTCGCAATCCGCCACGGTTGCAAGATCAATAGCATCAAGCATGCCCCGGGCGATCCAGTTCGCCGGCTGCGGGGTCGAGCCAGCCGTGGGTCCACCGCTGTCACCCTCTCCGACAGAGCCATCCAATTGTGGATCCCGTGTCCAGATGCCTGGGCCGATCACCTGACCATCAATGTTGATGAACCTATTGACATCTTTAACCCGAACGACAGAAGCACCCGACCATGAGCCAGAGACGAGCACAAGGGACTCGTCAGCGGGGTTCACGCCATCCACAATATTCACTCCCTGGGCCGAATCCCAATCACCGACATAAATAACCGATTGGTACCCCCTGTTCAATAACATGGCGTCTACGTCAGCATCACCGTTTATCGAGTGCCCGACCAAACCGTCACCGATTGGAGTGAACCAGTCCTTGTCGAGGCCACAGTGACGAGCGGTAATCATGAAGTCATCGCCGTTAGGCTGGTCAGCCGCGAACCCGGTCGTACAATAGATGTGAAATCCGGGAATCCCCGCTGGCCGATCCATCGCAGCACCTCCCCAGAAGGGCGCGATGTCGTCCCACCTCCACGCGGCGGCGATCGGCTGGCTGCCCGCCGTGAACACAAGCTTCATTGTGCTCTCGATTATGGCTTCAGCGAGCGGGATGTCCCCCGCATCACCAATGCCGACGTCGAGGCCGCTATAGTCAGATAAGGGTCCCACCTCGGTAATCCGTACCCCGGCTTCTCCGAGATCCATGCCAGCAATGCGACGTGCCTCTCGCAGCAACTCGCTCAACGAGTAACCGGCCGCGCGGACCTCGACGGGAACCTGCGAACGGACCTCATTTATCAATCGAACCATGTCATCAGGAAGACTGCCTTTCCAATACAACAAGACAGCGCGCTGTTCCGGCTTTAGTTCGACTCCAGCGAAGCCCTCGGCGTTCCGGGAGTCGCCCGAGGTGGCCCGCCGGCTGTGCGTGCTGCTCGGGACCAGCCGGCACCTCGACGACGACCTCGAAGTCGTCGGAGTCCTTGAGCTGAGCCAGCACCGGCGCACCAACGTGGTCGGGCGGGTACGCCACCGGCCGCACCGCCACCCACTCAACCTCGGCGGGATCGGGCAGCGGCGGGAGTCCGGCGGTTCCCCATGCGTGCGGGATCCACGGGTTCGGGAACATGTAGACCCGCTGGCGGTGGGTGAAGTGTGGAGCGAGGAACGGGTCGACGGCCACCACGGCATCGTCGGGGATCTGCGCCAGCATCTCGGTGCGGCGTTGGTCGAAGGCGTCGGGGCGGAACCACTGCCCTCGCTCGGTGCCGATCGGTGACGGCCCCCAGACCAGGTGGGCGGGGATGGCGCACACGAGGGCGGGCCGATCGTGAGGGTGGCGAGGCGGCTGGCATCGTGGGGTGCCCGGGTGCGTAGGCGGCGGGCACCCAACACCGCCGCCAGACCCACGATCGCCAGCAGGTAGGCGCTGTACTGGAACCTGATGTCCTGCTGGCCGAGCTGGCCCGACAGCAGGTTGGCGGCCGTGATCGGGGCCCCGACGAGCAGCATCGAGGGGCGGACCAACGCGAGCGGCAACGGAAGGAGCATCTTGGCCAGATACCCGAGGCTGCGTCCCGAGACCAGCACGCCGAGGGTCGACGCCGGGTGGGCGACCATCCCGATGAGCGCCTCGGGCAGGGTGTCGCCGAACCTGGCGTAGCGGCCGACGTACACCAGCTCGCCGGTCGGGGTGAAGGCCGGCAGGACGAGGAGGACGTCGATGAAGAAGACGGCGACCGCCGCCACCGCCACGAAGGCGCCGGGGCGCCGCGGCCATGTCTTGGTGAGCGCCAGCCACATCGCCAGCGGCACCACGACCAGCGGGGCGTCCTCCTTCACGAGGAGGACGACGAGGAGGACGGCGGCCGACAGCTTCGGGCGGCCCTGCACGGCGAGCAGGAACGAGCCCAGCAGCAGGGGGATGGCCATCAGCTCGGGATGGAAGTTCCACCACGTCGCCCACGTGAGCGCGGGGTGGAGCAGGAAGGCGATCGCCAGCACGGCCGCCAGCGGCCCTGGCAGGTCGAGGCGGCGGCCGATGGCGTACAGGAGCGGTCCGCCGGTGGCCAACGCCGCCACGGTGAACAACAGCAGCGCTCGGGGGTCGTCCCACAGCCAGAACAGCGGGACCATCGGGATCATGATCAGCGAGGCGTGGTCGCCGAACAGGTTGAGGCCCCGGAGCGTGACGAACGGCTCCTTGAACCTCGACAGGAGCCAAAGCCCTTGGTCGAAGATGCCAAAGTCGAACGCCTGGGTCGGGTAGCTGGCGTGCAGCTCGAGGATCAGCCAGCCGTACACGACGACGAACAGGGCGGTGGCGCCGATCACCGCCCCGCCCCACGGCGAGACCCGCCGCGCCCGGTCGGTGAGGCGCGCGCGCGAACCGGTCTCCTGGCCCGCTGGGCGCGCGGACCTCTCGTCCAGCGTCACCCGCCCACCTTGCGGAACAGCACCTCCGCGGCCACGGGCCGGTACCCGGCGGCCAGCACGGCCCGCAGCGAGGCCGTGTTGGCCGGAGCCACCTGGGCGAACAGCGGCTCGCCGGGCGGGATCAGCGTCGTCGCCGCCGCCGCCAGCTGGCGGGCAAGGCCGCGGTCGCGGGACGCGTGGTCGACCTCGAACGCCACCTCCCACCGCCCGGCCAGGCCCCGCCCGACGGTGACGATCCCGGTGCCCGACCAATCCGTGAACACCCGCAGGTCGTCGCGGTACCGGGCCGCCCGCCGAACCCGCGGGTGGTCGGCGAGGTCATCCCGGGGGACCAGCTCGAGCGGCTCTGCGGGTGGGTCATCGGTGCGGGCCAGCACCACATCGAGCGAGCCGGGCGCGGCGCCCAGCCAGCCCGACAACCACAGCAGGAACTCCGCCTTGAGCGGGGCACCGGGGTCGTCGGCCGGTAGGCGGGCGGACACGAGCGCCTCCTCGACGTCGGCGGCGATGACGTTGTGGAACGGGAACCCCACCACGGCGTGCACCGGCCCCGGCGGGGACGGCACCACCTCAACCCGGCCGTTGGGAGCCGGTGGGCGGCCGGCCGCCGCCTCGCACAACGTGCGCAGCAGCGGGTGCCCGGCATCCATCTCGCGCACACTACGGCGGAGGGTGTGGCGTGCACCGACACGCCCCCAGAGCGGCAGATGCGACAGCCTGGAGAGATTCCCGCCCGCCGGCGCGGCGGCTACCCGTGCGAGTGGATCATGGGCGGGTGGAGATCGACGCCGTGGCGGCGCTCGGCCGGGTCGTGGCCGGGTTCGGCGGGGCCGGCGAGGCCCGTCCCGGCCAGCGGGCCATGGCCGAAGCCGTCGCCCGGGCCATCGCCGAGAGCGACGCCACCTCGTCGTGCAGGCGGGGACGGGGACCGGCAAGTCGCTCGCCTACCTGGTGCCGGCGATCTGCTCCGGCCAGCGAGTGGTGGTGGCCACCGCCACCAAGGCGCTGCAAGACCAGCTCGTCGGCAAGGACCTCCCGTTCCTCGAACAGCACCTGGGGGAGCCGTTCACGTTCGCCTGCATGAAGGGGCGGTCGAACTACGCCTGCGTGCAGCGGGCGCGAGAGGCGGCCTCCGCCAACCAAGAGCAGCTGGCGCTGGACGGGCTGGATGAGCCGAGCGTGGGTGTCGAGCTCAGGAGGCTCGTGAGGTGGGTCACCCGCCAGCTCGACGCCGACGGCCCGGGCGACCGCGCCGGTCTCCCGTTCGAGCCCTCGCCGAAGGGGTGGGGGGCGGTGAGCGTCACGTCCCGGGAGTGTCCGGGCGACCCGCTGCCCGGCCGGTGACGTGTGCTTCTGCGAGGCGACCCGTGATGCGGCGGCGGCCGCCGACGTCGTCGTCGTGAACACCCACTTGTACGGCATGCACCTCAACCGCGAGGGAACTGTGCTGCCCGAGCACGACGTCGTCGTCTTCGACGAGGCCCACACGCTCGAGGGCGTCTTCGCCGCCGCGTTCGGGCTGGAGCTGGGGGCGGGCCGCTTCACCCACGCCGCCAGAGCAGTCAAGGCAGTCGTGGCCGGCGACGAGGTCCCCAACGTCGTGAACGCCGCCGGCCAGCGGTTCGCCGACGCCCTTTTCGAGGTCGATGGTCGGCGGTTGCGGACGGTCGGCGGCGACGTGGCCACCGCGATCACCCGTGGCCGCGCTCAGCTGGAGCGGGCGCTGGCGGCCCTCCGGCGGATCACGAGTGACGCGGTCGAGGTGAAGTCCCGAACGCAGCGGGCCATGCGCTTCGTGACCGGACTCATCGACGACCTCGACGCCGTCGTCGACCCGCTCGACACCGAGGTGCTGTGGGTGGAGGGCGGCGCCCGCGGGTTCCCGGTGCTGCGGCTGGCGCCCGTCGACGTGCGGCCGATGCTCCAATGGCTGTGGGCGAACACGACGGCCGTGCTGACGAGCGCCACGTTGCCGCCCACCACGCCCATCCGGCTTGGCGTCCCGCCCGATCGCTACGACTACGCCGATGTCGGCAGCCCGTTCGACTACCCGACCAACGCGTTGCTCTACTGCGCCTCCCACCTCCCGGAGCGCACGTCCGATGCGTACGAAGCGGCCATGCACGACGAGCTGACGGTGCTCATCGAGGCGGCCGGGGGCCGGACTCTGGCGCTGTTCACGAGCTGGCGGGCGATGCGCGCCGCCGTCGAGGCCTTGCGGGACCGGCTGCCGTTCCCGTTGCTCGCCCAGGACGACCTGCCCAAGCCCGCGCTGGTGGCCCGGTTCGCCGGCGACGAGGCGACCTGCCTGTTCGCCACTATGGGGTTCTGGCAGGGGGTCGATGTCGTGGGCCGATCGCTGTCGCTGGTCACGATCGATCGCCCTCCGTTCCCCCGCCCCGACGCGCCCCTCACCCAGGCTCGGCGGGAGCAGGCCCGGGCCAACGCCTTCGAGCTGGTCGACCTCCCTCGGGCCACGACGTTGCTGGCCCAAGGCGTCGGCCGGCTGATCCGATCAAGCTCCGATCGCGGGGTGGTGGCGGTGCTCGATCCCCGGCTCGCGTCGGCCCGCTACCGCTGGCGCATCGTCAACGCCCTCCCCCCGATGCGGCGGACCAAGCGACAGGACGAGGTGCTGCGGTTCCTCCGTTCCCTGCACGAGCCGGAGGAGGCGTGAGGCGATGGCCAGCGTTGTGACCCTCGCCTCTTTGTGCTAATCGAGATCACCGAGGTCGTCCCGTGGCTCGTCTCACCCCACCACCGAAGGGAAGCCCGCTCGAGCGGTTGCGCCCGGCGCCGCGGGCGAGATCGACGCGGCGGCGGCTGATGTCGGCGACCTGCCCGAGCCGCTCATGCTTCCCGCTGGTGACGAGATCCCGTCGGCGGCGCTCCGCCGCCAGGCCGCTCGCCACCTCGGGTTCGCGGTACGCACGCCCCGCTGACGCGTCATGCCGTCGCCAATCGCCATCACTGCTCCGTCCACCACGGTGGTCCTGGCCGAGAACCGCCTCGGCGAGATGCCGTTCACGGTCACCAACACCACCGACCAACCGCGGCGGGGGCGGGCGTCGGTCGTGGCCCTTGACGGTGCGCCGCCGGCGTGGTTCTCGCTCGCCAGCAAGGCCGAGCTCGACCTGCCGCCGGGCTCGACGGCGCAGGTTGTCGTCCGGGTCGAGCCGCCGCTCGGGGTTCCGGCCGGCACCCATCTGTTCCGCCGTCACCATACGACGCTCGTAGGAGCCGCGGTGGGCGAGCTTGCCGTGGCGGTCGATCTCGCCTACAGGTTCGGCGACGCCGAGGATCTCGCCGATCCCCGAGGGCATTAGGGCGTGCAGGGCGATCCCCCCGGGGCGCGGTCCTCCAGAGCAGTCTCCGTGAGGCTCAGCGCAGCGAGGACAACCTCACCAGGCACGCGAACGCCCTTGGCGGACGATTTCGTTCCGATGTTCCTCAGACCCCTACCCGGCGACATCGTCATCGACGTCGACCCGGTGGCCGGGCTCCTTGATTCCGGCGAGCTGGACGGTGATCTCGCCGGTCTGTTCGGCGAACTCGGCGAGACGGCCGCCGCACGAGGGGTCGGTGTGCTGTTCACGGTCGACGAGGTCCAGTACCGCAGCCAAACGCACCTCGCCGCCCTGACCGTCGGGCTCCGCGCATGGCGCAACGTCAGCTGCCGTTCATGGTCGCCGGGGCGGGCCTGCCCTCGCCGCCCGGGCTCGTCTGTGAGGCCAAGTCCCATGCCGAGCGGCTCTTCGACCGCTCCGGATGCTGCTTCGCCTCGTCCGTGAGCCGGGACGCCTGAGGTGGCCGGGGGCCCGTCGTGCTCGGTCGTGGTGGCACCGTCGGAGGTTGAGGTCGATTGGTGGAAGAAACCGCGCGGCTACGTGGTGACGCTCCTGGGGGCGACCGTGGGTGGGGCGCTCGGCGAGCTCGTGATCCTGCTCGGCTTCCGAGCCCCCGAGGCGAAGGACTGCACGACGGTCGGCTGCGCCATCGGCGAGGGGATCGGTCAGGCCATCTTCCTCGCCTTCGCCATCCTGTTCGGGCTGGTGTTGCTGTGGGTGGGTGCGGTGCTTGGCGCGTGGGTCGGGCTCCGAGTCCGCCGCTACCTCGGCTCGAAGACCACCGCGCTGTTCCTCGCCCTCCTCATGATCCCCTGGACGATCGGCATGGCGGCGCTGCTCGGCAACCTGGTCGACAGCCTCACCGTGTCGGTGATCCTGGCCCCGATCCTGCTGACCGCGGTTCCCGGGCTGGTAGCCCGGGGGGCCGTGGTGCTGATCCGCACCCGGCACCTGTGATTGGCGGGTGGGTGGATCGGTGCTTCCGCACGCGCGCCGCTCCAGAGAGCTGATAGATCGCCCAGGTCAGCTCTGCTCGTTCTGCGGTTGCCGTCCCCTACCTTCGTGATTGTATGAACGAGCGCCGTTAACATGTTGTTGTGCGTTTCGAATGGAGTTCAGCAGTTGAGGAGGCAGCTTGGTGGACAAGCGTGCTGCATCCATTTGGGACAGACGTCGGATCGGTCGTTCCAGACATCTTCCCCGCATATGCGCGTGTCCTTCATCCTGTCATTGAGGACGGCGTACGGCGCACTTGGGCGGAGATAGCTATCGAGAATGAGCGCCTCGTGCATCCCGAGATGCAACTGCATGAGATCAGCCGGTCGCGCCATCAGCCGCCGCCCGACCGCTACCACATGGATGATCGCGTGGAGTGGGGATCGTTGCCGAGGCCAGAACTCGAGGCGCTTCGTGATCTTCTGGCGCCACACACGACGACGTCTGGGCGGGCATGGTGCTGCATCTGGGAGGGATATGGGCAGCTCCGTGGAGGCGACATAATCACGTTCTCGGCCCGCAAATATAATTCGGCCGCCTCGGTCGATGACGAGCCACCGATCGCTCCCCGCGAGGTGCTTCATGGTCCCCGCGTCACTGCGCCAAAGCGGGCCTACTACCTCCTCTGTGGGCCTCTATCCGACCTCGTCGACCTCTACGAAGATCTCGGTGACCAGTCTCCGAACGTATGGTGGCCTGATGACCGGGAGTGGATTGTAGCAACAGAGATCGATCTGGCATGGACCTACGTAGCCGGAAGCAAGGCGGCCGCCGCCGCAGTGCTCGCGCACCCTCTGCTGGAAGCGGTTCCGGCGACGCCGAACGATCAATTCACGTACGACAGCGACGTCCTGAATCGACGCGGTGACCAGTGATACATGTACGATCTTCGTCACCTCGTCTCGAGGCGCTGCACCTTGCCTGTCGGACTCAGATCACGGCGAAATCCCAATAGCCATGTGCATGCAGCGCCGGTCGATAGTCACTCGTCTACCGCGGCGCATGGCAATCCGGGAATGCACGGAGGAGGAGGAGTTTCCGGGATGCAGTCCACCTCTCTCGGCATGCTATCGTGGTTGTGGTGCCCTATGGGCGGCTGATATCCGGGCGGCGGCACACTCGTCCCGGTCGCACGGGTTTGGTAGATGCCGGCCACACAATCGGTGGCGGCGTTATCCTTAATGGATGACTTTCCGACGTTGCTGCTCGTCTCAGGGCCAGCAACCCTAACCCAGGTCAGACCGACAACTTCGAACCGAAATAGGCTGACAGTTATCTCAAGTGACGAGACCGGGGCCGCGCCACCTCCTTCGAACGTACACTCGAGCGTGGCCGCCCCGTTGACTGTTCCAGCTACGTGGCCAGACTCATGGGGCCAATGGGATGTGAGAGTACAACGGATTGCCTGTGCGTCTGGTTCCGGTTGGGCGCTGAAGATTATCGCCTCATCATCAACAGGTCTCGCATCAGCCGCGATGACACGTGCGGAGGCGGTTGCCTCATAGGCTGAGTGTTGCGCTGAATCGTGCCAATACGCACTTGCTGGCTGGGCAACCAGGCAAGTGACCAGGACGAAGGATGTCCCAGCGACAAGCATGACACGTCGAAAAGCCAACTCGTTGAACACGGTGTCCCCGGCCGAGAGTCGATTTCCGAGTCACATGATTTTGCTCCAAGCTGGTTCGAGCCGTCAAGAGTCTGTCGTCGTAGACGTTCGTTGGCGGTGCGGGGCGACGATGCGCCCGTGAAGTACAACTCCTCGTTGCCGCAGCTCCTGGTGCGGGTGGGTCGCCCTCGGCATTCGGGCCGGGCACGGAGTCCGGCTGCCGTCCCGGCTTCGTGAGTCATGGATTGGCCTCAGAGCCTGATCGACCTTAGAACCGGAGCTGTCCATGACCAGGGGCATCCGCCATTCGAGCCCCCCCGGGGGCCCGGGGGGGAGGCAACGCGACTGGGTGGTCAGCTTCATTACCGTCGTCGCCGCGCTGAGTGTCTCCCGGGACCAGGTGGTGGCCTTCCGGTTGGCGGCCCACCACCTGATCGACCGGCTGCCGCCCGACCGGCTGGTCGAGGCGGCGGCCCCGGTTGGTGTGCAGGACAGCCGGGTCGAGTCCGCCGCCCTGGCGCTGGCCGCCCAGGTCGAGGGCGTCGACGCGGGCACCGTGGCGACCGCCCGGTCCGAGACGAGGACGCTGCTGACCTTTGTGAGCGATGCGCGGCGCCCCTACCTCCTCCCGGTGGCCGACGCCGCTGCGTTCACCGCCGGGGCCGTTCCAACCGATCGGGAGTCGTTCGCCACGTTCCTCGGCGGATGGGCGGAACCCATCGCCGACGCCGAGCTGTCCCCGTTCGACCTGCTGGATCAGATGGCGAAGGTCGCGACCACCGTGCTCGACGGGCGGATCCTCCCGGTCGACGACCTCCGTCACGCCATCTACGACCGGGTGCCGGCGCTCCACCGAGTGCGCCGGCCGGCGAGCATGCGAGCCGACATGCCCGAGTCCCTGTTCCGGGCGCTGGGCCTAACCGGAACGGTGTGCATCACGGCCGGCGAGGGAATCACCGCCATGAACGGTCGCACCGACCAGTGGCTCGGCTCGGCGCTCCCGTCCATGGCGCCGGACACCGCCCGGGCCGAGCTCGTGCGCCGGTTTCTCCACGCCTACGGCCCGTCGACTCCGGCGGCGTTCGCCGTGTGGACGAACCGGAGCCCGGCCGACGCCCGCGAGGCCTTCGCGCCCGTAGCCGGCGAGCTCGCCGAGGTCGACGCCGGCGGCACGAGCGCGTGGCTCCTAGCCACCGACGAACCGACGTTGCGTTCGCCGCCGCTGCCGGCGGCGCTGCGGCTCCTGCCCCCGCTCGACCCCTTCCTCAACCAGCGCGACCGGGCCACGCTCGTCCCCGACGCCGCCCACCGTCAACAGGTGTGGCGGCCCGTGGGCCCTCCCGGCGTCGTCATGGCCGGACGCCGGGTGGCGGCCACGTGGAGGGGGCAGAAGCGGGGCCGCACGCTCGAGATCACCGTCGACGGTTTGGGCGCGCTGTCCGGGCAGGTGCGGGCGAACGTCGTCAAGGAGGCGGACCGGATGGCCCCCGCGCGCGGCTGTACCGGCGCCGCCGTCTCGTTCGCGTTGGGCTGGTGGGCAGGCCCGCCTGACTGCGGCGGGTAGCGGCGCGGGCAACGAGGGTGAGGCCGACCAGCAACGCCACCAGGCCGGCTCCCGCGTCGGATCCGGTGGCGGCCAACAGCCGATGACCGAGCACCCGGGCCCCGGTCGCGGATGTCGACTGCGCCGACACGACACCTGCGTGGGTCGGCAGCTGCACCACTTGCTGGAACGTTGGCGGGTTCTGCCACGGCATGGGCGGCGCGCCCACCACCAGCTGCCGGAACTCGATTTGATCGTCGGCGACCGCCCGCCGCCACGCATCGGGATTCGACGATCCGAACGCGCCCTGCAGGTCGGTCGCCGCCCGGGCCAGCGACGCCCACAGCGCCGCCCGGCACGCGTCGAGATCCCCCCCCGCAGTACGTGCGGTGCCACGGGTCGACCACCGCTTCGCCGAGCAGCTGACGGAGGTTCTTGTCGACATGGCTGGCGGCGCCGCCGTTGAATGCCGACCCGTCGTGGGCCTCGGGCGGGTCCGCGATGCCGATCTGGAGGGCGGCGAACGCCTCGCCGGACGCCTCGGCGAACATGGCGTCGAGCAGCCGGGGCCACCACGCGTCCATGGCCGCCGGCCCAAACGGATCGTCGTAGGCGCCGTCGCCGTCACGGTCCCGCCGATGGGCGCCCGACGCCAGCCACGCGGCCAGCCGGTCGCGCAGTACCTGAGCGCGAGGATCGACGGCGTCGGCGCCTTCGGGCCGAGCACCGCGAGCAGCTCGGGCAGCGTCTCGGCGCCGTGCACATCGACGGTGGCCGCGTCGACCATCACGTCGACGACCTCCGCCCGGCTCACCGGGCCACCCGATCCCAGCCGCGCCTCGATCCGCCGGTCGAGGCTGAGGGAGCGGTACACCGGGCCGTACGAGAACTCCCTGTCGTTGGCGCCAAACCCCGGTGCTTGCCGGTTGTTCCACGACGTGATGTACCCCTCGGCTGGATCGACCGCCCAGGGCTGGCCGTCGAACGGAAGCCGGCCGATGTGGTCGTAGCGCCCGTCACCCCACACCGGCAGGTAGGGATCGACCCGGGGATCGCGGAGCGGGCAGGCGCAGCTGTGCTGGTAGCCGATGTGCTCGCCGTCCACGTAGAACCAGTTGAACGTGTAGTCGACGCCTAGCCCCATGGCCCGCCGGGAGGCGTCGAAACCGCCCGCCATGAAGTTGGGGTCGTTGATCTGGACGAACCCGATCGCCGATCCGAGCTCGTTGCCGTAAGTCGTGCGAGAGTCGGCGATGGCGATCGGCGTCCCATCGGTGAGGCGACCACGTGCGCTCAGGGGGCCGTAGGGGGTCGCCCGCTCGACCCGCCATGAGAGCACGACGTCGTCGGGTCCTCCGGGCACACCCCCGGCCGTGGGCACGGCGACTTGCGTGTGCTGGAACGTCTCGATCGGCAGGCATCGGCCATCGTGGACGTAACCCATCGACGTCTCCGTCGGAGCGCCGCCGCCCGGCTCGCACAGCCGCAGGACCCACTGGTGGAGTTGTCCGCACCGGACGAGGTCGCCGACCACGCGTAGTCGGTCCCCCGGCCGAGCCGCACGTAGAGGTCGGTGCCGGGAAACGCCGCCCCCCGAGCGTGGATACCCGGCCCGTGGACGTCCTTCTCGATGAGGATGCCCGGGATGAAGTAGCCAACCTGGGGGCCGAACACGGCGACGGGCGCGCCGGTGGCGGTGCGGTCCCCGCTCACCAACAGCGCGTTGCTCAGGCCGCCGGACAGGTCGAGGTCGAGTGGCATCGGACCCGTGGGCAGATCGATCACGCGTGGGATCAGCCGACCGGCGGCATCGAGCAGATCGGGCACGCCGGGCTGCCACTGTCGATCGGTCGGAGGCTGGCGCAGTCGATCGTCGGGTGGGCGGCGGGATCCGGCGCGCCGTCGCCGAGATAAGGAAACGGCTGGCGGGCGGTGGTCGGCGACTCCGCGTCGTCGGCGAAATGGAGGTCGTCGAACACTCGGCGGGCCTCCACCTTGTCGCCGAGCGACACCGACAGCTCCGCCAGACCGCAGACGTTGGCCACCTCGCCGCCCCCGCCGCGCCCGAAGATCCCGCCGACGAGCGAGGCGATGGCCACCAGGTCCTCAGGTACCCACCGGCTCGGCAGCTTCTGCAGCAGCGGATATTCGCCCGGTAGGTCGGCGGGATGCGCCAACAAGCCGGTGATGTGGGCGTTGATCCCGTCGATGTAGGCCCGGGCGTCGCTAACGCCGATCCTCGCGTTTGGTTGAAGCCCGCTGAGGCGGCTGGCTGGGTTGTCGATGAGCGTTGATCTGTCTGGGTTTGGGGGCGGTCGGGTCGTCGAGTCGGGTGTATCTCGTTGACTGGTTCGGGCCAGGCGTGGGTGGTCTGTGACGCCGAGAGGGCGGCGTGGCGAAGATGGCGGACCGGCGGTGCGAATGACAGCCCTGTAATTCTTGGGTTTCGCGGGTGCGGGCTGAGACCGCAACGCCGGGGGTCCACCCGCAGCTACGCACAAGATGGTCTACTAGACGTATCGACCAGTCAGCGAAAGTTGCCAGCCGGGTTCGAGCGGGAGCGGAGTTCTTCACCGCGCCGACCGGCGGCATCCAGCGGCGGTATGAGGCGTTGCGTGCCTACTTGGTGGATGGCGTGGCGGCCGCCGAGGTGGCAGGCCGCTTCGGCTACAGCACCGCCGCGTTCGAGTCGGTGGTGCGCGACTTCCGGGCGGGTGATCGCGAGTTCTTCGCCGAGCGTCGACCCGGCCCCAAGACCGCGCCGGCCAAGGAGGCGGCCCGGGCCCGGATCATCGAGCTGCGCCGAGGCGGACATTCGATCGATGAGATCGCGGTGGCGTTGCGCGACGAGGGCACGCCGTTGAACCGCACCGGCATCTCCGAGGTCGTCGCCGAGGAAGGCTTCGAGCGTCTGTGGCGCCGACCCGAGCCGGCCCGGGGCGCGCCACGACGCGACACGTTGCCCCGCGCCGCGGTGATCGACTTCGACCAACTACCGGCACGATCGGACACGAAGCTGGCCGGGCTGTTGCTGACGATCCCCGATCTGGTGGCGCTCGACCTCCCGGCCATGGTTGACGCCGCCGGATACCCGGGAACGCGGGTGATCCCGGCGGTCAGCTCGGTGCTGTCGCTGCTGGCGCTCAAGCTCGTCGGCACCCGCCGGGTCTCCCATGTCGATGACCTCGCCGCGGATCGCGCCGCGGGACTGTTCGCCGGCCTGGTCGCGCTGCCCAAGGCGACCGCGCTGAGCACCTACAGCTACCGGCTGTCCCACGAACGCCAACGCCGGTTCCTCGCCGCGCTCGACGCGTCGATGCTCGGCAACGGTCTCGCCGAAGGCGGCGACTTCGACTTGGACTTCCACGCCGTCATGCACTGGGGCGAGGACGCCGCCCTCGAAAAGCACTACGTACCACGGCGTTCTCAGCGCACCCGATCGGTTCTCACGTTCTTCGCGCAAGACGCGCAGACCCACAACCTCGTCTACGCCAACGCCGACATCTCCACGGCTGCCCACGCCCGCGAGGTGCTTGCCTTCTGCGACCACTGGCGAGCGGTGTCCGGTGCCGACCCCACCACCTTGGTGCTCGACCAGCGAGTCACCACCCAAGACGTCCTCAGCGAGCTCGACACCCGCGGCATCCACTTCATCACCTTGCGCATGCGCTCGGCGTCGCTCGTGCGGCACATCGACGCCATCGAGCCGAGCGCGTGGAAGACGGTGACCCTCGACCGCGACGGCGGCTACCGCAAACCCCAAGTCGTCGACGAGGAGGCGACCATCTACCGCTACCCCGGCACTGTCCGCCAGCTCATCGTGCGCGGCCTGGGACGCGACACCGCCACGGTGATAATCACCAACGACCGGCGCGCCAGCGCCAAACAGCTCATCGAACGCTACGCCCGGCGCATGACCATCGAGCAACGCCTCGCCGAAGCCATCCGCAGCTTCCACCTCGACGCGTTGTCCTCGGCCGTTCCGCTAAACGTCGACCTCGACGTCGTGCTCTCCGTCCTCGCCGGCGCCGTGTGCGCGTCACTCCGCCGCCGCCTCGGCACCGGCTACAACGCCGCCACCCCCGACACCCTGCAACGCCGCTTCCTCCACACCGGCGGGCACATCATCAACCGCGGCGCCAACATCGTCGTGCGACTCGACCGGCGCACCTACTCACCCGTGCTCCGCTCAGCCGACATCCCCGACACCACCGTCCCCTGGTGGAACGACCGCACCCTCCACTACGAGTTCGCCTGAAAGTAGGGTCGAATTCGCTGCGTGAGAATCGGCGCTAACCACCCGCCGGCCGGTGGGCCCGAGCCGGCGGAGCGCGTCGATCTGAGCGGTGAGATCGGCCTCGGTGTACGGCGCCACCGCCAGCTGACTCCGGTCCATCGCCTGGTTCGCCTCGGAGCCACCGACGAACTCCGACAGCCGGGCGCGACCGACGTTACGGAGCACGTCCATGAGGAAGAGCCGGTCCTCGGCGGCGGTGTAGCCCTGGGCGAACATGGTGGCGTACCGGGTCTGGCCGAAGATGTGCGGTACGCCGAAGCTGCGGTCGCGGACGACGGTCACGTCGGGATGAGGGCGGTAGACGGACGCGATGTCGGTGGGCGGGACGCCGAACGAGGCGTCCTTGAACAGCCGGTCGACGTCGGCCTCGGTGAGACCGGGCGCCGCCCGCACGAGCTGGTCGTACATGCCGATCTGGTCGGTGGCACCCTCAGGCAGCCCGCCGCCGGCCAGGCCTCGGAGGACCTCGACCAGCGTGAACGACCCGTCCTGGCCGGGCGGGAGAACGTTGCGGAAGCCGCCCGGGTCACCGTGGCTCCGGTACTGCCCCACATCGCCGTCGGTCGTCTGCGGCCACCGGGACGCCGACCAACGCCCACGCTCCCTGTCCAACGGCGGCCCCCGTGATCACACGCCAGCGCCTCATGCCGGTCCCCCTTTGCAGGCTCGGACAAACGCCCTAATCGCATACTTATCGACCGGAGCCCGGGGCGCCCGCGGTCAGCCCGCACGCGACGCCGCCCTTGCCCGACTGGCTGTTGACCCGGATCACTGCCTCGTACATGCGGCCGACGTCCTTGAGGTCGATGGGGAGATACGGCACCTCCCATGCTCCGTCCTCTTCGGACACGGCGTTCATCCCCTTGTTGATGGCGTCCTGGTGGCTACCGGAGAACGCCGTGTAGACGAGGTCGCCCACGTAGGGGTGCCGGGGATGGACCGGCAGCCGGTTCCAGTACTCGGCCACCCGGCGCAAGGCATCGATGTCGGAGATGTCGAGCTCGGGGTCGACGCCCTGGCTGAACAGGTTCATCGCCAGGGTCACGATGTCGACGTTGCCGGTGCGCTCCCCGTTACCGAACAGGGTGCCCTCGACCCGGTCGGCCCCCGCCATCAGCGCCAGCTCGGTAGCCGCCACCGCGCAGCCGCGGTCGTTGTGGGGGTGGAGCGACAGGATGACCTTGTCGCGGTCGCGGAGCGTCCGGATGAACCACTCGATCACGTCGGCGTACACGTTGGGCGTGTACATCTCGACCGTGGCCGGCAGGTTGAGGATGATGGGCCGATCGACCGCGGGCTCGATGACGTCCATGACCGCCTCGCACACCTCGATTGCGTAGTCGGTCTCGGTCCCGGTGAAGCTCTCGGGCGAGTACTCGTAGCGGACGTCGGTGCCGGGCACCGTGTCCTCGAGCTTGCGGCACACCTTGGCGGCGTTGACCGCGAAATCGGAGATGCCCGCCTTGTCGAGCCCGAACACCACCCGGCGTTGGACCACCGAGGTCGAGTTGTAGAAGTGCATGATCGCCTGGCGAGCGCCCCGGATCGCCTCGTAGGTGCGCTCAATCAGCTCCTCACGGCACTGGGTGAGGACCTAGATGGTGACATCGTCGGGCACCAGGCCCTCCTCGATGAGCCGGCGGATGAAGTCGAAGTCGGTCTGGCTGGCCGACGGAAAGCCGACCTCGATCTCCTTGAACCCC
Organism: Acidimicrobiales bacterium; assembly: GCA_050744245.1. Taxonomy (GTDB): domain Bacteria; phylum Actinomycetota; class Acidimicrobiia; order Acidimicrobiales; family JBOGGX01; genus JBOGGX01. The sequence continues at coordinate 16,817 of JBOGGX010000232.1, forward strand.
ATGTTGACCAGGGTCTGGAACATCCGCAGCTTGCGGGCCGGGTCCATCGGGTCGATGAGCGCTTGGTTGCCGTCACGCTGGTCGACGGTGCACCACTGCGGAGCCTTCTCGATCCGCTGCGTTGGCCAGGTGCGGTCGTCGAGGGTGACCGGCAGCGGGTGGAACGGACGGTAGCGCTCGAACGACATTCGCTTCGGGGTGACCGGGTCGGGAGACATGGCGGTTGTCCTCTCGCTCGGGTCGGTCGGTGAGGGTCGTTTGGGGCTCGAAAACTGAAAAGCCCCCTGCGGTGGCAGGGGGCGGCGGGCGCGGTTGGGCTCGCCGCTAGGTAAGAAGGAGGGTGGTCGGGAACGAGCTGCGCATAGTCTGATCGCCACCAGCGCCAGCACCAGGACGTGCGACACAAGCCAGAGAGGCCGGCGGGCGAAGGCATAACGACCGAGCGGGGACATCCGTGGTCGAACCTACGACCGCAGGTTGGCGGCCACCCATTCGGTGGACCCACCTGACTCCACTATTCACTAGAGGTATATACTGGATGAGTAGGGAGCGTTGGGTCCCAAGTGGCGATGACCGCCAAGTCCCGGTGGTCCCAACGTATGACGTCGATGTGACTGAGAGGCGAGATGAGCGTGCCCATGGCCTTTCTCGGCCTGCTGACGACCGAACCCCACCACGGGTACGACCTCAAGCGGCGCTATGACCGCTTCTGTTCCCCCGACAAGCCCGTCCAGTTCGGCCAGGTGTATGCCACCCTCGCCCGGCTGGAGCGGGACGGACGGGTGGCCGTCGCCGCGGTCGAGCCGGGAGCCGGACCCGAGCGCAAGCGCTACACGATCACGACCGACGGCAGGGAGGCGCTCGAACGCTGGCTCACCGAGCCCGAGCAGCCCCAACCCCGCCTCCACGCCACGCTCTTCATCAAGGTCGTGCTGGCCATCCTGGTCGGCTACTCGGTCGCCCACCTCCTCGACACCCAGCGCTCCGCCCACCTCGCCCGCATGCGCGAGCTCACCGCCGGTCGGCGCCGGTCCGCCCTCCCCGAGATGCTGCTGGCCGACTATGCCCTCTTCCACCTCGAAGCCGACCTCCGCTGGATCGAGCTGACCGCAGCGCGGGTCGACGAGCTGAAACGTCAACTGAGCGATGGCCCTGAGGCCGCCGACTCACCCGAAAGGAACGGCCCATGACTCGCGACATCGCACCGCTCGGCCTCGCCTCGCCGGTACGGCATTCGCCAACCGACACCGCAACATCCGCGGCTCCACCCGGCGCCGGGTTACCGACCGCCCCGGTCCTCGCCGCCCGTGACCTTCACAAGTCCTTCGGCACCACCGGGGCGCTCCGTGGCGTCGACATCGACCTCGCCTTCGGCGAGCTCCTGGCGGTGATGGGCCCGTCGGGCTCGGGAAAGTCGACGCTGCTCCACTGCCTCGCCGGCATCCTGATACCCGACGGTGGCGAGGTGCGCTTCGACGGCCGCCGTGTCGACCAACTTGACGAGGCCGATCGGTCAACCCTACGCCGCACCAACTTCAGCTTTCTCTTCCAGTTCGGCCAGCTCGTCCCCGAGCTCACCGCGGTCGAGAACATCGCCCTGCCACTGCTGCTCAACGGCACTCGCCGGAGACGTGCGCTGACCGAGGCCCGCCCCTGGCTGGGCCGCCTCGGGGTCGACGAACTCGCCGACCGCCATCCCGCCGACATGTCCGGCGGCCAGGCCCAGCGGGTGGCGCTGGCCCGGGCGCTGGTCGTCCGGCCCGCGGTGCTGTTCGCCGACGAACCGACCGGCACGCTCGACTCACTCAGCGGCGAACAGGTCATGGAGCTGCTGTCCGACCTGGCCCGGGCCGAAGGGACGGCGGTGGTGCTGGTCACCCACGACGCTCGGGTGGCGGCCTACGCCGACCGGGAGATCGTGCTGCGCGACGGTCGGGTCAGCGCGGGCGTGGCCACGCTGGACCCGGCATCGGCCGTCGAGACGACCGCCTCTGAGCTGCCGGCCGGTGCCCGGTGAGCGTCGAGCCGACCGGTCGCAGCGTTCTCTTCGGGCTCGGTCTGCGGCTGAATACCAGCGCCCGCGGCCAGTGGCCGGCGCTGGCCGTGGCGGCGGCCGGCGTCGCCCTGGCCACGTCGTTGCTGCTTCTGGCTCTGGCAATCGGGCCGGCCTTGGAGGAGCGCGAGGCCCGGGCTCGGTGGCGCACCGCGTTCGCGGAGCCCGCCAGCTATTCCAAGGCCGAGGCCGATGCCCTTCGGTGGCGATCCGACTTCGAGTGGTACCTCGGACGGGAGATCGCCCGGGTCGAGGTCGCCGCGCTCGGCCCGGACGCCCCGGTCCCACCCGGCCTCGAATCGATTCCCGCGCCGGGTGAGGCGTACGTGTCACCTGCGCTTGCCGCGCTGCTGGCCGAGGCGCCCGATGACGAGCTCGATGCACGGTACGGCAGGGTGGTCGGCACGGTCGGCAAACAAGGTCTACGCGGCCCCAACGAGGCGGTTGCCGCCGTCGGGGTACCAGCCGACGTGCTCGCCGACCGGTCCCCATGGG
>JBOGGX010000233.1:0-8890 GCA_050744245.1 Acidimicrobiales bacterium
GCCCGGCAGCGGGAGGCGGCGGCCGCCGCGGCTGCGGCCGCCAGCCGGTCCGGTGGTGGCGGTGGCGGGGCTCCGCCTCCGCCCTCGGCGAGCACGGAGCTGTCCAACCCGCTGGCCCGCATGGCGATCACCTCCGGGTTCGGCTGGAGGGTGCACCCGATCTATGGGATATCCCGGTTCCACGCCGGCATCGACCTCGACGCCGACACCGGCGACGCCATCTTCGCCGCCGGCCGCGGACTCGTCGTGGCCGCCGGCTGGCGGGGCGGCTACGGCAACTGCGTCATCATCGATCACGGCGGTGGCATCGGCACCCTCTACGGCCACATGAGCTCGATCGGGGTCAGCACGGGCCAGACCGTCGGTCAAGGCGAGCGGGTCGGGGCGGTCGGCTCGACCGGGGCCTCGACCGGTCCCCACCTCCACTTCGAGGTTCGGGTCTACGGCGAACCGGTCAACCCGGTCCCGTACCTCCCGCTCTGACGGGGCCAGCCACCGCCCGGCCAGCGTCGTTCAGGTGCGATGGGAGTGGCGGCCGTGGCGTTCGAGCTCGTGGTCGAGGTCGAGCGGCAGGACTGGAGCCTCCCGCTCGTAGTCGCCCCACTGCTCCCGCGGCACCAGCCACATGATCTCGAACTCGTTGCCGTCGGGGTCCCGCCCGTACATCGACTTGGTCGCGCCGTGATCGGACGCGCCGATGAGCGCGCCCTTCTCCCGTAGGACATCCCGGGCGACAGCCAGGTCGTGGATGCTCGCCACCTCCCACGCCAGGTGGTACAGCCCGACCCGGCTGCGGTCGGGACCGAGCGCATCGGCCCCGAGCGAGAACAGCCCGAGGTCGTGATGATTCTCCGAACCGGCGGCCCGTAGGAAGGCGGCGAACTCGTTGCTGGCGATTACCTCGAACCCGAACGCGTCGGTGTAGAACGCGACCGAACGGTCGAGCTCGCGCACCCACAGGACCGCGTGGTTGAGCCGGCGCACGGCGATCACGCCGCCGACTCTAGATCCGCAGCGAGAGCCGCTCCCGAAGTTCGGCCCACAGTCGCTCGAACGCCGCCGCCGACCGACTCCGGGGAGCGGTCACCGCCACCGGCGCCCGATGCAGGCCCATCCGCTCGACGTCGGTCGAGGCGGGGATCGCCTGACCGAGCATGCCCGGGTACCGCGCCGGCAACGCCCCCATCACGTCCCGATGCAGCCGTTTGCGGCCGTCGACCATCGAGAAGAACGGCAGCACCTCCGCGTCGACGCCGTGGTCGCCGACGAACCCGGCCAGCTGGTCGAGCGTCCGCTGCGAGAGGGTGGTCGGCACGATCGGGACGAGCAGTGCGTCGGCCGCCCGGAACACGCTCTCCGACGCCAGCGTGATCCCCGGAGCGCAGTCGAGCAGGACCAGGTCGTACTCGTCGCGGAGGGGCGCCACCACCCGCCCCAGACCCTTCAGCGGACGCTTGGTGCCGTCGAGCACCAGGTCGAGGTGCCGGTAGGAGAAGTCGGCCGGCAGCAGGTCGAGGCCGTCGAAGTCGGTGGCCCGGATGGCGGCGTCGACCGGTCGGCGCCGGCGGACCAGCGCCTCGCCGCCCCCCTTGACGCGCGGCTTGATGCGGAAGAGCCACGTCGCCGCGGCCTGGGGATCGAGGTCCCAGAGGAGGGTGCGCACGCCGTCTCGGGCCGCGAACCATCCCAGGTTGACCGCGGCCGCGGTCTTCCCGACCCCGCCCTTGATCGAGTAGGTCGCGACGATCCTCACGCCCCGTCCGCCCCTTCCGGCCGAACGAGTGCGGCGAACCGCTCCCTGTTCTCGAGATCGTCGAAGGCCGCGAACCGCCCGGCGAACTCGGCTCTCGCCGCCTTGCTCGTGTCTTCGTGATGGGCGACGAGCTGGCCCAGGGCCACCAGCGTCTCCGATGTCGAGGTCAGCTCGAGCAGTTCCTCGGCGTAGGACCGCAGCCCGGCCGCCTGGACCTGATCGTCCTGGAAGGCCCCGAGATTGTCCTGCAGCGCCTTGAGCTCGGTCACCAGCCTCCCGACCTCGGTCTTCGGGTGGAGCGGGGCGAAGAACTCGAGCAGGTAGCGCAGCTCCTTGCCTCGCTTGCGCAGGTCGTGGAGGTCGTCGGCCGGGCTGGCGGCGGTGATGGCCCGGCCCGGCTTGACCACCCGGCGGTAGGCGCGCCAGATCCGCTCCGACGCCACGTCGACGATGGGCCGGTCGGCGTCCGGCCCGGGCGGGGGAGCCTCGAGGAACCCTTGCCATCGCTCGAGCAGGCGCAGGAACCGGACGGATCGAAGGGCGCGGTCGGTCGCGCGGTGGGCTGCCCGATGCTTGGCTTCGAGGAGCAACTGCAGCGGTTGCAGCGTCTCGGCGACGTCAGGGGGCAGCCTGCGCAGCTCCTCGTCGAACTCGAGCAGCTGGACGTCGAGGTCGCGCGCCGCCCCGGTGGCCTGCTGGACCCATCGAAACCCCGGCACGAACCGGGCCAGGGCCGATGGTCGAAAGATCCCGGGGAACGCCTTGAGCCCAGATCGCGTGCGGCGCACCGCGACCCGCAGGTCGTGGAGGAACTCGGTGTCGAGCTGGTCGAGTGTTCCCTGGCGGTTGGCCTCGATCGTGACGAGCAGGCGGTCGAGGATGGCGACGGCCGCGTCGACCGACCGGAGATCGGGTGCGAGCTTGACCCGGAACTTCGAGGTGACCGCGCCGGGTGGTCGTCCCACGCGGGCCACGACGGTCGCCAGGAGATCGTCGGTGGCCGGGGCCAGCGTCAGGGCGTCGTCGAGCGCGAGGGTCAATTTGGCCGTCTCCCGCTCATACCCCCGAAGGGCGACGATCTCGAGTGTCCGGCCGAGCGGCTGCCGTCGGCCGACGCCGTCCGCCCAGACGAGCACGTTGTCGTCGAGTACGACGCGGGCCACGAGCTTTGCCTCGCGGTCGCGGATGCCGACGGTCTGTCGACGCGTCGACACCGAGGCGAAGGGCAGCAGGGCCCGCATCCCGAGCACGGGTACCAGCTCGTCGGCCAGGCGGCCGGCCGGCAGGTCCCAGGCGAACCGAGGCGCGGCGGCAGGGGAGCCGGCGGCGGGCGGGAGCTCTACCCGAGCGATGGACCGGCCGGTGGTTCGATCGATCAGGGTCAGACCGACCGGCTCGCGGCGACGCTCCTCGACCTCGAGCACCTGCCCCCGACCGAGCACCCGTCCGTCGAAGGTGTCGACGAAGGTGCGCCGCAGCCGGTCGGGCCGACCGGGTTCCGCGGTCCACGGTCCCTGCCTGACCGCGGTCGCGATCTCGGGCCATTCGACGGTGTCGACGACGAGCAACCGGGTGGGCGCCATGGACCGCCGAACCATAGGCGAGGGGGTCGGCCGCCGGGGGCGCAGCGCACGGTCGATCCGACGCTGTGCCTGGTCCTGTGGACAGCCTGTGTGCAATCCAAGCCGGCCTGGGGATCAAGCAAGAAAGTCTTTGGAAAACCCTGTGTATTGCCGAAAAGGGGTTGACGGAATCTTCGTGTTATAGGAAAGTGACGTCGCCAAGGTGACCGAGGTCCTCGGATCTCGGGAGCTACGGCAGGAACGGTGCCAGAGCTCGTTCCCTCGGGAACGAGGCGGGCATCGTCGGCGAGGGTCAAACCTCGGCGACGAGACTCGATCGTGCCGCCAGCTTCGGCTGGTGGTCATGGGAGAGTGTGTTCGGAGGGGTCAAACCCGAAGAACAGGTTCGGCGCCCGGAAAGCGGGGTCAAACCCGCGGACCGGACGTGCTGGCTTCCGGTGTAGGGATGCCTCGGGCAGTTGACCGGTTTTGGCCGGAGCCAACTGCTCGGGGCTCCTTGCGTTTTCGGGGTGTTGTGGGGCGCGCCGGCCTCCACGGAGGAGCCAGCGAATGTTCGGTGGATCATTCCCAGAAATGGGAACAATCCACGGCAGGTTCGCCGGAACCAGGCGGTGCGACACTGGGTGCGGTGCGACGTACCAATCACCGGCCCTCGACGACCGACCTGGCGCTGCTGGTGCTGGCCGCGGCGGCGGTGTCGACCTCGGCGCCTCTGGTGCGCGCCGCGGCGGCGCCGACCCTCGCCATCGCCTTCTGGCGCGACGCCCTCGCCCTGCCGGTGGTCGGCGGCATCGTGGTCACGACCCAGCGGGAGCGACTGCGCCGGATCACGAAGCCCGAGGTCCGGCTGTCGGTGGTGGCCGGTGTGCTCCTCGCCCTCCACTTCGCCGCGTGGGTTCCCAGCGTGTCGTTCACCTCGGTGGCGTCGTCGGTCGCCCTCGTCTCGACGATGCCCGTGTGGTCGGCGGTCATCGACCGGATGCGAGGGGAGCCCGTGCGCACTCGGGCGTGGGCCGGGATCGCCCTCGCCCTCGGCGGGGTCGTGCTGCTCACCGGGGTCGACGTAACCGTGTCGGCCCGGGCCTTGTTCGGCGACGTCCTGGCCCTGGCCGGTGGCGTTCTCGCCGCTCTCTACGTGCACGCCGGCGCCGAGGTCCGCCGCACCGTGAGCACGAGCATCTACGCCAGCATCTGCTACGGCGCCGCGGCCGCACTGCTGCTCGTCGTCTGTGTCGTGGGCGGGCAGGAGCTCGTCGGCTACCCGGCGTCCACCTGGCTGGCGCTGCTGGCCATCACCGCGGGGCCGCAGCTGCTCGGGCACACCGTCGTCAACCGCGTGCTCGCCACCACCGGCCCGACGGTGGTGTCGATCATGATCCTGCTCGAGATCGTCGGGGCCACCATCCTGGCGTGGGTGTTCTTCGACGAGGCGCCGCCGCTGCTGGCCTATCCGGCGGCGGCCATGATCGTCGCCGGCGTCGTGGCCGTGGTGTCGGCCAGGACCCCGTCGCCCGAACCCCTGGTGGCCTGAGCCGCTACAGGTGGTAGATCACCGCCGCAGGCGTCCTCGGGGCGGCCGCCGGCGACGGGATCGCGGCCAGCGCGGCCTGCCGCGGTGAACGCGGCCGGCGGCCGTCGGTCGGCAGGGTGGGGAGGTACTCCGGCCGCCGCCGGGCCATGGTCGCCTGCTCGAAACCGTGGGCCAGGGCGATCAACGTCGGCTCGCTGTAGGCCGTCCCCATGAAGGTGAGCCCGACGGGCAGCCCGAAGGCGTCGCCCGCGGGCACGGTGATCAGCGGGTAGCCGGCCACCGCGGCGGGCCCAGAGCTGGCCCCGAGGAAGTGGTCGCCGTTGACCAGGTCGCTGGGCCAGGCGGGGGAGCCGGTCGGGGCGACGATGGCGTCGAGGTTGTGCTGCGCCAAGACGGCGTCGATGCCGTCGGGCCCGCCGATGCGGCGGGCCTCGGCCAGGGCGGCCAGGTACTCGGCCTCGGTGAACGGCTCCGACTCGGAGAGCTCGAGCCATTGCTGGCCGAACCACTTGAGCTCGGCGTCCTCGTTGGCCAGGTTGAAGGCGATGATCTCGGCCATCGACAGCGCCGGCAGACCCGTCCGGGTGGCGAGATAGGCGTTGAGATCGCGTTTGAACTCGAACACGAGCACCGTGATCTCCTCCACCCCGGCCCCGATCTGCTCGATGGTCGGGATGTCGGCCGGATCGACCACGACCGCGCCGGCGTCGCGGAGCGCAATGATGTTGGCCTCGAAGACCGCGTCGGTCTCCTCGCTGTAGCCGGTGACGCCGGCCCGGGCCACGCCTATGCGCTTGCCCTGCAGGCCGTTCGGGTCGAGGAACTGGGTGTAGTCCCGGAACACCAGATCGCGGTTCGACGCCGTCGCCGGGTCGCGCGGGTCGGGTTCGACGCTGGCGGTGGCGCCGAGGACGGCGACGGCATCTGCGACCGTCCGCCCGTGCGGCCCGACCGTGTCCTGGGCGGCCGCGATCGGGATGACGCCGGCCCGGCTGGTGAGCCCGACGGTCGGCTTGATGCCGACCACGCCGTTGGCGTGGGCCGGGCACACGATCGAGCCATCGGTCTCGGTGGCGATGGCGGCCGCGCACAGGCTGGCCGCGGTGGCCGAGCCCGACCCGGAGCTCGACCCGCATGGGTTGCGGTCGAGCACGTACGGGTTGTTGACCTGGCCGCCCCGGCCCGACCAGCCGCTCGACGAGCTGAACCCTCGGAAGTTGGCGAACTCGCTTAGACCGGCCTTGCCGAGCAGGACGGCCCCCGCCTCGCGGAGCAAGGCTGCGACCGTGGCGTCCTGGGCCGGCGGCGGGCCGACGAGGGCCAGCGACCCGGTCGCGGTCTGGGTGGCGTCGGCCGTGTCGACGTTGTCCTTGAGCAGGATCGGGATGCCATGCAGCGGCCCCCGCACGTGACCCTCTCTGCGTTCGCGGTCGAGGTCGCGGGCGATCCGTTCGGCGTCGGGGTTGACCTCGATGACCGAGTTGAGACGGGGGCCTCTGCGGTCGATCGCGTCGATGCGGTCGAGGTACTTCCGCACCAGCTCCCGTGACGTCAGCCGGCCCCTGGTCATCCGGTCCTGGAGCTCGGCAATCGTCACCTCCTCGACATCGCTCCCGGGCGGCCTGGGCGCGGTTGCGCCGGCCTGGTTGATGGTGACGCCGGCCACGGTCGAACCGGCCGCGGCCGCGGCGCCGAGCTTCAGGAATTCGCGTCGGTCCATCGAACTCGAACCTCCCCCTCCGAAGATCCGTCGGATGTCCGCGCCCGACGGCGACGCTATCTCAGCCGACTTCGGCGAGCACGGCCGGCGAATGGGCGGGGTCGGTCCCCACCCTCGCCGCGGCTGACGCCTGGCCCGACACTAAGCCCGGGTCCGGCCGGCGTCAACGAGCTGTGTCACGACACTGTCAGGACAGTTCTGGCTTTGCGACCGGTGCGTTTCGTCAGCGGCAACCGGTGTTTTCCTTGGTCACGGGCAGGCCGTAGAGTTCTCGTCTACCCGTCCATTCGCGAATGTTCGGAGCCCATCGTGACCGGCGAGACGCGCGACGCACCGGTCGCCGACGACGGCGATCTCATCCTCGATGTCTCCGTCGCGTCATCGCCGCTGGTCGTGTTCTCCCAGACGTTTCCCGCCCGACCGAGCTCGTTTCCGGAGATCCGTGACTTCGTCCGGCTCAGCCTGGTCGACGCCCCGATCAGCGACGAGTCGAGCCGCGAGGTCCAGGAGGCGGTCGCCGATGCCCTGCTCCAGGCGGCCGGGCCCAAGGACGCCAGCCTCCAGGTCTCGTTCCGGATCTACCTCGACCACGTCGAGGTCGACGTGCTGCGGTCGGCCACCGACGCCGACGTCGAGCTCAAGATCACCGAGCCGCCGAACGAGCCGTCGTTTGCTCAGTGGATGGCTGCGGTGATCAAGCGTAAGGGACTGTCCCAGGAGGCGGCGGCTCGTCAGCTCGGGGTGTCGGTCCGCACCGTCAGCCGCTGGGTGCTGGGCGAGACCGAACCCCGCCTCCGCGAGCTGCGCCGCATCCGCGACGTGTTCGGCGAGGTGCCGATCTCGTAGCGACGCTGCGGCCGGTTCAGCCGCCCTGATCGCCCGCCGGCATCTGCGGCATGTCGTCGCGCATCGGGTCCTGGGGATCGACACCGGTGGAATCGCGGCGGTGGAGGTGCCGTAGGGCCCGTTGCTCGCATCCTTGGTGCCCAGCGTCTCGCGGCCGGGCTCCTGGCTTTGCTGCTTGACCACATCTCCGCGCCGGCGAGTCGTGCTCTCGCCGACGTTTTCCGGGTGACGCTGTCGGCTCGCTCATGGTCGGCCTCGCTCCTGCGCCGAACCCCGGGCAGTCCCGGCGTCGATGCGGAGTCGGCTACCCGGAGACGGCGCGGGTCAACACCCGGAGGCTGCGGCGCTAGAGGTGGGCGGCGGCCGCGGCCTGGACGGCGGCGATGATCGGTTCCCAGTCGGCGCTGGGCTGGCGACGGACGGTCACGAAGTCGTTCACGCCGTAGATGGCCGCCACACCACCGGCGGCGAACACTTCCTCGGCGAACGGGTTTCCCGCGGCGTCGTCGGCGCTCTTCACGTCGATCGTCGCCGGCAGGGTGACGTCGAGGCTGAACCGGGTGGCTTCTGGGTTCGGGGTCGGCGACGGCGACGCGGTGGCCACGAGGTAACCATGGTAGGTCGCTCGTGGCCACCGAGTCGCTGGGTTCGTCGCCAGGGCTAGTGGGTCGGGCGGAGCAGGACGGTGTCGATCACGTGCACCGTGCCGTTGCTGGCCTCGATGTCGACGGCGACGATGCCGGCCCCGTTGACCGTGAGCGGGTCGGCGTTGACGTTCAGCCGCAGGCCGCCGATGGTCTGGGCCCGCCGGCCGGCGTCGGCCCGCTCGAGCACGTCGGCCGCGTCGAGCTCCTTGGCCACCACGTGGTCGAGCAGGATGCCGGTGAGCACGTCGATCGGCACGTCGTCGAGGCTGGACAGCCCGAGCTGGGCGAGCACGGCGACGAAGGCGTCGTTGGTCGGGGCGAACACGGTGAAGGGCCCGGGCCCGCTCAGGGTCTCGGCCAGGCCGGCCGGGACGACGGCGTCGACCAGGATGGAAAGGTCGGGTGCGCCAATGGCCAGTTCGGTGATGGTGGGCCGGGATCGGGCTCGAGGAGCACGGTGTCGACAACATGGATGACGCCGTTGGCCGCAATGATGTCGGCGGCCACGACGCCGGCGTTGCTCACGCCCGCCGGGCTGCGGTCGAAGTCGATCGGCAGACCGCCGATGGCGGCGAGAGGCCAGTCGGCCCGGTCGTAGTCGGCGAGCTCCTTGGCCTTGGCCCTGATATCGAGGACGTGGTGGAGGACGACGGCCTGCAGGCCGGAGTTCCGCAGCTGGTGTAATGGTCTAGGTGTCGAAAACGGGTGTTGACCTGGGGGAACGTGGGCGCGGACGCGTGAGGGCCGTGTGTCTAGGCGCGTCGGGATGGCCTGGTCAGGCGGCTGTGGTGCGCGCCGGGCGGAGCTCGC
>JBOGGX010000234.1:0-3850 GCA_050744245.1 Acidimicrobiales bacterium
GGCCTTGGTCCACCACGCCCGCTCAGCGGCCCGTGGCCACGGCCGATGCCCTTCGGCTGTCCTCACCCATCCGATGTCACCAACGTGCCGCCACGGCGGTCGGCCGAACCTGATCGGTGGATTCGGGGTTAGGACTCGCTCGGCGAGGTCGGCGGGTGCCTTGAAGTCGATGCCAAGGCCGTGGCCGGCGTCCCAGCTGTGGACCAGGATCTCGTCACAGCCCATGGCGAGAAACCCGCACGCGTCCGCCATGCCGGCAAGGCGATCGCGCGTGACGACGGCTCCGGTCAGGCGATGTTGGTTGCGCTCGCTGGCGACGGCGGTGGCCGATGCCGCTCGGGAACAGCGCGCCGTGAGCGCCGTCGAATGCGCCCGGTAGGGGCGCTGGGCTGCACCCCGGTCGGAGACAGGTCGGGGCCGATCGTCTGGTCATCTCTGTGGCGTTGTCGGAGCAATCATGCCGCGCTGCCGCCCGACTCATCCTGTGCCGAGCGCGGATCGCACCGCCCGCAGCGTGGCGTCGGGCTGCTCGGCGAATACGACGTGGCCGGCGTCGTCGATAACGATCAACGGCCAGCCGTAGCGGGCGCTGGCCTGCTCGGCATAGCGGAGCCGCATGACGCGGTCGTGGCGAGCCCAGATGAGCGTGGTTGGGACCGCGATACGGGCGAGATCGTGGGGTGGGATGGGCGGGATGCCCAGCTCGCGCAGGAGGCGCTTGTTGGCGGTCCGGACGCTTGGGGTGCGGGCGAGCTCGAGCATGTAGGTGTGAAGCGGGTCCCAGCGGTCGCCCGCGTTGTGTCGGGCCCGTTCGGGGTCGAGCATGACGTAGGCACGGAGCCGGGCCAGGCTGCGCTCGGTCGGGTGCGCGTTGTGGCGGATGAGGGCGAGCAGCGCCCCGGGGGTGGGCCGTCCCCCGAGGCCGCCGGCGTTGATGAGCACGAGTCGGGCGATGAGGTCACCGTGGTCGATCGCGAACCGCGCGGCGATGGCCCCGCCCAGCGACATGCCGACAAGCGCGGGTGGGGCGTCGCAGGCCTTGTCGATCAGCTCGGCCAGCCAGGTCATCACGGTCGGGGGGTCCGGCTTGCGGCCATGCATCTCCGAGGCGCCCAGGCCAGGGAGGTCGGGGGCGACCACGTGGTGGGTGGCGACGATGCCGGCCACCAGCGGCATGCACTGCGCGGCGAAGCCTCCTTGGCCGTGGAGCACGACCACGGGCGGTCCGTCCCCGCCCTCGAGAACCGCGGTGGAAACGCCGGCCAGCTGGAGACGCCTTTCCGTGACCGGCGACCCGGCCAACAGGCGCGCGCGGGCGTCGCCACCCGTGGTCGTCCCGTCGTGTCGGCTGACCGCGTGCTCGCTGTACATCGCTGCCTCCATCACTCCGAGGATCGGTGAGCCCCATCGTCGGGGACAAGGCTCGACCGGTCAAGGATCGTTTGTGAACCGCGACCGCGGGCGAAGTTCACATTCGGTACTAGCGGGCGAGGCCGGGGGGATCGACAATGACAGCGTGCGCGGTTACGGCCAGTTCTGCCCAATCGCCCGAGGCTCCGAGGTGCTGGCCGAGCGCTGGACCCCGATCATCTTGCGCAATGTCTTGTTGGGCTGCCGGACGTTCAACGACATCGCCGCCGGCGCACCCGGCGTGTCCAGGGCGCTGCTCACCCGCCGGCTGCGGGAGCTGGCCCGGGCGGGGGTCATCGAGATCCGGCCCAAGCCGGGCAGCCGCGGCTCGCTGTACGAGCCGACACCCCAGGGCCGCGAGCTGTGGGACGTGCTGCGCGCCCTGGGCGGCTGGGCCGAGCGGTGGATGGAGGTCCGCCCCGAGCACGCAGAGCCCGATGTGGTGCTGTGGTCGTGGTGCGAGTCCTTCCTGCGCCGCGATCTGCTCCCCGATCACCGGGTCGTGATCCGCTTCGAGTTCACGGTGCGCACCGGGCGGCGGTTGAAGACGTGGCTGCTGATCGAGGGGCACGACGCCGAGATCTGCAGTTTCGACCCCGGCTTCGGCGAGGACCTCGTGGTGTTCGTCGAGGAGCCGCTCACCTTCGCCCGGTGGCATCTCGGCTTGGTGGGCTGGGCCGACGCGCTGCGCTCAGGGGCGCTGCGGGTGGAGGGAGACCGGCACCTTCGGCGGGTGCTGCCAACGCGGGACCAGAGCTCCACACGCGACTGCGTGCCGAGCACGAGCGGGCGCCGGGGAGCGCGCCCCTGCCGCCCCCCGGAGCCGTGCCTCGATCCCCCGCTGCCGGTGCTGGCCCGGTCCGGACACGCCGGTCACCGGTTGCGCCGACCTTCGCTGGCGACGTGGTGACCCCCGGCGATCCGGGCTACGACCACGCGCGAGCCGTCTGGAACGGGGCCATCGACCGCCGCCCCCGCTGGATCGCCCGCTGCACCTCACCGGCCGACGTCGCCGCCATGGTTCGCTTCGGTCGGGAGCGGAAGGTGGCGATCAGCGTGCGGGGCGGCGGCCACGGCGTGGCCGGGACGGCGCTCTGTGACGACGGGGTCGTGATCGACCTCGGTCCGATGAAGCGCATTACCGTCGACCCCGCGGCGAGGACCGCCACCGTCGGGGCCGGCGTGCGCTGGGGCGAACTCGACGCCACCACCCAGGCGTTCGGGTTGGCCACCACGGGTGGCACCATGTCGCGGACCGGAGTGTCGGGCCTCACCCTGGGGGGCGGCATCGGCTGGCTAATGCGCCGCCACGGCCTGACCGTCGACAACCTCCTCGCCGTCGAGCTCGTCACCGCCGACGGGAGAACGATCAGCGCCAGCGACGACGAGGAGCCCGACCTGTTCTGGGGGCTACGCGGAGGCGGCGCCGGTCTGGGCGTGGTGACCTCGTTCACCTTCCGCCTTCACCCGGTCGGGCCCGACGTTCTCTCCGGCCTCGTCCTGTGGTCGCTCGAGGACGGGCCTGGGGTCCTACGCGCCTACCGGGACTTCGTCGCGGCCGCACCTCCCGAGGTCGCGACCGCCGCGGCGCTCCGCCAGGCGCCACCGGCGCCGTTTCTGCCCGTCGAGCTCCACAGCAGGCCCATCTGCGCGGTCGGAATGGCCGCCTTCGGGGAACTCCACCAAGCCGAACGGCTACTGACCCCGATGCGGTCGTTCGGGCGCCCGCTGCTCGATCTCGTCAAGGTTCGGCCCTACACCAATCTGCAGTCGATGCTCGATGCCGGCAACCCCGACGGCTGGCACTACTACTGGAAGTCAACCGGGCTGCGGCAGCTCGACCGCGACACCATCGACACGATGGTCGACCACGCCAGTCGCGCCCGGTCCCCATGGAGCTACGCGGTGCTGTTCCACCTCGGTGGGGCGGGGCCGAGGTCGACCCCGACGCCACCTCGTACTCACGCCGCGACATCCCGCACGAGCTGAACGTCAACGCCGTGTGGCAGCCGCATCAACCGTTTGGGGACACCGAGACGGCTTGGGCCCGCCGCTTCGTCGCCGCGCTGGCGCCGCACGACTCCGGCGTCTACCTCAACTTCCTCGACCGAGACGACCAACACCGCGCCGCGGAGGCGTTCACCCCCACCGCGTATGCCCGGTTGACCGAGCTCCAGCAGCACTGGGATCCCGACCGTGTGCTACGGACTCCAGTGCCTACGCCGATCACGAAGGAGTCCGCGTAGTAATCGGAGCGCCGGAAGCCGACCCTAGAGCAGCCTCACTCGCTTCGCTCCGTTCGGCCGCAACCTAACGGCGGCCTGGTTCGGGCTGGGCTGGGTGCCGGGCCGGCGAAGCCGGCCCTGTGCCCTTCCATCTGGTCGCGGCACGATTGGACGCGTCGGTTCTCGTCGCTCGGGAGGTGCGAGGTGGGCGCGTT
>JBOGGX010000235.1:0-2404 GCA_050744245.1 Acidimicrobiales bacterium
ACTACGCCCATCCCGTGCCACCTCAGGCGTTCTGAGGGGGCGCCGATAGGCGCACCCGTGGCCCGAGCGGCCCGGCCGGTGGAGCCGGCCAAGAGCGGGAAACACGTCTTGTGTCGGCGGCGGAGCCGACGACGTCGAACGATCGTGACTCTTCCGCGCAATCGTTGACCGGGAAGGAGTACTGGGTGTTCCCGGCAATCGACACCGACCGGCGGGTGGCGTTGCTGTTCCACGTTTCGCTGCGGCCGGCGGCGGGAGAGGGGATCTTCACGGCCAAGTTCAACATCGACGGCCACGAGCATCGCTACGTCGGGCGGAGCCCGGTGCCTCGTGACCTGACCACGATGCG
This sequence comes from Acidimicrobiales bacterium, assembly GCA_050744245.1. Classification (GTDB taxonomy): domain Bacteria; phylum Actinomycetota; class Acidimicrobiia; order Acidimicrobiales; family JBOGGX01; genus JBOGGX01. The sequence goes on from JBOGGX010000235.1 coordinate 350, forward strand.
GCCGGTGGCCAACGAGCGGATCCGCTTCGACGTGGTCGAGCCGGGCGAGCGCTTCCACATCGGCTACGACGGCGAGGAGCTGAGCGCCGACGTCACCTACACCGCCCGCTTCCCGGCGTACGACTTCGAAGACGGCCCGAAGGCGCCGAAGGAGTCGACCCTTGGGGATCTGGGCCGGTCGGTCTTCCCGTTCCACCACTACGAGCAGGGCCTGGTGCACGAGGGCACCATCACGTTCAAGGTGGGCGAGCGGGCCGGGGAGACCATCGAGATCGCCGGCTATGCCAACCGCGACCACTCGTGGGGTTGGCGGGAGGATCTCTCCTTCCACTTCCACCACTGGATCTGTGCCTCGTTCGCCGACCGTTACATCCAGGGCTCGGTGATGCACGAGTCCTCGTACCCCGATCCGAAGCCCGGCGGGTGGATCTCGACCGACGCCGGTAACGACCCGGTGGTCGACATCGACTACTCCGACGCGTACTGGCTGGCCCCGAACGAGCCCATCCCGCCGATCGACCGGGTGGTCCGCTACCGCCTGACCACCTTGGCAGGAGAGGTGGCGACGCTCGTCGCCCACGTCGACGAGGATCTGGGCCGCCTCTACCTCGACCTGCGGGCCCCCGACCACGCCCAGGCCTACCAGGACGTGCAGCTCTTCCTGCCGTTCACGTTGCTCGAGACCGGGCAGCGGGGCGCCGGCGTGCTCGAGTTGGGCAAGAAGCTCGAGGGCGCCGAGAAGGTCGAGGCGGCCCGGCGGCGGTCGGCGTCGCGCGTCAGCGCGTAACGAGATGCCCATTCGGACCGACGTGGCCGGGGCGCTCGGACCCTGGCTGGCCGCCCGCCTCGACGCCGACGACGTCGTCCTCGACGACGTCCGGCGCCACGCCGAGGGCTGGTCGTGGCAGACGTGGACGCTGACCGCGACATGGAAGGACCACGCCGCGGGGCTCGAGGAGCGGCGGGGCTTCGCGGTGCGCATCGAGCCCGAGGACGGGCTGCTGGCTCCGTACGACATCGAGGGCCAGTACCACCTCCATGGGGTCGTGCTCGGCCATTCCCAGGTACCGATGGCCGACCTGTTCTGGCTCGAGCTCGACCCATCCGTGCTGGGCATGCCGTTCTACATGATGGAGCGGGTCGAGGGTGTGGTCCCGGTGCAGTGGCGGGGCGACGATCCCGAGATCTTCCCGACGCCCGAGGCCCGGCGCGACATCGGCCACCAGTTCGTCGACATCGAAGCCGAGATCCACGGGATCGACTGGGCCTCGGCGGACCTCGACGCGCTCCCGGGAGCACGCAACTCGCACGAGGCCCCGCAGTCCGAGATCGAGCGGTGGGAGCGCTACTACCGCGACTCGACGCTCATCGAGCTCCCCGTGGTCAACGCCGCCATCGCCTGGCTGCGGGCCAACGTGGCCTGCACGGGCCGGCTGACGCTGTGCCACGGCGACTACCGGATCGGCAACTTCATGCTGCGAGACGGGCGGATCATCGCCATCTTCGACTGGGAGCTCGCCCACATCGGTGACCCGGTCGAGGACATCGCCTACAGCGGGCTGCCGCTGTTCCGCGGGCGCAACCCTCTGCTCTCACACCTCCTGGCGCCGGCGGAGTACTTCGCCCGGTACGAGGCGCGCACCGGCCAGCGCGTCGAGCCCGAGGTCTTCCACTTCTGGACGGTGCTCGGACTGCTCAAGGCCACCGCCTCCCACATCCGGGGGACGCGGGCCTACGAGGACCGGCGGGCCGACGATGTCCGCCTGGCGGCGATGGGCCACCAGTCGCTGCACGTGCTGCGCCACCTGGTGAACGAGCTCGGACTGCGGAGGGTGCGGTGATCCAGAACTCGCTCGACCGGATCTTCGACGGCATCATCGACACCCTTCGGGGCACGGTGGCCCCGGCCGTCGATGACCCGTACGTGGGCGCCCAGGTGCTCGCCGTCTCCGAGCTGCTCGGCAACCTGGCCACCAGGACCGAGTGGCGCGGCCACGATTTGGTCGTCACCGTCGACCGGATACGCCCGCTGCTCGAGGAGGCCGCTCGCCTGGG
>JBOGGX010000236.1:0-5292 GCA_050744245.1 Acidimicrobiales bacterium
ACCCCCGTGAAGTCCTGCATCAGAACCCGCGCCGGTCGGAAGGCGATCTCGCGCTCGGCTCCGCCGCGCCATTCGGCGAGGGCCGCGACATCGTCGGCCTCGACGAGGGGCGATCCCTCGTGGCGAACCAGGTTCTCGAGCAGGATCTTCAACGAGTACGGAAGCCGGGAGACGCCGAAGTCATGCTCGAGGCGATCCAGCCGGAAGATCTCGTAGTTACGGTCGCCGGCGCGCAGCGCCGATCTCGCGCCGAAGCTGTTCGTCACTGCACGAAGCTCGGTCGCTCGCCGGCGCAGGTGACGCAGAAGCGGACGTGAGGGATTGCATCGAGCCGTTCGACGGGGATCGGATCGCCACACGACTGGCAGGACCCGTACGCATCGGCGTCCATCCGGGCGAGGGCACCGTCGATGTCGTCGGTTGCCTTGCGACCTCGGCTGGCCGACGCTTCGGCGAGCTCTCGCTCCAGGATGCTGTCCACGTCGCCCTGGCCGGTGAGCTCGATCACCGTCGCCTCGTGCTCGGCCGCGAGCGCCGCCTGCGCCGCTCGGCCTGACACCAGCGCGGCTCGGCGGGCCGGTGCCGGCGGCGACGGCGGACAAGTCCCACTCAAGGCACCCATGAGGGGGCCACTCAGATTTCGGGTCACGCGCCACCACCGGCAACCAGCCTCAGACGCCGTCACTCGGGATCGGTGGATGGGAGACTCACAGCCAGATTTCAGGCGGTGTTGACAGAGCTCGAATGGGAGCTTCCGCGGGTCTGCCCCGTTGACCTCGACCACAGTCGGCCCCCATTCCCGGCATGTGGCGACCACGACACAGACCCGGCCGCTCCCTGCGGGAGCAGCCCACCGCGGCGTTTGACGCGGATGTGTCAAGATATCTTGGTCACAGATGTAAGAGATCCTTGACATTGCCGCCACTCCGTCGCAGATTCGACAGCACCCACTCGGCCGGAGGACTCCCATGGACGAAGGACGCGAACAACGCGGCCGGCTTGCCGACGGTGAGCGGCTGACAGTGCAGGCCTGGCGAGACGACGTTATCGAGGCCTTGGGCCACGATCCCCGGAGCCGCTACGCGCACCGGTATTGGTTGCCAGTGGTGGGGCCATCGTGTCTGGTTGCCGCGCACGCGCTGGTTGCCGGGCTGGACGCCAGCCCGGACGGGTTCGAGATCGAGGTCGGCGCCTTCGGGCGGTCGCTTGGGCTGCCGGGGCCGGCGGGGTCCGGCTCGCGGGTCATCCGCACGTTGGATCGGCTGACCCAGTTCCGCCTCGCCGCGTTCCATCCGCTTCACCCGCCGCTGTACCGGGTCAGGTTGGTCTGGCCGCCGCTCACCCGCCACCAGATCGGGCGGTTGCCCGAGTTCCTGGCGGCCCTCCACCCGGCGGCCTGACAGGGCGGCGACGTGTCGGGGAGCCGCCGTCGCTGCCAGCTCGCCCACGGGGCCGGTTCGCTCGGGGAAGGCGATCGGCCCCGTGGGACGCTCCCCCGTCCACCTTCCTCTCCGCGAGGAGCCAGAACCATGAACACCGTGATGCTCATCGGACGCCTGACCACCGACCCCTCGAGGCGGACCGTCTCGACCGCCACCGGAGACCGGACGGTGTCGACCCTGGCCATCGCCGTGCCCCTCGAACGGGGGCGCGACGGCGACCCGTGCTACATCGACGTGGACGTCTGGGGCCCCGCAGCCGAGGCGTGCGCTCGGTACCTCGCCAAGGGCCGGCAGGTCGCCGTGGTGGGACGGCTAGACCTCAACCGCTGGACCGCGGCGGACGGCACCACCCGGCGATCCCATCGGGTGGTCGCCACCACCGTCGAGTTCCTCGACCGGCCACCCGACCGGAACCACACGCCCGCCGCCGTCGCCGCGTAGGGCCGTAGCGACGATGACCGACACGACGTCTGGCAGCTCGGGCAGGACGGCGGAGCCGGGCTGGCCTGACGAGCCCGCCGATCCGAGCCGGGAGTCATGGCGGATCGCCGTCGCCGGCGCCCGAGGCGGCCAGGGAGCGACCACGGTGGCGACCGTGCTGGCGGTACTGGCCGCCGGACACGCCGACACGGCCCTGGTCGCATCACGCCCCGACGACGTGTACGCCCTCACCGCCACCAGCCCCGCGGCCCTGCCCGGCCGTGGGATCGAGCTCGCACCCTGGCTCACGCTTGCCTCCGCACCGCTCGGTTGGGCTACACCGCCAGCGACGCCCGTGGTGGTTGCCGACGTCGGACGCGCGGACGACATCGCCACGGAGTTCGACCTGGGCGGCGTCTGGACCCGCTGGCTGGTGGTGCGCGGACCGTGCTACACGAGCCTGAGAGTCGCGGTTGACGCCGGCTGGCGGGCCGACGGGGTGATCCTGCTGGCCGAGCCCGGCCGGGCGATTACCGCGGTGGACGTGGCCGACTTGCTCGGGGTGCCAGTCATCGCCCAAGTGCCCGTCGAGCCGAGCGTTGCCCGGGTGCTCGACGCTGGGCTGCTCCTAGCCCGCCTTCCCCACCTGGCTCCGTTCCGATCCCTGGCCCGACTGATCCAGCGCCACCTCGCTTCGACACCCCCCACACGATGAACCCGAACTCCGAAGGTCTGAAGGCCGCTCCGACGACCGCCCTCGCTGATACCCACGTCCGCCCCCACCACCCGTGTTTTGAGCGACACAGACTACGCCGCTTCGTCCAAGACGAAGCGGCCGTAGGGAACGGCGGCGGCCATGGCCGCCGCCTCGGGGCGGACGGCGCTCATCCGGAATCGGCAGTTTCAGGCTTCACCCCAGCGAGGGCACGCAGCCGGGACTCGGAGTACCACGGGCGCAGTTCGAGGTGGGCCGGGAGCTGCGAACCGTAGATGAGCAGGGCATTCCCACGAGGCATGCGGCGCAGGACATCCAGCGGGAGCGTGCGCCGGTAGGTGGGGTGCTCGGTCACCGAGCGCCGGCCGTTGCCCGTCACCTCGGCCGAGTAGTTGCGCTCGATGACCTGGCGGTCGCCGACGAGGCGGCTCACGAACTCGAGGGTGTCGGGATCGTCGTTGTCACTCCCGAAGATCTTGGCCCGGTGGTTGTTGATCACTACCTGCGCTCGATGACCATAGAGTGCCCTTATCTGCGCAAGATCCTGCCAGATTGACACGAGGCTGATGCCGTGGCTGCGGGCCGTGGCCGCGTAGCTGGGCAGGTCCCGGAGCGGCGCGATGTTCCCCGCCTCGTCCAGGAGGAGCAGGCACGGACGGGCCAGTGAGCCGCCCAACGCGTTGGCGACCTCGTAGGCCCGCCGCACCGCCTGTTGGATGAGGACCGTCAGTGCGGGGCGCAGCCGGTCCTGTTCGTCGGCGGTAGCCACCACGTAGATGGTGTTCGATCCGGCGAGCCATTCGTCGATGTCGACATCGGCTCGGCTGGTCGCGTCGGCGACCTGGGGGTCGGTGTAGACGAGGAGCACGTTCTGGACGGTGGCGTAGATGCTGCCCCGCAGCCGGTCCTCCTGCGCCCACAGCGACTCGACCGAAACGAGAGCGTCAAGGTCGCCCCGGCTGCGGGCGGCAGCGACCACGTTGGCTTCGACCGTGCGCCGCAGCCTCGCCTCGACCTCGTTGGCGATGCGCTCGTCGAGCTGCTCTTGCATGTCGAGAGGCCAGTGGATCACTCGCTGATCGGCCAGCTCGGCCCGCCGCCCAGCGTCGGCCCGCAGGACCTCGCGGATCTGCTCGACGATGTCAGCCCGGGTGTGGGGTTCAAGTTGCCGGCGTTCGTCATCGGTCTCCGGTCTGCCGAGCATCTGCTCGACCTCATCGATGACACCGGCCTGGCGCTGCAGGGCCAGCCGAACCTGTTCCTGGTCCTGGGAGTCGATCCACCGGACCACGAGCGCATGGTGGCACCGCTGAGGGCTGCGGCGTACAGGTGGGGGGCCAGGGCCTTGCGGGCCTGGCTCATCCAGTACTCCTCATCAGTGACCGACTGGAGCCGACCCTTGGCCGCCTCGGTCAGCCACGCCGCCATGCGGATGGCGCCATGCCAGGTTGTGCAGGTCGCCAACGGACTCCATCGTGCCGGTCGGTGCGGGGTCGCCCCGGTGGGGTCGAAGATCCACACCCGCCCGAGGGCGCTGCGGCGGCGCAGGGTGGCCGTGAGCAAGTCGGTCTTCACGGAGGTGGCGATGACGGGACCATCCCACTCGAGCAGGGCTGGGATGGCGAACCCCGCGCTCTTTCCGCACCCGGTCGGTCCAACCACCGCCAGGCTGGCCTGTGGTTCGGCGGCGACGAGCCGACCGGCGACACGACCAAGCGTCAAGCGGCCGCACTGCGGCTGCCGGACCACGAGCCGTTGGAGGTCGCTCGGCCTGGCCAGGCCGGCATGCGGTTCGACGCCGAGAGGATGACGATCCCGGCCGAGCGAACGCCACGCCCGAACGGTCAGGGCGATCACCGCCGAGACAAGCCCGATCGTTGCGGCGAGGCAGCCGTAGTAGGGAGCCGGGCCTGGTAAGGCAGCCGCCTGTTCGGGCTCCCAGGCCGCTGCGGGCTCGCCGAGCGTGGACGGCAACCGCACGATGGCCACGGCCGCGTCGGCAAGCCCCGCCCGAAACGGCGGATCCCCAGCCAGGTATGTGGCGAAGTGGGCGGCGGCGAGCATGCTCAGCGCGAGGACCACAACCGCTGCGATGGCGGCCAGACCGAAGGTCTCCAGGCGGTGGCTACCGTCAACGCTTGGTCTCCCGGCCCGGTCCGGAACCGGCATCTCCCACCTCCCGATCGCGCGCTTCTCATCGCTAGACTACGCTATTGTCCGATAGATTACGTTTCTTGGAAGAATTGCGAAAGGCGTGCGCATGCAGCTCCTCCACGCCGGTCGGCTACCGCCGGTGCTCGACACCGCCGGTGTCGCCGAGCTGCTCGGCATGAATCCCAGGACCGTCCTGCTCATGGTGCGTGACGGACGCCTCCCCGGCCGTCGGGTGCCGGGAGGGCGCAAATACCAGTTCCTGACCGACGAAGTGCTCGCCGCGCTCGCACCAGGCGATGGCCAGACCCACGACACGCGCACCTCCGCGTCGCCCGCCCCCGTGATCGGCGCGCCACCCCGAACCACTGACGTCGACCCCTGTGACGTGTGGGGAGCCGCACCAACACCGCGTGGACCAGACTGGGCGCTCACCTGCCTCGACCATTGGATGGCGCGCGCCGCCGACGCCGGGCTCACCGTTGCGTGCATCACCGCACCGCACGCGGACACCCGCGGCCCCTGCGTCGGCATCGTGGCCGTGGACGACCTGCTGTACCGCGT
>JBOGGX010000237.1:0-2333 GCA_050744245.1 Acidimicrobiales bacterium
TGGCGACCACCCCGATGGCTCCGATCTGGGCCGTGTTGCCGCTGATGTAGATCTCATCGGCCGCCGCCCCGATCCAATAGCCCGCGGAGGCCATCATCCCGTCGGCATAAGCGATGATCGGTTTCGCAGCCGCCGCCTCGCGCACCTCGCGCGCCAGCTCCTGGGTGCCGTCCACCGAGCCTCCGGGGGAGTCGATTTTAAGCACGATTTGGTGCACCGCCCGATCGCGCAGCGCCGCCTGCAGATCGCGGCTGATCAATTGGGTCGAGGCGCCGCCGGAGATCCGGGTAAGCAAATTCATCTTCTTACCGATCACGCCCTCGATGGGAATAATGGCCACCCCGTGCTCGACGCTGTAGCCCTGCTCGGTAGGCGCCAGGGGCTCGCCCAAGCGCGCCTCGAGCTGCTTGAGATCGATCTTCTCCCCCCGCAGATGGGTCTCGTAGATGGTGCGGATCTCGATCAGCTTCTCCGGCACGATGGCCCAGGGAGCGGTCATGATGTCGATCAGTCGCATGGCTTGAATTTCTCCTAGCTTGGTTCGTCGCTGGGTTCTTCCCGTGTTTCGTTCCGCGGCGCACTCACTGGCGGCTTGAGCAGCCCGGCGGCCTCCCGCAAGCGGTGCTCTTTCGCGGCTTGCAGATGGCGGGTTTCCCAGTCCCCGCCGTCGTAGGCCAGGGTCTCTTCGGACCGGGTGGTGATCCCGATGTCAATGCGTTTGTCCGCCGCCTGCACCTCCTTCAGCGGATCGATAGCCCCCGGCCCATCGCCGACCCATTGGCTGGCCAGATAAGCCCAGCGCTTCAACGGATCGTCGAAAAACCCCGGCGCCGCGATCCGCCCGAGGCTGACCGCCTCCTCCATCCAACTGGCATAGACGGGCTGGCAGAAGCGCCCGGCCAGCCACGCCCGTCGCATCTTGAAAAACGCCCAGGCCTCGAGCAGGGCCGCGCGCGCGGCGCTGTAGCTGGCGGTGAAGTGCTTGATCAACACCTCGAAGGGCAGCCCGAGCGCGACCCCGACTTGGCGCAACACCGCCAGACAAAACGGATCGAAGCTGCTGTTCGGGCGCATCGGGTTGGCGGTCTCGATGGACTGGCCCTTAGCCAAGTCGGCCACCAGGCCGGGCGACAAACTCCCGTCCCAGGACTCCGCCGTTTTATCCTCCGCGGGCGCGGCGCCGGTGGTCGCCGATTCAAAGGGCGATAGCCCCTCGCCGGCGTCGGATTTCACAAACACCGCGAAGAAGCCGGCCACGATGGCCGCGGTCAGCTCCGCCTCGGTGTATTGCCCCAGTTGCCGCAGAGGCTCGATCACCGGGGCCAGATAAGGCACGCCGCGGCTCTGGCCGGGGCGCAGTTGCTCGACCAGGTGCAGGCAGGTACGCCGCCCCGTGCGGGCCCCGAACGCCGGCACCCGGGTCCATCGGTTGGCGGCCGCGAGGTAGTCACCGGGGTGACGGCTACACACGTGATAGGCTAGGGGCGCGCCTTGCGGATCGCGCTCGATCCCGGCGGCGAGCTCGGGCGTATCCGCGCGGCCTGCGGGATTGCTCACCCGATCGGCCTCGATCACCTGCACCGTGAGGCGATAGGGCGTGCCGCGGCGCTCCACCGAGGGCAGCAGCGCGAAGCAGTCCCCCGACTCCAGGGTAGAACGAAACACCAGCGCCTGCAGCCCGTAGAAGTCCAGCGTGCGGGTGAGGTCACAGGACTCCGAGCCGGCCCACAAGGCGAACTCCTGCTCGGTGCGCCGTTGCCAGCGCGAGGCCTCCTCTTCGCTTAAGCCCAGCAGCTCCCGGTGCACCCGCGATTGCAGCACCAGCCCGGTGCCGACCACGCGGGTGACGTTGGTTTGCAAGGCGCCGGTCGCTATTGGGTGGTTGCGCACCAGGTCGCGGGAGCGCTGGCGCAGCATCGGCAGATCGTAGAGCGTATCCTTATCGGCGCTGCCCAACAGCGTCTGCCAGCCGGCCAGGGTACGCCGGCTGTGCGAGGCGCCGGTGTAGCCGCCCAGGAAGGCGGAGAACTGCCGCGCCTGCTGGCGGCGCAAGCCGGCGACCGGATCGAGCCAGGCGATCAGGCGATCGAGGGCCGTGGGGCGTGCGGGCGTCGGCAGATCACGCGCGGTCATGCGGTCAGCCTGCGCCATGCCTCGGCAGCGCACTGGGGCACCTGGCCATTGCCGAGGGCTTTAAGTCGGTCCACCCTGAAGGCCACCCCATGAGCCACTCGACCCACGTCGGACTCAGCGTCCCGCCAACCTTCTGAATCAGACTCTCCGCTCCGGTATGCCCAGGGGGCTGTTGGCTTCCTTTGTACGTCCTGCTGTCC
>JBOGGX010000238.1:0-64569 GCA_050744245.1 Acidimicrobiales bacterium
CCGCTCGGCCGCCTTGAACGCGCGCTCGGCCGCGGCCGCCGCCTGGCGCGCCTCCTTGGTGAGAGCCCGCGCCACCCCGGGTTCGTCCCGGGCCTTCTTGAGCGATGCGGGCCGTGGGTCCGGAGGGACGGGCACGGCCCAGGCGTCAGGGTCGAAGCCCGGAGCCGAGCGCTCGGTCGTGAGCCGGCCGGTGCGCAGCAGCTCGCCGACGGCGGGATCGGACGCGGCCGCTTCGACCGTCGCCCCCAACGCGGCCAGATGGGGGTCGGGGTCGCGTCCGATGTCCCTCAGCGCCTGTGACGCGGCCTGGATGAGGGCCCCCGAATGCTCGCGCCGCTCGCCGAGGGCGGCCCGTAGGTCGACCGTGCGGTCACCGGCCAGGGCCTGGTCCTGGGCCTGGCGCAGCCGGTCGACCGCTTGGCCGAAGTCGGCGAGCGCCTCGGGATCGGCCCGGCGCAGCTGGTTGAGCGCCCAGGCGACCACGGTCGGCTTCCTGAGCTTGGCCACCGCACCCGCCGCCTCCCGCTCCCCCGCCGACCTCAGCTCCTTGACCAGAGCAGTTCTGGCCGTGACGAACTCGTCCGGCGGCAGCAGGTACAGCCCCGCGATCCGTTCGTCGAGCCCGTCGGCCACGCCGGCAGAACGTAGCGGGCCGACCCGCTCGCCGGCCGGGTCAACCCGATTCGAGGCCGGCAAGGTAGGCGGCCATCTCGGCCTGGCCGCCGTACTCGGCCCACCCCCGCGGCGTCGAGTCGTGCTCGGTGTCGGTGGCGGACGGGTCTGCGCCCAGCTCGACCAGCACCCGGGCCAGGCCGACATCACCCCGCCACGCCGCCTCGTGCAGCGCCGTCGTCCGGTGGCGGGCGTTGACGTCGAACCCGAGGTCGACCATGAGCCGCACCGCGTCCGGTCGGCCCAACTCACTGGCCCGGGCGACCAGGTCCGGGCGGAGGAGGAGGGCGCGCTCGAGGAGCGACGGGTCGTCCGCCAGGGCGGCATCGACCGCGGCCTGGTCACCCGCCATGCAGACACCGACGAACCGGCTGAGCGGGTCGACCCCCGAAGGGGCCGCGCCGGCGTCGACGAGGAGTCCCGCCACCTCGACGTTGCCGTGCAGGACGGCGGCCTGGTAGGCGGTCCGGCCGCCGTAGAGCGGATGACCACCCCGGCCGTCGGGATCGGCGCCGTTGGCCAGGAGCAGACGGGTGCGGCGAACCAGGCCGGCCTGGGCCGCGTGTTGGAGCGCCTCGGCCATGAGCTCAGACGGCGTCGGATACTCGGGCGCCAGCCGCCGGAACCACGGTCCTCCGTCGCCCCTCCCGAAGCCGAACTCGATGAGCAGCCCCAGGAACTCGGTGTCGTCGGTGGCCATGTCGCCCGGACCGCAGTTGTAGACGGTCTGGCTGTCGTTGGGGTCGGCGCCGGCCTCGAGGAGCAGGCGGGCGAGCTCCAGCGACCGTGGGTGCGGCGGCTGGGCCCCCTCGCCCCGTCCGAAGGCCCCAGTGAGGGCGGTGAACGGCGGGACGAGACCGTCCCAGAGAAAGCCGGCGTTGGGATCGGCGCCGTTGGCCAGCAGCAGCCGGGCCACCTCGAGGGTGTCGTGGGCCGGGTCGCCGTCGTCGAGGCGGGAGTAGGCGGCGTAGAGCAACGGTTCCCAGCCGAACGGGCCGCCGAGGCGGTCGGCCTGGCGCGGATCGGCGTCGAGCAACACGCCGGCTGCGGCCGCGTCGCCCACCGCGGCCATGGTGTGGATCGACCATCGAGCCAGGTGGGGATGGGCCGAGAGCAGCAGCCGGGCCTGCGCCGGACGGGCCGCGTCGTCGGCCCCGTAGTTGAGGCACGCCAGCCTGAGCAGCTCGTCGGCTCGGGCCGCGTCGTCGGCCAGGGGTTGGCCCACCGGCTGCTCGTGGGGTGAGCGGCTAAGCCGGTTGACGACATCGACGAAGCCGGTCAGCCTGGGCCAGGAGGGGAAGCCATAGCGACGGGCGACCGTGAGCTGGGCGTCGGCCAGCTTGAAGCCGGTGGCCGCACGTGACCCGGCGGTGAGCTCGCCGAGCCGGGGGTGGTGCTCCCGCACCCGCTCGATGGCCACGGGCGAGCCCCGCCGCACGTCATCTCGGAGCGTCTTGGCCGAACGCTTGAGTCGTTCGAGGTCGGGCCGGGCTGGGAGCGAGTGGGTGGTCACGACTGCCTCCTTTCCGAGGAGCCCGGCGTCCGCATGCTCGGGCAGGAAAGGGGCGCTGCTTCGGTTGCGTTGCCTCGTCCAGGCGGGCTGGGCCCTTCCCGCGGACCGGTGGCGCTCCTGGCTCGCCGATCGTCAGCGTAGCCGGCGGGCCCAACCGCAAACTCGAGTTGCCGACCATGTCTGGGGCGCCGAGACGCACACCGGTCACCTGCGCGGCACGGCCGACGGTTGCCCACCGCGCCTCATCCACACCGCTCGCGGCATGGGCTACACCGTGCGGGTCTCAGGCGCGCCGCCTACCACGCCGAACGCCATCTTCGGCTGCTGGCAACCGCCCCAAGCCACGATCGAACCCTTGAGAAACCTGTGGCACCGGTGAACGGAGCCGTCTCGACGGACAGGGCTACCGCAAGACGCTGTGGGAGGTCGGAGGCCGGGCGCCGACGACCGCTTGACCTCAAGTTCGCTTGAGGTCGTACCGTCCTCGCCATGCACGCCATCCAGCTTCACGAGTTCGGGCCGGCTGAGAACCTGCGCTACGAAGCGGTCGCGGATCCGAAGCCGGAGCCCAACCAGGTGCGGATCGCGGTCGGCGCCGCCGGCATTCACTTCGTCGACACGTCGATCCGCTCGGGCGCGACCGGGGCCATGGCCTTTCCGTTGCCGGAGCTGCCGGCCATTCCCGGGCGAGAGGTGGCCGGCGTGGTCGATGCCGTCGGGGCCGACGTCGACGACGGCTGGGTCGGACGCCGGGTGGTGGCCCACCTCGGCATCGGGGGCGCCGGCTATGCCGAGCTGGCCGTGGTTGACACCGCCTCGCTCCATGCGCTGCCCGACCACGTCGCCGACGAGGCCGCGGTGGCGATGATCGGCACGGGCCGGACCGCGGTGGCGATCCTCGACGTCGCCGAGCTCGGCCCAGACGACGTCGTGCTGATCACGGCCGCCGCCGGCGGTCTCGGCAGCCTGCTCATCCAGGCCGTCGCCAACGTCGGCGGGTTCTCGATCGGCGCCGCCGGCGGGGCGGCCAAGGTCGAACAGGTGCGTCGGCTCGGTGCCGACGTCGCCGTCGACTACCTGGAGCCCGACTGGCCGGCAACCGTGCGGGCTGCGATCGGCGATCGTGAGATCACCGTTGCCCTCGACGGCGTGGGCGGCCGGCTCGGCCGCCAATCCCTGGAACTGGTGGGGGTCGGGGGTCGGCTCATCCTGTTCGGCTTCTCATCGGGCGAGCCGCTCGAGCTGACCGTCGGCGACCTGTTCACGCGCGGGCTGACGGTGTCGGCCGCGATCGGGGCGCGGATCACAAAGCATCCGGGCGGGCTCCGGGCCTTCGAGGACGCGTCCCTCGCCGAACTGGCCTCCGGCCGGCTCGTCCCGCTGGTCGGCCAGCGCTTCCCGCTGGCTCAGGCCGCGGCCGCCCACCGGGCCATCGAGAGCAGGGCCACGATGGGCAAGACCGTCCTCGTTCCGTAGCGGTCGGGCCGCCCTCCCGGCCGAGGCCGCGACCTGCGAACCCCTGTCGGCCATGATGACTCTGCCCACCCTGGTCATCGGACGCCTTCGGTCTCGCCGGCGCGGCGAGCGGCGCACAAGGCACCGCGGAGGACGATCGCATTGGAACTCGATCTGCCCACCCTGATCCTGGTTCCCGCGGCGGCGGTGGGCGCGGTGTTGCTGGCCAACGCGCTGTCGCCGATCGTCAGGATCCCGCTCGTCGTCTTCGAGATCCTGCTCGGCGTCCTGATCGGCCCGGCCCTGCTCGACTGGGTCGAGATCGAGCCGTTCACCTCGACGATGGCCGACCTCGGCCTCGTCACCTTGTTCTTCCTCGCGGGCCGCGAGATCGACTTCGCCCAGATCAAGGGTCGACCCCTGCAACGGGCCGGGCTGGGCTGGCTGATCTCGATCACCGCCGGCGTGCTGGTCGGGGTGGTGCTCGCCGGCGACGCCGAGGCCGGCGTCTAGGTGGCTGGTGTGGCCCTGTCCTCGACCGCGCTGGGCACGATCATGCCGGTGCTGCGCGACGCGGGGGAGCTGCGGACACCGTTCGGGCGGGCGGTCATCGCCGTCGGCGCGGCCGGCGAGTTCGGCCCGCTCCCTGCCATCTCGCTGTTCCTCAGCGGCCGCACGCCAGGCACGGCGACGGTGTTCCTCGTGGCCTTCGCCATCGTGGCCGGCGCGGCGATCTGGCTCGCGGGGCGCGGCGGCCATCGGACCCACGCACTCATCCAGGCCACGCTTCACTCGAGCGGCCAGTTCGCGGTGCGGCTGGTCATACTGCTCATGGCCGCCCTGAGCGCGATGGGCATCTGGCTCGGCATCGACATGCTGCTCGGAGCCTTCGCCGCCGGCGTGCTGTTCCGCGTCCTGCTGGCCAGGGCCGACGACACCATGGCCGAGCAGGTCGAGTCGAAGCTGGAGGCCGCCGGGTTCGGGTTCCTGGTGCCGATCTTCTTCATCAACACCGGCATCACCTACGACCTTCAGGCGCTCACCGACGACGCCGGAGCGCTGCTGCTGCTGCCGGTGACCGGCGGGCGATCGTCCTGTTCAGCGCGACCGCCCTGCCAATCATCGTGGCCGTGACCGCGATCGGGGTCGACAACGGCGAGCTCGAGTCGGCGACGGCGGCCTCGCTCGTCGGGCCGGGATGCTGTCGGTGCTCCTGCTCCTGTTGGCCCTGAGCCAGCTCCGCCATGGACCGGTCGGTGAGCTCAGCCCCGGTGGTCGGGGTGGATCGTCGCCGGCGGCGACTCCCGATCCGACTCGTTGACGAGGACGAATGGGCCCGCTCGCCGGGTGACCGCGACGCCCCGGTCGTCTCCACCGGCGCGTCCATGTCCCCGAGGCTCAGGGCACGCGCCGCACGCGGACGCGGCTGATGGCGCGGCCGTCGACCTCGGCCACCTCGAGCTGCCAGCCGTCGATGCGCACCCTCGCGCCCGGGCGTTCGGGGATGTGGCCGAGCCGATCGAGGAGCAGACCGGCGACGGTCGCGTAGTCGCCCTCGGGCAGCTCGATGCCGAGGTCGGACAGGTCGTGGACCGGGAAGCCGCCGTCGAGGAGCACGGTGCCGTCGGGTGCCCACTCGACGGCGAGCACGTCGGGATCGCTCTCGTCGTAGATCTCCCCGACGAGCTCCTCGATCAGGTCTTCGATGGTGACGATCCCCTCCGTGCCGCCGTACTCGTTGACGACGACCGCGATCTGCTCGCGATCAGCCTGTAGTTGGCGCAGCGCGTCGATGACCCCGACCGTCTCGGGCAGCACCGTCGCCGGCCGCACCACGCCGGCCACCGGCTCGTCACGGGCGGGCCGAACGAGATCGCGCCAGTGGACGATCCCGACCACCGCGTCGAGATCGTCCTCCACCACCGGCGCCCTCGAGTGACCGGTGGCCACGAGAACGTCGAGCCCCTCCGCCACCGGTTGGTCGGCCCTGATCGCGACCACGTCGCGGCGCGGGACGAGCACCATGCGCAGCGACCGGTCCGCGATCTCGAACACGCCGGAGATGATCGCCCGCTGCTCCGGCGTGAAGCTGCGTTTCGACACCAGGAGGTCGCGCAGCTCCTCCTCGGTGACCTCGTCTCGATGCCGCGTCGGATCGCCACCCATCAGCCGTACGGCGGCGTCGGTCGATCGGCCCAGGAGCCACACGACGGGGCGGGCCGCCCGGGCCAGCCCGGCCAGCGGGCGGGCCGCGATCATGGCCCATCGCTCCGACCGCTGCATGGCCACCCGCTTGGGCGCCAGCTCACCGACGACCAGGGTCACGAAGGTGAGTACGAGCGTGACGAGCACGATGGCCACCGGCTCGGCCGCCCCTCCGAGGAAGGACAGGGCGCCGACGAGGGGCTCGGCCAGGGCGACCGCAGCGGTGGCCGACGCCAGGAAGCCGGCCAGCGTGATGCCGACCTGGATCGTGGCCAGGAACCGGTTGGGGTCGCGCGCCAGGCGGGCCAGGACCCGACCCGTCTCGCTCTGGTCGGCCAGACGCTGCAACTGGTGCTCGCGCAGCGACACGAGCGCGATCTCGGCCCCCGCGAACGCAGCGTTGATCACGATCAGCACGCCCACCAGAGCGAGCTGCCACCAGAGCGAGCCGTCCACGTTGATCACCTCTCCGATCGCCCCCCTTCGGGGGCCTCACGACGTGCCGGGAACGTCCCGGGCACGAGTCCGCTCAGACGACGGCACTCGCGAGGGGAGGCGCCCGACCCGTCGGGCGGCGACCGGGTGAGGCGGCGACCCGGGCGGCGACCAGGGCCACGACGAGCAACCGACCGGCCGATATGGCCACGCCGATGCCCCAGGCCAGCACCGCCGGGATCGAGGGGCGCAGCCGTGACCGCACCGCGTCGATCGGGCTGGACGCCGGGCGATCGCCGTCGCCGGTGGCTTCGGACGGACCCTGCTCGTTCTGGTCACCGGCGAACCACCACGACAGGTCGGTGACGGGCGGGCTCCGGCCGGGCGCCGGTGCGGTCGCGACCACCCCGAGGGTGACCGACCACAGCAGCAGGACGGCCAGGGCCGCCGCGTGGCGAGGCCGGGGCAGAGATCGTGGAGGCACGGGAGCGATGGCACCAGGATTCGGTGGTGCCCGACACCCTACCGGCCGCGGCATCGCCCCTTGTATGCCTTGACAGGCATATGCTCCTTGAGGCATAGTCTTCCGCATGCCGGTCGACGCCTTCGCCGTGCTCGCCGAGCCGACCAGACGCCGGATCCTCGACGAGCTGCGAGCGTCCGACAGCAGCGTGGGCGACCTCGTCGACTCGCTCACGGTCAGCCAACCGACGATCTCCAAGCACCTCAAGGTGCTGCGCGACGCCGGCTTCGTGTCGTGCCGGGTCGCCGCGCAGCGCCGCATCTACCGGGTCGAAGCCCATCGGTTCGAAGCGCTCGACGAGTGGCTCGAGCCCTACCGCCGGCTGTGGGCCCGGCACCTCGACGCGCTCGAGCGTCACCTCGACAACCAGGAGGAACCATGAACCCGACAACGTTCGACCCGGGTCCGCTGGCCGACGTCGAGTGTCTGGCGGCGGGCGAGCGCTGGACGCTCGTGTTCGTCCGCGACATCCAGCATCGGCCGGAGCGGGTGTGGCGGCCCTGACCGACCGGACCGGCTCGGCCAATGGGCTCCGTTCACCGCCGATCGTGATCTCGGCCGCCCCGGCGCGGCCACCTTGACGATGACCGACGGTGACGTCGAGGAGGACCTCCCGGCCGTCGTGCGGAGCGCCGAGCGACCGACCCTGCGCGAGTACACCCGGGGAGACGATCTGCTGGTGTGGGAGTTGGCGGCCACCGATGCGGGAACGCGCCTGACGCTGCGGCACACGGTCGACGACGTCGAACTGGCGCCGAAGGTGGCGGCCGGCTGGCATCTGTGTCTCGTCGTCGCCGAGCACCTGCTCGCCGGCGCACCCATCGGGCGCATCGTCGGCGACGACGCCAAGAACCACGGATGGGACGAGCTGCACGTGGCCTACACCAGGCGCCTGCACGAGGCTCGCTGCGTTCTCTGGTCGATCGCGCGTCGAACGTCGAATGGGGTGCGGTCCTCGCCCGTCGCAACCCTGCGGCGGTCGCCGGTCAGGGCTCGGACGGGGCGACCAGGCGGAGGTGGTCGGCCCGGCGACGGGTGCGACGGCGCGTCCGTCGAGCCGGCAAAGGGTCGGGCCGCTCGACCTGGTCGGGCCTCACCACGTCGTCGTACCGCCACCGAGGCCGCTCGTCGATCACCTCGGGGTCGATCACGTAGGGCAGGCCGGCCCGCCACACGGCGGTGAAGACGTCGATCGGTGCGAACCGCCCCGGGCTGGGCCCGCGGCGGTACGCGATGAACTTGTAGGCCGTGCCCGACTCGTCGACCATCAGCTCGTCGCTCCCCCGCGCGTGGACGTAGACCCAGATCGAGGGGCGGCCCGGACGGTCGAACCGACGGACGAGTCGGAACTCGTCGGCGAACAGGAGCCACGGCACCTCGTCGGCCCGCGCCAGCCGGGCGAACGTCATCAGCGGTTGCCACCAGGCGAACAGGTGCGGTTCGTCGGGCGGTGGGGTCCAGCTGTCCACTCCTGACACCCTACGAGACCCGTGTGACACCGAACCGGGCCGTCGCCGCCGCCCGCTCGGCCGGAAGATTGTCATGATGTTCGGTCAAACGCGCTAGATTCGCACGCCTATGGGAGCGAATCGGCCGACGGTGCTGATCGACAAGGCCAGCCCGGTTCCCCTCTACTACCAGCTGGCCCAACAGCTCGAGGCGCAGATCCGTTCGGGCCGGCTCCACTCGGGCGACCGGCTCGAGAACGAGATCGCGCTGGCCAACCAGCTCGGCGTGTCCCGGCCCACGGTCCGCAGCGCCATTCAGTTCCTGGTCGACGGCGGCCTCGTCTCCCGCCAGCGGGGCGTCGGCACGCTCGTGCTGCCGCCCGCCGTGCGCCGCCGCGAGGCCTTCACCAGCCTCTACGACGAGCTGGAGAAGTCGGGACGGCGCCCGCGCACCGAGGTGCTGGCGTTTCGAATCGGCCCGGCCACGGTCGAGATCGCCAGGCGGCTCGATCTCGCGCCGGGGGACGAGGTCTACGTCGTCGAGCGGCTGCGGTACGCCAGCGATGAGCCGCTGGCGCTGATGCACAACTGGCTGCCGGTCGACGGCCTGGAGCTGACCGAAGACGACCTGACCGCCGGCGGCCTCTACGCCGCGCTCCGCCGCGACAACGTCGCGCCCAAGGTGGCCACGCAGCTGGTCGGGGCCCGGGGGGCGACGCCGGCCGAGGCCAAGGTGTTGCACGAGCGGCGGGGAGCGCCGCTGCTCACGATGGAGCGCACGGCCTGGGACCAACGGGGTCGGGCGATCGAGTACGGCGCCCACCTCTACCGGGCCAGCCGCTATAGCCTCGAGATCACCCTGGGCGCGTCGTGACGGGACCGCCACCGGGTCCCGCCATTGGCTTTGCCCTTTCCCGCTCCGTCTGAATTGTTCTGACATAGTGACATACGGTTGACTGGGCAACCGCCATCTAGGCTGAGCGGGTCGCCGGCTCGGAGGGGGACCCGTTCACGCCGTGGAACCCAGGCGCGAGGAGCAAGCCGCGGGCTTCGACGTCCTGACCATGGGGCGCGTCGGCATCGACGTCTACCCCCTCCAGGTCGGGGTCGGCCTCGATGAGGTCGAGACGTTCGGCAAGTTCCTCGGCGGCAGCGCCACCAACGTCGCCGTCGCCGCGGCCAGGCACGGCCGGCGCAGCGCGGTGATCACCAGGACGGGCGACGATCCGTTCGGCCGCTTCGTCCATCGCGCCCTGGCAGATCTCGGGGTCGACGACCGCTACGTCGGGAGCGTGGCCGGACGGTCGACGCCGGTGGTCTTCTGCGAGATATTTCCCCCCGACGACTTCCCCCTCTACTTCTATCGGGCACCCAAGGCGCCCGACCTCGAGATCCTGAGCGACGAGCTCGATCTCGACGCCATCCGCGCCGCCGGCGTGTTCTGGATCACGGCCACCGGTCTGTCCCAAGAGCCGAGCCGCACCGCCCACTTCGACGCGCTCGCGGCCCGGGCCCGGACGCCGATCACCGTGCTCGACCTCGACTACGCCCGAAGTTCTGGACCGGTGCCGAGCAGGCCCGCGCCCAGATCCGGCGGGCGCTCGCCCACGTCACCGTCGCCGTCGGCAACCTGGACGAGTGCGAGGTGGCCGTGGGTACGCGGGAGCCCCTCGCCGCGGCCGAGGCCATGCTCGCGGCCGGGGTCAGCCTGGCGATCGTCAAGCAGGGGCCCAAGGGGGTGTTGGGCCACACGGCCGGGCCACGGTCGAGGTCGCGCCCTACCCGGTCGAGGTGGTGAACGGCCTCGGGGCGGGCGACGGGTTCGGCGGCGCCATCTGCCACGGGCTCCTGGCCGGCTGGCCGCTGGAGCGGACGCTGAGGTTCGCCAACGTCGCCGGCGCCCTGGTGGCGTCGAGGCTGGAGTGCTCGACGGCGATGCCCAGCACGGCCGAGGTGGAGGCGGCGATGGCCGAGGCCCAGCCTTGAGCCCGCGACCGTCGATCGATCTGGCGACGGTCCGCGACGTTCGCGCCAGACGACCCGAGGCGATCGTGGAGCGGGCCGCCGGGCGCCGGTGGCGCCCGGCCCTGCTCGCGGGCGACGGCCGGCTGCTGCTCATCGCGGCCGACCATCCGGCCCGCGGCGCCCTCGCCGTCGGCGACGACCCGGCGGCGATGGCGGACCGGGAGGAGCTGCTCGCCCGGCTCGTTGCCGCGCTGGATCGTCCGGGCGTCGACGGCGTCCTGGGTACGGCCGACATCCTGGAAGACCTGCTGCTGCTCGGGGCGCTCGACCAGAAGGTCGTCGTCGGGTCGATGAACCGCGGCGGGCTGCAGGGGGCGGCCTTCGAGCTCGACGACAGGAACATACCAATGAGGACGATCGAGCACTGGATCGGTGGCAAGGCAACGCCCGGGGACTCGAGCCGGGTCGGCCCGGTGTGGAACCCGGCCACCGGCGAGCAGCAGGCCGAGGTCGTGCTTCCCGAGCCCGGCGACGTCGACCAGGCCGTGTCGCCGACGCCGACGCCTTCACCACCTGGTCGGACACGTCGATCAGCCGGCGCACGAAGATCCTGTTTGCGTTCCGCGAGCTGGTCGATGAGCTGGCCGCGATCGTCTCGGACGAGCACGGCAAGGTGCTCTCTCCGACGCCCGCGGAGGTCCACCGGGGGCTCGAGGTGGTCGAGTTCGCCTGCGGGGTGCCGACCCTGCTCACGGGCGAGTACTCCGATCAGGTGTCGACCGGCGTCGACACGTTCTCGTTCCGCCAGCCGCTCGGCGTCGCCGCCGGCATCAGACCACCTGGCCGCGGCCGCGTTCGGTTCGGCCGGCGAGCGGTGCATGGCCATCTCCGCCACGACCGCGGTCGGCACCGCCGGCCACGCGCTCATGGGGGTGCTGAACCCGAAGGCGGAGGAGGTACGCGTCGGTCCGGGGCTCGACCCGAGCAGCGAGATGGGCCCGGTGGTGACCGCCGACGCCCGCGACCGGATCCTGGGCCTCATCGACTCGGCGAGCGGCAGGGCGCGGCGGTCACGGTGGACGGCCGCGACATCGTCGTCCCCGGCTACGAGACCGGCACCGTGGAGGAGGCCATCGACCTCATCAACGCCAACCCCTACGGCAACGGCACCGCGATCTTCACGTCCGACGGCGGCGCGGCCCGCCAGTTCACGAGGGGCGTGCACGTCGGCATGATCGGCGTCAACGTGCCCTTGCCGGTGCCGATGGCGTTCTACTCGTTCGGCGGCTGGAAGGACTCGCTGTTCGGCGAGCACCACATCCACGGTCCTGAGGGTGTCGCCTTCTACACACGAGGCAAGGTCGTCACCTCCCGCTGGCCCCACGCCGTCCGCGGCCGGCCGCGTCGCTCGACATGCCAACGGCCACCTGACGGCGGTCGTCCGTCGACTCGGAGAACGTGGGTCCTCCGTCATAGACGCCGTTCTGTGGCGACTTTCGCTTGACATTGCCCCCCAATCTCGACGCGGCGAGGGCCGTGCTGCGCCGCGCCGTCGAGCTCGGCGTCAACTTCTTCGACACGGCCGACTCCTACGGACCCGAGGTGAGCGAGCGACTCATCGCCGAGGCGCTGCACCCGTACCCCGATGATCTGGTGATCGGAACCAAGCGCGGCATGGTCCCCAGGTCCCGGCCGCTCGCAGACCGATGGACGGCCCGAGCACCTGCGCCAGGCGTGCGACGGCAGCCTGCTCCGGCTGCGGCTCGACCAGATCCCGCTGTACCAGTCCCACCGACCCGACCCCGCCGTCCCGCTGGAGGAGTCGATCGGCGCCATCGTCGCGCTCAAGGACGAAGGCAAGATCCGCCACATCGGCGTGGGCAACGTCGACGAGGATCAGCTCAAGCGGGCCCAGCGGCTCACGCCGATCGTGTCGGTTCGGAACCGCTACAACCCGGCCGACCGGCGGTCCGACGCCGTCGTCGACCTGTGCGAGTGGGAGCGATCGCGTTCCTGCCGTGGGCCCCGGTCCAGGACCTCGATGAGCGCCCGGTCATCGCCGAGATCGCCGCCCGTCACCGAGCGACGCCGCAGCAGGTGGCCCTGGCCTGGCTGCTGGCCCGATCCGAGGCCATCCTGGCATTCCGGGCACAGGGTCGGTCCCCCACCTGGAGGAGAACGTCGCCGCCGCCGCCCTCCAACTCGACCCCGACGAGCTCGCCACGATCGGTCGATGAGGCCGCGCGCTACAGGCTGACCTCGTCGCCGTCGAACGACGGTCGGCGTCGGCAACGGACGTCACCTCGCGGCTGCCTCGCGTTCTGTCGCTCCAGGGTCTCGATTTCCAGGACCTCCGGGCGACAAAACCAGGGAGGTGGTGGCCCGGCAATGGTCAGCAGCACGGGACGCCGAGCCGGTGGGACGACCCGCCACCGTCTGGCCAGCGCCGGGGCCACCTCCCACCGCAGCGCGATACCGCCGGCCAGCGTGACGATGATCGCGGCCAGCCAGATCATCCAGTCGCCGGCCCAGACCACGAGCAGCACCGCCAGGAGCAGGAACACGGCGGCGGCGATCCACAGCAGCCAACCGAACCGGCGGCTCGTCAGCGCGGCCCACGCCGCCGGCACGCCGATGCCGAAGCAGATCACGGCGACGACGAGAACGCCGAAGTCGGCGAGGAGGAAGAGCAGGAGGCCAACGACAGCGACGACCATCCCGACCAGGGCGACGGCGGCGGCCACCCGGGCCTTCACCGGTGGCGAAGGCGGCGCAGGGAGTGCGGTCTCGTCAGGCCGCCCGCACCCACGCGGGCGACGGTAGATCGCCCCTGCCCCGTGCTCAACCCGAACTGGCCCCCGCTAGCACCTGGTTAGCGGGAGCGGGTTCTGCTGCCAGCATGGGAATCAGAGACGAACTTCGCCAGCACATCGACAGCATGAAGACCGAGTGGGCCGAGCTGTCCGACCTCCGACACGGGTGCCTGTGCGGCGCCGGGAGCAGGGGCATCGAGCCGATCGACGGTCTCGACACCTGCTGCGACCAGCACGACAAGGACTACGGGTCGGTCGGGCACAGCGCCGACACCATGTTCACGATCGACGGGCTCATCAAGACGGCGCCGTTCGACCGGAAGCTCGCCGACTGCGCCGGTTCGGCCGACACCAAGGCCGACCACGAGATGAGCCATCCCGACCCCGAGGGGTTCCGCCAGCGGCTGATCGCGCTGTTCGACACGAGGGCATGGTTCGGCGAGCAGCTGGCCGTGGCCCAGGCGGCCGGCGAGTTCATGGGTGACATCTACCAGGACGCTTCGACGTGGGTCGACGAGGTCGTCGACGGCGCGTCCGACGCCATCGAGTCGTTCAAGGAGTGGCTGCGGTCGGTGGCGCCCTCGCTCACCAGCGCCGAGCCCACCCCCGACGATGTGCGTTGGGGGCTCCAGGAGCACGTCAGCTATCTGGGCAGCTTGGGCGTGAGCCGGGCCCAGGTCGACGAGGCGGTGCGCGCCACCGGGGTCGCGCCCGAGCAGCTCGAAGCGGAGGGCGTCGACCTGACCGCCGTCGCCTGACCTTTACCGCCCGGTCGCGGTCTACGCGACAATCGCCTCCTGGACGAACAGGAGCGATGGCATGGACACGCAGCCCCAGGTGGTGACGGCCAACGGTCGCGGCGTCGGACAGCCCGAGTACCAGAGCGGGTTCGGCAACGAGTTCGCCTCTGAGGCCATCCCGGGCGCACTCCCCGTGGGCCAGAACAACCCGCAGCAGCCGCCCCTCGGCCTCTACACCGAGCAGCTCTCGGGCACCGCCTTCACGGTGCCGAACGCCCGGAACCGGCGGACCTGGTTCTACCGGATCCGTCCATCGGTGCGGCATGCGTGGAACTTCACCGAGACCACCAGCCACTTCATCCGCACCGGCCCGAACCGGGAGGCCAAACCGCCGATCGGGCAGCTGCGATGGGATCCGCCGCCCTTCCCCGCCGAGGCCACCAACTTCATCACCGGCATGCACACGGTCGCCACCAACGGCGACGCTCACCTCCAGGTAGGCATGGCCGCCCATGTCTACATGGCGACCGAGTCGATGACCGACACCTGCTTCTACGACGCCGACGGCGAGCTCCTGATCGTCCCCCAGGACGGACGGCTGCGCCTCGTCACCGAGTGCGGCGTGCTCGTGGTGGCGCCGGGCGAGATCGTGGTCGTACCCAGGGGGATGATGTTCAGGGTCGAGCTGGTCGACGGGCGGGCCCGGGGCTATGTCTGTGAGAACTACGGCCGCTACCTCGAGCTCCCCGAACGCGGGCCCATCGGCGCCAACGGGTTGGCCAACCCACGCGACTTTCTGGCACCGGTCGCGGCCTATGAGGACACCGACCGGCCCGGCGAGCTGTACGTGAAGTTCGACGGGCGGCTGTTCGTGGTCGCGACCGACCACTCCCCCCTCGATGTCGTCGGCTGGCACGGCAACCACGTGCCCTACATGTACGACCTGCGCCGGTTCAACGTGATCGGTTCGATCACCTTCGATCACCCGGACCCCTCGATCTTCACCGTGCTCACCGCCCCTTCGGCCGACGAGGGGGTGGCCAACATCGACCTCGTCGTCTTCGCCGACCGCTGGCTGGTGGCCGAGCACACGTTCCGGCCGCCCTGGTACCACCGCAACGTCATGTCCGAGTTCATGGGGATCCTCTACGGCGTTTACGACGCCAAGGAGGAGGGCTTCCGCCCCGGCGGCATGAGCCTGCACAACATGTACTTCCCCCACGGACCGGACAACGACGCCTGGACCAAGGCGACCAACGCCGAGCTTGCGCCCCAGAAGCTGACCGACACGATGTCGTTCATGTTCGAGACCCGCTACCCCCTGGTCCCCACCGCGTACGCCGGCTCGATCCCGGCGCTGCAGGACGACTACCCGAGCGTCTGGCACTCGCTCGACCGGCACTTCAACGGCGCACAGGGCTGAGCATGGGGGCCAAGCCGTTCGCGTCCGAAGCCGACCTGGCCGAGAAGGAGGAGGTGCTCGAGGTCCTCGCCGACGGCGTCTACGCCCTGTCCGCCGGAGGTGATCCGACCGTCGGCGCGGTCGAGGGCGACGACTTCCTCGTCTGCTTCGAGGCCAGGGCCACCCCCACGATGGCGGCCATGTGGCTCGACCGGCTCCGCCGGCACACCGACAAGCCGGTCCGCTACCTCGTCCTTTCGCACTACCACGCGGTGCGCACGCTGGGCGCGGCCGCGTTCGGCGCCGAGGCCGTTGTGGCCCACGAGAACACACGGGCGCTCATCGCCGAACGGGGCAAGGAAGACTGGGACTCCGAGGCCGGGCGCATGCCCCGCCTGTTCCAGGGAGCCGAGACGATCCCCGACCTGACCTGGCCGGACGTGACGTTTCACGAGCGGCTCACGATCGACCTTGGCGAGGGGCGAGGCGATCTCGTCCTCCAGTACTGCGGACGGGGCCACACCGAGGGCGACATCGTGGCCTGGTTGCCCAGCTCGGGCATCTTGTTCGCCGGCGACCTGGTCGAGTCGGAGGCCGCGCTGTACACCGGTGACGCCTACCACCTCGACTGGTCGACGTCCACATTGGACCGTGTGACCCGGTTGGGTGCCAGCATGCTCGTCGGCGGCCGAGGCGAGGTGGCGAGGGGAGCCGACGCGGCCCGCGCCGCGATCGAGCAGACGAGAAGCTTCCTGCTCGGGCTGCGGCGGGCGGTCGGCGACGTGCATGGGCGCGGGGGCACCCTGGAGGAGGCGTTCGCCGCGGCCCGTCACGCACTCGTCGACCAGTACGGCGAGTGGCCCATCTTCGAGCACTGCCTGCCCTTCGACGTGGCCCGCCTCTGGGACGAGCTGGATGGCGTCGAGCGGCCCCGCATCTGGACCGCAGCCCGCGACCGCGAGATCTGGGAACGGCTGCAGTCGTGAGGACCACTCATTTGGGGTGGCGGCAGCCGTGACCGAGGATCGGGTCCTGATCGCCGGGGCCGGACCGGTGGCGATGACCGCGGGCCTGTTGCTGGCCCGCGGGGGCATCCCGACCGTGCTTCTCGAGGCCAAGCGCCACCGTGACGCGGTCGGTTCCAGGGCGATCTGCTTCCAGCGCGACGTCCTCGACATCCTCGACAGAGTCGGTTGCGCCGAGCCGGCCGTGGCCGAAGGGGTGACGTGGTGGCGTGGGCTCACCTTCTACCGCGATCACGTGCTGTTCGAGACGACGTTCCCGGATGCGGGCCGGAGCGCGTTCCCGCCGTTCATCAACATCAGCCAGACACGCGTCGAGGACCTGCTCGCCGAGCGGGTGGCCGCCGAGCCGACGATCGACGTGCGGCTCGGCCACCGGGTCATCGGGGTCGACCAGGACGACACCGGCGTCGACGTCAGGGTCGAGACCCCAGACCGCACCGACACCGTCTCGGGCCGCTACCTGCTCGGCTGTGACGGCGGCGGGAGCACCGTGCGCAAGCTGCTCGGCCTGTCGTTCGACGGCCACTCCTACACCGAGCAGTTCCTCATCGCCGACATCAGAGCCGAGCTGCCGTTTCCGGCCGAGCGCCGCTTCTACTTCGATCCGGAGTGGAACCCGGGTCGGCAGGTGCTGGTGCACCCCCAGCCGGGCTCGCTCTGGCGGATCGACTGGCAGGTCCCGGCCGGCTTCGACCTCGAGCGTGAGCGGCGGTCGGGCCGGCTCGACGAGCGCATCCGCCGGATCACCGGCGACGCGCCGTACGAGATCGACTGGCTGTCGGTCTACCGGTTCCACCAGCGGGTGGCCTCGTCGTTCCGTGTCGGTCGGGTGCTGCTGGCCGGCGACGCGGCCCACGTGTACGCGCCCTTCGGGGCACGGGGGCTCAACTCGGGCATCCAGGACGCCGAGAACGCGGCGTGGAAGCTGGCCTTCACGCTCATGGGCTGGGCCGGCGACGGGCTTGTCGAGAGCTACGGACAGGAGCGCAGGGCGGCGGCGATCGAGAACCTCAGGGTGACCGACGCGACCATGCGGTTCCTCGTCCCTCGCGACGACCAACAGGCGGCACGGCGGCGCCGGCTGCTCGACCAGGCGGTCACCGATCCCGACGCCAAGCGGTCGGTCGACTCCGGCCGGCTGGCCGAGCCGTTCTGGTACGTCGACTCGCCGTTGACCACCCCCGCCGGCGACACCAGCGGGTTCCCGCGAGGGACCGGCGTGGCCCGGCCTCCGGCGCCCGGCGTGCTCTGCCCGGACGGACCGCACCGCGTCAGGGGACGCCCAGGGGTCCTGCGGCTGCGGCAGCGGTTCGGCGACGGGCTGGCCGTCCTGGTCGCCGGGATCGACCCAGAACCGGTTCGGGCCTCGGTGCGGAAGGTCGGGCCGCCGGTCGACGTCGACCCACTCGACGATCCTGACCTGCTCGACGCGCTCGAGGCTCGGCCCGGCGACGCGTTCGTCGTCCGCCCCGACGGCCACCTCGCCGCCATCGTCGACGGGTCGGATGCAGCGGCGGTCACCGAAGCGGTCGAGCGGGCCTGCGGGCAGCGGTGATGGACGTTCCCCGGCTCTTCCTCCGGCTGGTCGACGACGCCGGGCTGTTCCCGCCCGAGCGGCTGCCGATGGCCGGCGCCGTCGCCCGCCACCGGGCCGACGCGGCGGCGGGCCATCCGGTGCTCACCCACCGGTTCCTCTGTCCGTCCAGCCGCCTCGACGAGCTGGCCGGGCGGCTGGACGACGCCGGGAAGGTGACGGTCGGCGTGGTCGTCGACACCGGCATCGACCGCGTGCTCGGCGTCGACTCGCGCCTGGTGGTCGAGACCGTCGAAGTGCCCCTGCCGAGGGAACGGCCGGCCGACGGCGTCGAGGCCCTGGCCGCCGCCGACGTCGGCGGCCAGGTGTTCGGCGAGGTGCCGAGGGTCGACGGCTGGCGGGAGGCCCTCGCCGCTCTGGCCGAACGGAGCCTCGGGGCCAAGGTCCGGTGCGGCGGGCTGCAGGCCGACCTGTTCCCCACGGCCGACGAGCTCGCGGCATTCCTGGGGGCGTGCGTCGACCTCGACCTGCCGTTCAAGGCCACCGCCGGATTGCATCACGCCGTCCGCTACCGCGACCCGGCGACCGGATTCGACCACCACGGGTTCCTGAACCTGCTCGTCGCCGTCGGGCGGGCGGTCGACGGCGCCACGGTCGGCGACGTCGCGGCCGCCCTGGCCGTCGACGACGCCGGCGCACTGGCCGGCGAGGCGCGGACCATGGCACCGACGACGGCAGAGTCGGCCCGCCGGCGCTTCGTCGCCTACGGCTCGTGCAGCACGAGCGAGCCGATCGACGACCTCGTCGCCCTCGGCCTGGTGGGCCGCTGACGATGACCTGGGTCGACGTGCCCGACGGCTCGCCCTTCCCGATCGACAACCTGCCCTACGGCGTCTTCGTCCCGCCGGGCGGCGAGCCCCGGGTCGGGGTGGCGATCGGGGACCACGTGCTCGACCTGGCTGCGGTCCTGGACGACCCGGTGTTCGCGGCCCCGGCCCTCAACGGTTTCATGGCCCAGGGACCGACCCGCTGGCGGGCCGTGCGGGAGCGGATCTCGGAGTTGCTGACCGACGAGCGCCACCGGCCCGAGGTCGAGCCCGCGCTGGTGCCGACCGCCGGCGTCCGCCTGGCCCTGCCGTTCGAGGTCGCGGACTACGTCGACTTCTACGCCTCGATCGACCATGCCGGGAACCTCGGGCGCATGTTCAGACCGGACCAGGAGCCGCTCACACCGAACTGGCGGCATCTACCGATCGGCTACCACGGGCGGGCGGGCACGGTCGTGGTCTCGGGCACGCCCATCGTGCGCCCGTCGGCGCAGATCAGACCGGCACCCGACGCCGCGCCCGTGTTCGGGCCGAGCCGGCGGCTCGACATCGAGGCCGAGGTCGGCTTCGTCGTCGGCGTCCCGAGCCGCCTCGGCGAACCGGTGCCGGTCGACGCATTCGAAGAACACGTCTTCGGCGTCGTGCTGGTCAACGACTGGAGCGCCCGCGACATCCAGGCTTGGGAGTACGTCCCCCTCGGGCCGTTCCTGGGCAAGTCGTTCGCCACGTCGATCTCCCCGTGGGTGGTGCCGCTCGACGCCCTGGCGGCGGCGGTCGTGCCACCCCCCGCGCAGGAGCCGACGCCGCTCCCCTATCTGCGGGCCCGCGGGCCGGGCGGGCTCGACCTGTCGCTCGAGGTGCGGCTGAACGGTGAGGTGGTGTCCCGACCGCCGTTCGAACGGATGTACTGGACGCCGGCCCAGCAGCTCGCGCACATGACCGTCAACGGAGCGAGCCTGCGCACCGGCGACCTGTATGCGTCGGGCACGGTGTCGGGGCCGGACCGCGGCCAACGCGGTTCGCTCATCGAGCTCAGCTGGAACGGTACCGAGCCGCTCGAGCTGGCCGACGGGTCGGCGCGCACGTTTCTCGAGGACGGCGACGCCGTGGTCATCACCGCCACCGCGGCCGGTCGCCGCGGAGGCCGCATCGGGTTCGGCGAGGTGTCCGGCACCATCCTCCCCGCCGTTTCCGGGCAGACTCCTTCGGCAGGTACGAAGGGGTGAGCCAGTGGACGTACACCTGATCGCCGACGGGACGGTGGAACACCACACGGTCGACGAGCTGGCCGCGCTGCTCGAGAAGGACGATGCCCTGAGCTGGCTCGACATCCCCGTCTGCGACGACGTCGCCGCCGGGGTGTTGACCGACGTTTTCGGTTTTCATCCGCTTGCGGTCAAGGACTGCGTCCAGCGCAACCGGGTGCCCAAGCTTCACGCCTACGCCGACCACTCGTTCTTCGTGCTGCACGGCCCGGAGCGCGGCCGCGCCGGCCATGTCCACTACATCGAGCTCGACCAGTTCGTCGGCCGGAACTACCTGGTGACGGTGCACGGCCCGATGAATCCGGCCGTCCCCCAACAGGCGGCACGGCGCGAGGTCGACGCCGTGGTCGCTCGAATCGAGGCCGGGCGTCTGCGGCCGGCGAGCTCGTTCGAGCTCTCCTACGCCATCGTGTCGGCCATGGCCAGGCACATGGAGTCGTTCATGGAGGGCCTGACCGAGGAGGTGTGGCAGCTCGAGCAGCGGGTGACCGGGGGGCATCTGGGCAACCCGGAGGAGTTTCTCGAGCAGCTGTTCCGCACCCGGCACGGCCTGCTGTCGGTCGGGACGATCGCCACCCAGAACCGGGAGATCTTCGAGCGGCTGTGCAACCTGGCCCGGGCGGTGCCGTCGGAGGCGGTGCCGCTCCTGAGGGACGGCGTCGACCAGTTCGGCCGCATCAGCAGCCTGGCCAGGGCCCAAAAGGACTACCTGCACGGGGTGATCGAGTTCTATAGGACCCGCACCGACACCAAGATGATGATCGCGGCCGAGCGACTCACGGTGGTCGCCGTGGTCACCCTTCCCGTGACCGCCCTCGCCTCGGTCTACGGCATGAACGTCATCGTCAACGCCGAGACCGACGCCTTCCACGTCGGTCTCGTGGTGGTGGTCATGATCGCGATGTCGGCGCTGCTCCTCGTCTGGGCCAAGCGCCAGGGCTGGTGGTGACGATCGACGACGTGCGGGCGGTGGCCAGCACCCTGCCCCGGTCCGAGGAGGCGCTGGTGCGCGACCGGGTGAAGTTCCGCGTCAGCCGGATCGTCTACCTCGCGTTCTCGCGGGACGAGACCCTCATGGGCTTCGGGTTCCCGAAGGAGGAACGAGAGGCGCTGATCGAATCGGAGCCGCACAAGTTCCTGATGCCGAAGCCGCGCGATCAGCGCTACCACTGGGTCGTCGTGCGGCTGTCCGCCATCGACGTCGACGAGATGACCGAGCTCGTGCTCGACGCCTGGCGCATGGTCGTACCGAAGCGCGTCGCCGCGGCCCACCTCGGGGAGTGATTCAGAGGCCGGGCTTGAACACCATCAGGAGCAGCCCGGCGACCAGCCCGAGATGGGTGACGCCGATGCCGGCGGCCAGCCTGCTCCTGGCGCCCTCGCCGTCGTCGCGGAGGGCGGGCCGGATCATGAACCAGCTCACCGCGACCAGGACGACCCAGACCAGCAACGACAGCAGGATCCAGGTCTGGCTCACCTCGAAGAGGTCCTCCGACATTCCGAGCAGGCCCATCCCGAGCACCCACAGGAGCACGAGGGCGGGGAACGCCATGCGCATGTGGATCCGGGCGACCTGGGCCGTGTTCCCCACCCGGGCGAACGAGGAGTACAGGAACAGCGGGCCGAAGGCGCTGACCACGGCCAGCAGGTGCAGGAACAGGATGAGCTTGTAGACGGTGCCGTTGTAATCCACCCGGCACGCCTAGCAGACGGCGTCGTCGTCCGCCAAGGCGCGCCGCCCACGGCCGCCGTCAACCGGTGGAGGGTCGTAGGTGAGCAGGACGTTGCCCGAGCTGAAGGTGGTCGAGTGGACGAGCCGCAGCGGCACTCCATGCTCGAGCGTGTCGAACAGCGACCGGCCGGCGCCCAGGAGGACGGGATGGATCATGACCCGCAGCTCGTCGACCACACCGGCCTCCAGCAGGCTCGCCGTGAGGGTCGGGCTTCCGAACAGGGCCAGGTCCTGCCCCGGAGGAGCCTTGCGCTCGGCCACCGCCTCGGCCGCGTCGCCGCTCACCAGCGTCGAGTTCTGCCAGCCGGCCTCGGCCAGGGTCTTCGAGAACACCACCTTCTCGATGCCAGCGCCGGCTTCTCCTGGAGCAGGAAATGCGACGTTCCGGGTATGACGGCGAGCTCCGAGTTCGGCAGGGCGCGATAAACCTCCAGCGTGTGGTCGAGGGTGACGATGTCGTCGTCGGCGACCATCACCAGGGTCCGGTGGGTGACGCCCCCAGGTCCTCCTTCGCCACAGGTGCGTCGGTGAGCGCCATCGCCGCGAGCTTCTCCATCACCACGCGAACGTGGGCCTCGCCGTCGGGTGACACCTCGCCGTAGCTCCCGCCGAGGAAGGCCACCACCTGGTCGACGTCGACCTGGTCGGCGCCCGGCACCGTGCCCTCGCGACTGAAGCCCCCGCTGATGAGGACGAGCTTCTGTACGAGACCGCGGAGCGCGACGAGCAACGCCACCGCGGCGCCGACGCCGTGGCCGACCAGATGGGCCCGCCCGTCCACGACCCCTTCCAAGAAGACGATCGTGTCGTCGAGGATCAGGTCGTACGTCATCGGTCCTTCGACATCGGCGGTGCGGCCGTGACCCCGCCGGTCCGGAGCCAGGACGCGGAACCGCTCGGCCGGGGGACCGACGTTGTGCTCGAAAAAGCGCGAGTCAACGGCGCCGCCGTGCAGCCGCACGACCGGCTCCCCCTCGCCGCGCTCGTCGTACCAAGAGCGCACGGTTCCGCGCTCGACATACCCTGCCATCGCCGCCACGTCCTCTCGCCGTCGGTTGAGCGGCCGGATTCTCGAACCTACGCCGTCGAGTTCCGCTGGCGATCTAGCTAAGTTAGCTAGGATGGCCCCGTGAGGGTGAACATGCATGAGGCGAAGACCAATCTCTCCAAGCTCGTCGCCGCCCTGGAGCGCGGTGAAGCCGACGAGATCGAGATCGCTCGCGCGGGACAGGTCGTGGCCCGCCTCGTCGGTCCCCGTCCCGTGGGGGCCCGGCGACCGGGTCTGTGGACCGGCCGGGTCGAGATCCGCCCCGACTTCGACGAGCTTCCCGACGACCTGGCGGCGGCCTTTCGTGGTGAATCGCCGTGAGGCTGCTGCTCGATACCCACATCCTGTTGTGGTGGCTCGCCGATGACCCGAAACTCCCCTCGGCGGCCGCGTCGGCGATCGCGGATGGCACGACCTTCGTCGCCGTGTCCGCGGCGTCGGCGTGGGAGATCGCGATCAAGAAGGCGGCCGGTCGGCTCGACGCTCCCGACGATCTGCTCGACGCCATCGAGGCCAACGACTTCAGCGCGCTCTCGATCAGCGCCAGCCATGCACTCGCCGCCGGCGCGTTGCCGGCGCATCACGCCGACCCGTTCGACCGCATGCTGGTGGCGCAGGCGCGCGTCGAGGGCTTGTCGCTCGTGACGGTCGACAGTCGCTTCACGGTCTACGACGTCGAGCTG
The DNA here is from genome assembly GCA_050744245.1 of Acidimicrobiales bacterium. Taxonomy (GTDB): domain Bacteria; phylum Actinomycetota; class Acidimicrobiia; order Acidimicrobiales; family JBOGGX01; genus JBOGGX01. The sequence continues at coordinate 23,286 of JBOGGX010000238.1, forward strand.
CTCCCGCTCGCTTGACGAGCTCGGGTCCCGACGACCGTCACCATCGGCAGAGGCAGAAGAGGTGGCCGACGGGGTCGGCGTAGACAAGGAACTTCTCCTGGGTGTCCAGGTGGCGAGCACCAAGGGCTACCGCCCGCTCGTGGGCTGCGTCCAGGTCGTCCACCGCGAGGTCGAGGTGCATCTGCTGCTGCACGGCGGGATCGGGCCACGTCGGGGCCACGAAGCCGGCGGCCCGCTGGAACGTGAGGGCCGTGCCGCCGCCCGGTGGGTCAACCGCCACATGGTCACCGCCGCCGTCGGGTACCGGCCACTCGAACAGGCCACCGTAGAACCTGGCCAGCGCAGCGGGATCGGGGCAGTCGATCGTGACGGTGTCGAAGCGGGGGACGGCGGCGCCGGGCATCGTGATCCTCCTGGGTGATTGGTACCTGGATGCACGGTAGGCGGGGTCGACGTACGACGGGTTCCCCCAACCGCCTCGACCTCGATCGAGCGCGGGCCCCGACCCATGCCTGGCGGCGCTCCGAACCGTCCAGCGGGCCATCCCGGTCAGGGTGTCGGCGCGGCGCGCCTAGTCTGGGATGATGAAGGTCATCCTCGTTCCCGGACTCTGGCTCGACGCCTCCTCCTGGGACGGCGTCGTTCCGGCCCTCGCCGCTGCGGGGCACGACGTCGAGGCGCTCACGCTGCCCGGGCTCGAGTCGGCCGATGCCGACCGCTCGGGCCTCACCCTGCGCGATCACGTGGACGCCGTGATCGCGCGCATCGACGAAGCCGCCGGACCGGTCGTCCTGGTGGGTCACTCTGGCGGCGGGTCGGTCATCTCCGGCGCCGCCGACGCCCGGCCCGACCGCGTGGGGCGAGCGATCTACGTCGACTCCGGCCCGGCCGGCGAGGGCGGCATCGTCAACGACGAGCTCCCCGCGGTCAACGGCGAGATCCCGCTTCCCGACTGGGACGCCTTCGACAACTCGGACCTGATCGATCTCGACGACGAGTTGCGGGCCGCCTTCCGTGCCCGAGCGATCCCGTCGCCGCTGCACGTCGCGATCGACCCGCAGCACGTCGACGACGACCGCCGCTACGACGTGCCGACCACCGTCATCGCCTCGTCGATCCCGGGCGCCATGCTCCGGGAGTTCATCGCCAAGGACCACCCCTACGTCCGCGAGCTGTCCAAGATGCGCGACTACGAGGTCGTCGACCTACCGACCGGGCACTGGCCGCAGTTCACCAAGCCGGCCGAGCTCGCCGCCGCGATCCTGACGGCGATCGACCGGTCCTAGGTGACTCCTGAAGTAGGGCTCTTCGTGGCGCTCATGGCCGGCCGGTGGCTCGGTTGCTGGTGAGTGCTGGTGATTGGTGCGGGGTTGGTGTCGTTGGTGGGGGCGGGGCGGGGCCCCGTCCCTGCATCGACTGATGGTGCCTGCCGGTCCGTCGTGCACCTGCCCCTGCTGTTCAGGTGGTGGCGAGGGTCCAGCCGCCGTCCCCGAGGGTGATTCCGAGCGTGGCGAGCCGCGCCCAGTTCACTGCGGCGGCGCGGGTGGCGGCGTCGGTGCCGACGCGTTGGACACCGCGGGTGCGGGCGCGGCGGGCTCCCCACCCGGACCGCGCGAAGTGGGCGATCTTGCGTTCGACTTTGGGGCGGGTCGACCGGTAGGCCTGCTGCCACTCCGGTGTCGCCTGCTTGGCCTTGGCCCGCTGAAGGAGTGCCTCCCGCGGATGGATGGTGATCGAGCGGCCGGCGGTCGAGGTCGTGCAGCGCTTCCGCCGCGGGCAGCTGGCGCGGTGCCCGGCGAAGTCGGCGCGGCCGCCGCCATCGGCTCCGAAGCGGATGGTCACGATGTGCCCGGCGGGGCAGCCGACCGTCTCGTTGTCCACGTCGATGTCGAAGTCGTCCTTGCTGTAGCGGCCGTCGCGGTTCGAAGCCGGCGGCACCTTGGCGGTCACCTCGAACCCGTCGTCTTCGAGATCGGCGACGGTGTCGGGACCGGCGTAGGCGCTGTCGCCCATCACGGTCGGCTTGTCGTCGTCGTCGGCGTGCCCGGCCAGCAGGTCCTCGACGACCTCGGCGTCGTGGGTGTTGGCCGGGGTCACGACCACATCGTCGATCAGCTCGGAATCCGGGTCGACCGACAGGTGCGCCTTGTAGCCGTCGAAACGGCGGTTGCGGCTCTTGTGGCCGTGGCGGGCCTCGGGATCCACGGTGGAGACCACCCGATCCTTGGCGACCCGCCGGGCGATGCGGAACACGCCGTCGTCGTCTGCTTCGACGTCCTGGCCGGCGACCAGGGCGAGCAACTCGGCCGCCTCCCGAGCCGGACTGTCGAGCTCCTCGCCGTCGATCACCCCCAGCGCCGCCAGGGCGTCGCGCACCAACGCGTCGACCAACTGCTCGCGGGCCTCGGGATCGTCCCAATCGCACGGCGGCTTGCCCGGGCTGGCGTAGTCGTCGGCGCTCGACAACGCCATGCGCACCCCGAACCCCAACGCCGTTCCCTGCAGGGCCCGCAGCAGCTTGCGGATCGCCGACCGCAGCAGGGTGAGGGTGTCCTGGGTGCTAGGCGGGTCGCGGGACCCCTTCTTGCCGCGCTCAGCCACCGCCGAGGTAGCTCAGCGCCGAAACATCGTACGGCCGCCAGTGCGGGGCGGCTTGCGAGCACGATCGTGAGCCGACCGAGCGGGGTCAACCCGGCGTTACGCCGGCTGGCCTGCGCAACCGCTGGCGATATCAGCTCGTCGGCAACCTCGAGAACGCCAAGCCGTGGGCCAGCAACCGGTTCCGTGACATCGAAGTCGATCGCGGCCGCCACCGACGGCCGGAGCATCGAGGGTCGGCGAGCGAAGAAGATCTACAAGACCCCTCGACTACCTGCACGGCAGCTGGCCGACATCGACGGTCGGCTCTTTGTGGTCAACCGTTTTCCGTGGGCGGGGGCACGTCGACCCCCATCCGCTGGCCGAGCCGCTCCAACACCATGGGCACGAACAGGACGAGCCCCATGGCCAGCGCTTCGACGACCAGCGCGACCGCCTGCTCCCGGAGGCGACGGCGATGATGTTGGCGAACGTGTCGTCGGCCCGGGTGATGGCGGCGAGCGCGACGTTGGCGACCAGGGCGACGGTGAGGGCGGCGCCGGCGGCGTTGAACGCGACGGCGCCGGGCCAGGAAGAGCCGTGTCTCATCGCATCGGGGCGTCGTGGATCGGGGTGCTACCGGAGTCGGGGATGGGCACCCGGCGAACCCGGTCGAGGCCAGCCCGAAGGTCTGCACCTGCTGGGCCGACTCGGGCATCTTGCCTTGGGCCATGACCCAGAACAGGTCGGCGACGTCGCCCCAGAACTGGCGGCACCAGAGACCGTTGCTGACGTAGGTCGGTTTGGGGTCGGCGGGCTCGAGCACGGTGAACACGGTGAGCATGTCGGATTCCTCCACGATGGCGGCGGGGGCCCCGCCGACGGCCAGCGCCTGCGCCGTGCGGGCGTGCAGGTCGGCCAGGGGCCAGTCGTTGATGTCGATCTTGCGGGTGGTCCAGTCGCAGTGGCGGGCCACCCAACTGGCGTCGCGGCCGAGGTCAGCCTCCAGAGAGCTGAGGCCCTGCTAGTCCGCCGTGGAGCGCCTCCATGATCTGGGCGGCGCGGTGTTCCTGTCCCGGGATCCAGTGGCGGTACACCTTCATTGTCATCGTCGGGTCGTGACCGAGGACGTCGGCCACATGGCCGACGGGCAGCCCGGCGTCGAGGAGGCGGGTGGCGACGTGGTGGCGCAGGTCGTACAGGCGCACCCCGGCCAGGTCGGGGATGTCGTCGCGGAGCCGGTCCCACCGTCTCGAGGTGGCCGACGGTGACCACGGCAGCCGGGGATCGCGCCGCCGGGGGAACACCCAGTTCTCGGTCTGGCCGCCGCCCAGGGCGAACCACAGCTTGCGGCAGTCGGTGAGCTGGCGGCGCAGCCGGTCGGCCACTGCGGGCCCGAGCCCGACCCGGCGGTCCTCGTCGTTCTTTGCTCCGGTCGACGATCACCGGGACGTGGTCGCCCACCACCAGGCCCCGGCTGATCGACACGACGCCGGCGTCGAGGTCGATGTCGCTCCAGCGCAGGGCGAGCAGCTCGGCCTTGCGAGCCCCCGTGGTGGCGGCCAGCCACAGGTAGGCGGCCAGGCCGGGGTCGGTCTCGTCGGCGAAGGCCAGGGCCCGGTCGACGGCGGCGACCGGCGGCACCTTGGTCTTGGCTTTCTGTTGGCGGGGCCGCTTGGTCCGCGCCGCCGGGTTGTTGGCCAGCAGCGGCGGGTCCTCGCGGGTGGCCTGAGCGAAGGCGGCGTGCAGGACCTGGTGGGTCTTGTGGGCGGGGCCCGGGCCGGCGCGGCGGCGGATCTCGGAATAGAGCAGGTTGAGCTCCGAGGTGGTGAGCCGGTCGGTGCGCCGGTCGCCGATGGCCGGGATGATGTGGTTGCGCCACACCGACCGGTAGCCGGCCAGGGTGTTGGGTGACCAGTCGTCCTCGTGGAGGGCGACCCAGTAGGCGACGAGCTCGTCGACGGTGCGGGGCCGCAGGGCGATGTGGCTGCGGGTGGCGACCCCGGCGCGGAGCACGGCGAGTTGGCCCTCGGCCCCCCATAGCCCGGCCCGGGTATACGGGGTCCGCGTGGTGGCACTCCGGAACCGGGACTTGCCGTCCTCGTCGCGGCCGGTGAACACCTGGATCCGCCAGGCGCCGTCGCGCCAACGAATCCGGCCGGCGGGTTGAGGGGGACGGTGGTGGCGGCCATCAGTCCTGCGCTCCGTGACCGTCGCTGATGTGGGCCGCGAGCGTGTCGACCAGAGTGTTCAGGGTGGTCTCGATGCGGCCCAGGTGGTCGGCGATCTGGCCGAGGGCGGTGGCGACGGTGATCTGAAAGTGGCCGAACTCGCCGCGGAAGGTGGTGAGGTCCGCTCGGAGCTCCCCCAGCTCGGAGGGCGGTACGGTGGACATGCCACTCAGGTCCTTACTGGGTGGCCGGGCCCCGGGCCGTTGAGGCGGCGCCGGGGCTACTTCGGCTCGGACCCTACCTACGTTTTCGCGGGTTTGCTTGGTGGTGTGCTTGGTGGGGGCCGCTCCCACCCGCTCCGAAAAGTGCCTCTGACCTGCGCAGCCCCAACGGGGTTCGAACCCGTGTCTCCACCTTGAGAGGGTGGTGTCCTCGGCCTCTAGACGATGGGGCCCCGGAATTGGTGAAGGGGCACGATAGCAGCATCGTGCCCCTTCCCGACCGGCCGGACGAATGACCAGGTTCCCGCTGAGGGTCGCCGTCCGGCGACTGTCGATCTGCTGTTTGTCAGGTGCTCGCAGGTCAGCTGGCGAGCTGGGCCAGCTCGAGATCGCGATCATCCACGCCGGACGTGGCCGACGCCATCGGCGACGCCTGCACCGCCGTGTCCTCGACCTCGACCGGACGCAGGACGTAGCCGACACCCCGGACCGTATGGATGATGCGGGGGCCGGCGGCCTCGAGCTTGCGCCGCAGCGCAGATACGTGCACCTCGACCAGGTTCACGTCGTAATGGTCGAAGCCCCACACCTTGGTGAGCAGCTGGTTCTTCGAGAGCACCAGCCCGCGGTGTTGGCACAACACGGCCAGCAACGAGAACTCGATCGCCGTCAGGTCGAGCATGGCGCCGCCCCGCTCCACCAGATGGGCCGGCTCGTCGATGAGAAGATCGCCGAGCTGCAGCCGACCCTCGCGGTGGCCGCAGCGGCGCAGGATGGCCCGCACCTTGAAGACGAGCTCGGCCAGCGAGAAGGGCTTGCCCAGCACCTCGTCGGCGCCGGCCTCGAGGCCGGCCAGCCGATCCTCGATGCGCTCCGATGAGGTGAGCACGACGATCGGCACGTCGCTCGCCGACCGCACCCGGTTGACCTTCGCCGACCGTTCCGCGAGCGACTCGCCCGCGACATCCATCACCAGAAGGTGGGGCCGGGTGTCGAGGAGCAACCGCTCCACCGGTGAACCCGCCGGCTCGCGGTTCACCGCGTAGCCACCGTTGCGCAAGGCCTCACCAACCGCATCACTCAGGAACTCGTCGTCCGCCACGACGAGCACTCGCCGCATTCCGCCGTTCATGGTTCTTCACCCGCCCAGACTTGTTGGTTCAGCTTCCGCCGCTTGCACTTCCGCCCTGCAACCGCGTCCGCCGCACAACTCCCAGCGCCCGCAGACAGCATCGTACGGCGACGCGCGCGAGGCGACATGGGCCAGATGACCCCTTTCTCGCGCGTCGCCAGGGTCGGCGAACGATCGATCGCACGGAGGGTGATTCCGGCCGCACGGCGCCGTCAGCCCACCCAACGGTGCGCAGCGTCCCCCGCACGTTGAGGGGCGACAGAAGCCCCGAAGGAGCACGGGCGACGGACGCGTCCGGCCCGTTCAGACAACCCTCAGTCCGACTTCAGCCCCGCTTCAGATGCCCGGCCGAGACTGCCGCTCGACCCAGCCAGAAGGCGGACGGGTGGGACAGGAGGGTCAACGGTGGGGCTTTCCCTACACGAGCGAGACGGACTACGACAACTCGACCAGCGGCGGCGGCGGCGACCCGGCCCACCCATCGCGGCCGTGCACGAGTCCCCCGGGTCCGAGCGCGACGACAATCGTGCTGCCGTACACCGCGATGGCGTCTGGCCCGACGATGCCGTGTCTCCCGATCGTCGCCCATCCGCGCTTCGCCGACGGCTGCTGGCCGTCGACATCGTCGCCCTCGTCGTTGGTTGGACCATCGGTTGGATGTTCTTCGGCGACGGACTCCGCGGCCCGGTGTTCGCCGTGAGCACCGGTGTCGGCATGGTTGCCGTCGGGGTCGTTGCCAGCATGGCCGCGTTCTCCGTCGCGTGCCTGTACCGCCCGCCGCTCAACGGCATCCGCTCGGGGGCCTTGGCTCGACTTGTTCAATGCATGGCGATCACCGCCGTCGTGGTGGTGGCCTGGCAGGCGCTCGTCGAGGACGTGATCCTCGGGCTCGCCATCGGATCGGCCGCCGTCGCCCTGCTCACCACGGTCCTCGCTCGCTACGGGTTCGACGTGTGGCTGATCGGTCGGCGCGAACAGGGCGACTTCCGCACACGGGTCGTCGTGGCCGGTGCCGCCAACGAGACCACGACCCTCGTCGACTTCCTCGAGCTCAACCCGGAAGCCGGGTTCGAGCCGACCGCCATTGTCGGGGAGCGCCCGGCGATGGCGACCGACGCCACCGAGGTGGCGCCCTACCTCGGAACCCTGTCGCAGGCCCACGAGGCCGTGCGCCAGACCGGCGCCGCCGGCGTGCTCGTCGGTGCCAACGGGCTCCCGAGCGACACGGTGAACGAGCTGGTCCACCACCTGTCCCTGGCCGGCATCCCGGTGCATCTGTCCAGCGGGCTCACCGGCGTGTCCCGGGCCCGCTTCCGGACCGTCGCGCTGGCCCACGAGCCGATCGTCATGGTGCGACCGCCTCGCCACTCGGCCGTGCAGGAGCTGGCCAAGAGAGCGATCGACATCGCCCTGGCCGCGGCCATGCTGGTGCTGGCCTCACCGATCCTGGCCGTCGCCGCCCTACTCATCAAGATCCACGACCGCGGCCCCATGCTGTTCCGCCAGCTGCGCATCGGCAAGGACGGCAAGCCGTTCACCGTGCTGAAGCTGCGCACCATGGAGGTCGACGCCGAGACGCGTCTGGCCGATCTGCGGCACCACAACGAGCGCAACGGGCCGCTGTTCAAGGTGGCCCACGATCCGCGGGTCACCCCCGTCGGCGGGTTCCTCAGGGCCTCCGCGCTCGACGAGGTGCCCCAGCTCTTCAACGTCCTCGCCGGAACCATGAGCATCGTCGGACCCCGGCCCGCGCTTCCGGCGGAGACGGCAGAGTTCGACGACGAGCTCGGGCGCCGCCATCTCGTGCGGCCGGGCGTGACCGGGCTCTGGCAGGTGGAAGCCAACCACAAGGCTTCCTTCGAGGAGTACCGCCGGCTCGACCTCTTCTACGTGGACAACTGGTCGGTCGGCCTCGACCTCGCCGTGATCATCGACACGGTCCCGGCCATCACTCGCCGAGCCCTCCGGGCTCTGCGTCGACCGGCACCGTCCGCCCCGGTGCCGGTCAGTTCGCCCCGACCCGTGCCCCGACCGATCGAAGTCGGTCGATGACCGATCAGATCGCCGTCGAGCGGGCGCGCCGCCGTAGCGCGGTACGGCGCGACCGCGCCCCCACGACGGGTCGGCACGGGCGGGCGGGTTCGCTTCGCGGTCACGAGATCTGAGCCATCGACGATGCTCCAGACAGTTGCCACCGGCGTCGCCGCCGCCCTCCTCGTTCCCGGCCTCGTGACCTCCACCCACCTTGGGGTGCTTGCAGGGGCGTCGCTGCGGTTTCGAGAGCGCCTGCCCAAGGGCGACGTGCCGCCGATTCGATTCCTCGTGGTCATCCCCGCACACAACGAGGAACAGATGCTCGGCGACACCCTCCGGGCCATCAACACGGCGCGCCGAGAGCGCGACCAGGTCCTGGTCGTCGACGACCGCAGCCGCGACCGAACGTCGGAGATCGCAAAGGCCCACGGCGCGCTCGTACTGCGACGCAACCCCGGCGAAGAGCCCGGTCGGGCGGCCGCCCGGCAGGCGGCAGTCGAGTACTCCGCGGCGCTCGAGTGGGATGCCATGGTCATGATCGATGCCGACTCGGTCGTCGAGCCGGGCTTTTTCGACCTGTGTGAACGCATGTGCGCGACCGGCAGCGAGGTGTTCCAAGCCCGCAGCGAGGCCCAGCACGGCGACTCGCTGCTCGACCAGGTGGCGCTGGCGTCGTTCGCGCTCCAGGGCGTCACGATTCCGCGAGGCAGGGCCGCCCTGCGACTGCCGGTTCGGCTGCGGGGCACGGGCATGATCATGAGGCGCAACATCGTTCGCCGCATGTCGTTCCATGCGAAGGCCGGGGAGGACCTTCAGGCTTCGCTTGACCTCCTGCGCGACGGGATCAGACCGGCACACCTCGATGCCGCCCGCCTCCGCTCGGCGAACGCCGGGTCCTGGGGTACGGCCACGACGCAGAAGCTCCGGTACGAGTCTGGGCGCTCGGCGGCCGCTCGCGCCTACGTCCCCGGCCTGTTCCGTACCCGGACCTGGGCCGGGCTCGAAGCGGCATGGTTCCTGCTGTCGCCGCCATTCGCGACCGCGGCCGGGTTGCTCGGCATCGGTGCCGCGTTGGCCCTGGTGGGTGGCGCCGTGCCGCTCGCCGTCGCGGGTGGCCTGGGAGTCGCGCTCCTGGCCTTCAGCCTCTCGGTTGGCGCAGTGCAGGCCAGGCTCGACCGCCGCTTCCTGCTCGCGCTCCTCGCCGCTCCGGGCTACGTCACCTGGAAGCTCGCGGTCCAGCTTCGAGCGATCGTCGGGCTCCGCCGAGGCCTCCGCGAGTTCGGGCCGACGGCGCGCAGCTGACCCGGGCCCGAGGGCTCGATGCCTGGATTGCCAACGGGCGTCTCCGGTGCCGAGGCATCATCTTCCTCCCCTGGGCGCCCGAACCTGGCCTTCAGTTCTCGACGCACGGGTGGTCGGAATTCGACCGCAGCTGCGTCGAGTTTGCGGGGGCTCGGGCCCGGCCCCTAGCCGTCGTCGGCCACAGGCCGGGGACGAAGCTGGAGGGTGCGGCCCGGGAGCGAAGTCATACGCCGTGCGGGCGCCGCGGCCACCGGGCGGGGAGCTCGCGCCCGGACCGACCGGTGCTTGGCGATCGACTCCGCGATGGCCGCGACCGCGAGCGTCAGCAACCCGCCGAGGGCGAGTGCGGCCATCGCCGATCGAATGGTGGCCGAGAGGACCGTGGTGGTCTCGGCCGGCACAACCACGTCATCCGTGGTGATGAAATACCTCGGGTCGGTCCCTTGCGCCTCCTGCCGATCGTGGAGCACGGCCCTGACCTCGGCCAGCAGCACGGCGGCCGATGCGAGAGCGGCTTCGGGCGACGGCTCCTCTGCCGTCACTTCGATGATCGGTCCACGAGCGAAGTTCACGTTGCCGGCAACGTCATAGTCGCCGACGCCTCGCTCTTGAAGCGCCGCTCGCATCGTCTCGCCGGTGACGATGCGGGCGACGATGTCGACCACGACAGAAAGATCGTTGAACCGCTCGTAGGCGTTCTCCGTGACCACGGTGGTCGCGGTGGGCGACAGCGCCGGCGGACTGGGAGGTTCGAGAAGCACCATCGAGCCCGAGGCCTTGTACGTCGGCGGGGACGAAGCGACGGCGCCCGCGACCAGGAGCACGGTGAGGATCATGGCCGGCACTGTGACCCGCCACCGCCGACCAACCAGCCGAAGGATCGATACGACATCCATGGAACGCCTCGTAGGTTCTGCTTCCTCCGCCGAAACCTCGCGAACGGTAGTCGCGGTCGGGACCGTTTCCTGGGCGAGGGAGAGATGTGCGTTCATGGCCTGCTTCCTTTGACGCGAGCGTACCTGCGGACCCGCGGCTGAGAACCAGGCGGACCCCAAGCTTCAGGCGCGCCTCAGGGTGCCTTCAGCGGCCCTTCAAGGCTGGCTCGGACACTGGACGATGACGCAAACCGAGGACCAGAGCGAGGGCGGATGGCAAGAGTGGAAACCGCGAACAAGGTCGTTGTCGTCGGACTCGGCTACGTCGGCCTACCTCTCGCGCTCGAGGCCGTCGCGGCCGGGCACGACGTGACCGGGTACGACACCTCGACCGAGCGGGTCCGCCGGCTTCATGCCGCGGAGAGCTACGTCGACGACGTCGATGATGTCGACCTCAAGGAGGCACGCGAGACGGGCCGGTTCGTCGTGACCGATCGCCTCGACGAGTGTCGCGGCTTCGACATCGCCATCATCGCCGTGCCCACACCACTGCGCGATGGCGCGCCAGAGCTCGAGTATGTCATCGGCGCCACGAAGGCGATCGGGACCATCCTCGCGGCCGGCGGCTGCGTCGTGCTCGAGTCGACCACCTACCCGGGCACGACCGAGCAACTGGTCGTGCCGCTCCTGGAGGAGACGTCCGGTCTGAAGGCCGGTCGAGACTTCTCCGTCGGCTACAGCCCCGAGCGCATCGACCCGGGCAACCCGGTCTGGACGATCGGCACCACACCCAAGATCGTGTCGGGTATCGACCAGACGTCCGTCGAACGAGTGCGTCGGTTCTACGCCACGATCGTCGATCGGGTCGTGCCCGTGAAGGGCACCAAGGAAGCCGAGCTCGCCAAGCTCCTCGAGAACACGTTCCGTCACGTCAACATTGCCCTGGTCAACGAGCTCGCGGTCTATGCCCACGAGCTCGGGATCGACATCTGGGATGTCATCGACGGCGCCGACAGCAAGCCGTTCGGCTTCATGCGGTTCTCGCCCGGCCCTGGGGTTGGCGGGCATTGCCTTCCCATCGACCCGAGCTACCTGTCGTGGCAGGTGCGGCGCCGACTGGGGACATCGTTTCGATTCATCGAGCTGGCGAACGACATCAACCAGCGCATGCCTGACTATGTCGTCAACCGCATCGGTCTCTCGCTGAACCGTCAACACCTCTCGGTCAGCGGTGCTCGGATCCTGCTGCTCGGCCTCGCCTACAAGCGGAACTCGGGCGACGCACGCGAGACACCTGCGGCCCGCGTCGCTGAACTGCTCGACCGGCTCGGCGCCGAGCTGCGCATCGCCGACCCACTGGTCGAGGAGAGCCCGTCGGTGCCGGGCCTGAGGGTCGAGGCCGACGCCGAGGAGATCGCTTCTGCCGACCTCGTCGTCGTGCTGACCGACCACGACGCGTTCGATTGGGACTCGGTGCGCACCAACGCTCGTGCGATCTTCGACACCCGTCACCGGCTGGAGGGACCGAACGTTGAACACCTCTGAGAAGTCCACGGCCCTTGGAGCGGGACGGCTCACGCCGCATGACGTCGAGGGCCTGCTCGACTTCGCCGACGGTGTGCTCCCGACCCTGCGCCATCGAGATGGCCTGTTCTGCTTCGATCGAGGATTCGACTCACCCGAACTTCGCGGCGTGTCGGTTCGCTACTCGATCCTCGTCCTGCTCGGACTCCTGAGGCGACGGACGACCGGCCGCGACTTCAGCATCGACGTCGAGGATCTCCATCGCAGCATTGCCAGCCGAGTCGACACGTTGGACGTCGGCGACCTCAGCCTGCTGCTCTGGGCCGAGGTCCGGATGGGCGCGGCGTCGGCTCCCGTGACGCTGGCCCGGCTCGCTCGGCGCTCGGCCGACCAGGAACGCCAAGGCCGACTCGAAGGCATGGAGGCCGCCTGGTTCGTCCTCGGCACGGCGGAGGCCACGGTGGCCGGGCTTCCCGCTCGGGAGCAGTTCGATGCCGCCTACGCCCACTTCCGGGCTCGTCGCTCACCTTCCTCCCCGCTCTTCCGTCACAACGCCACGGGGCGGGGGCGGGCCCGGCTTCCCAACTTCGCCACCCAGATCTACAGCCTGCTCGCCTTGGCCGAGACGGTCCGTCACGGCCTGGCCCACGACGCAGAGGGCGCCGGCCGCGCTCTGGCCGCCAAGCTCATCGAGCTCCGGCTGCCCGACGGTGGTTGGCCGTGGCTCTTCCACGCCGACCGGGGTTCCGTGGTCGAGCGCTACGAGGTGTACTCCGTGCACCAGGACGCCATGGCCCCCATGGCGCTCTTCGCCCTGGCCGAGGCGACCGGCGAACAGTCCTATGCCCGGGCCGCGGTCGAGGGGTTCCAATGGTGCTTCGGGAACAACGAGCTCGGCTTCGACTTCTACGACCGGGCCAACCACTTTGCGCATCGCTCGATCAAGCGGCGAGGTTGGGCGCACTCGGCCAACCTGTGGACCAACACCGCCCTCGGCGGCGTCCTGGGATCCGCCGCGAGAACCGACGCCGGCGGCCTCGAGATCAACGCCACCTGTCGGCCCTATCACCTGGGGTGGATCCTCGAGGCATGGTCGGGGCGCGAGCATCTCAACTCCCTCGTGGCCGGCGAGCAGACGACCGAGGTTGTCGGATGACGACGCTCATCTCGCCGTCGCCGGTACGCCGGGCCCATCTCTTCGAAACCGAGGTCGACGCCCTCACCCTGGCCGAGACGGTCGATCGGGCGTTCGAGCTCGTCGATGCGGGCGCGATCACCCAGCACGTCGTGCTCAATGCGGCCAAGGTCGTCCAGATGAGCAAGGACGATCGGCTCAAGGAGATCATCGACTCCTGTGGGTTGGTCAACGCCGACGGACAGTCCGTGGTCTGGGCCAGCCGGATCCTCGGACGGCCTCTGCCCGAACGAGTTGCGGGCATCGACCTGTTCAACGCCATCGTCGAGCGAGCGGCGAACACCGGGCACTCGCTGTTCTTCCTCGGGGCCACCGACGACGTCCTGAACGAGATGGTCCGCCGTCTTCGAGCGCGCCATCCTGGCCTCGTGGTCGCCGGCCATCGGAACGGCTACTGGAGCGATGACGACGAAGTCGTCGCCGCCGTCCGAGCGGCCAGCCCCGACTTTCTGTTCCTCGCCATCCCCAGCCCCCGCAAGGAGTTCTGGTTGAGCGAACACCTCCGGCCCCTCGGCGTGCCCTTCGTCATGGGGGTGGGTGGAACCTTCGACGTCGTGGCCGGCAAGGTCCGTCGAGCCCCGACCTGGGTCCAGCGCCTCGGTTGTGAATGGATCTACCGCCTGGCACAGGAACCGAGACGCATGTGGAAGCGCTATCTGAAGGGCAACTCCGCCTTCATGATGCTCACGGCTCGCGAGTGGTGGCGATCGGCATGATCCGCCGCCCGGTCGTCATCGCGGGAGCCCGGCCCAACTTTGTCAAGGTCGCCCCGCTCATGCGGGCGCTGACCGCTCACGGCGTGGACGCCCGGCTGGTCCACACGGGCCAGCACTACGACGCAGCCATGTCGGCGAGCTTCTTCGAGTGCCTGGACATACCGGAGCCGGCCGTGAATCTCGGTGTTGGCTCCGGCAGCCACGGTTCGCAGACCGCGGCCGTGATGACTGCGTTCGAGGAGTGGCTGATCGGCGCCGACGCCGACGCGATTCTCGTCGTCGGCGACGTCAACTCCACCGTGGCCTGCGCCCTGGTCGGCGCGAAGGCCGGCATTCCCGTCGGTCACGTCGAGGCTGGACTGCGTGCGTTCGACCGCACGATGCCGGAGGAGATCAACCGGGTCGTCGTCGACGCCCTCGCCACCTGGCTCTTCACTCCCAGCTCTGATGCCGATGAGAACCTTCTGGCCGAAGGGGTCGAGCCGGCGCGCATTCATCGCGTGGGCAACGTGATGGTCGACAGTCTTCTCGGAGCGCTCGACCGGGCGCGTCGACAGACGGTCGTGGCCGACCTCGGACTGACGAGGGATGACTTCGGCCTCGTCACGCTGCACCGGCCCGCCCTCGTCGACGACGCTCGGCGGCTGGCCGACGTGGTGGACACGCTGTTGTCGATCGGCGACTGGGAGCGGCTGGTGTTCCCCGTCCATCCTCGGACCCGGAAGATGCTCGAACAGGCGGGCGTGGTCATCGACGACCGGCGCATGAGCCTGGTCGAGCCGCTCGGGTACCTCGACTTCCTGGCCCTCGAGGAGGCGGCTGCCGTCGTCCTCACGGATTCAGGCGGCGTGCAGGAGGAGACCAGCGCCCTCGGCGTACCCTGCCTGACCCTGCGGGAGAACACCGAGCGGCCGATCACGGTGACGCTGGGAACGAACACCCTCGTCGGCTTCGACCGGCGAACCATCCTCGCCGGAGCCGTCGCCGCCAGGGAACAGGGAAGGCAGGCGCCGGCGATCCCGCGGTGGGACGGGCGCGCCTGCGACCGGATCGCACAGGTGCTCTCGGCTCCGGCCGAGCACATCGAGTTCGTGCCGCCGGAGCTGGCGCTGACGGGTTCGGCCGAGTTCAGGGCCGGGCGTCAACCGGCGTCACCAGCGCTGGTGGCCGTCGCGCCTCGCTGATCAGGGTCCGGTCGGCGGTCGCCCGGGGTGCTCGCGCCTTCGGTACGGCTGCCCACGCCAGCGTCGACTCGATGGGCTGACCGGTGACCGGCCAGTGCTGTGACACAACCGTTCGCGCCATGGGGGAGCCCTCCCCGCGCCCGAACCGGAGGTTCCGGCGCTCGGTCCCGCCCACCCGCGCTCCGCGATCCCCCCTCGGCTCAGGTCGGATCCGGGTCTGCCGGTCCGACCTGGGAAACATCGAGCGGCCGAAGGCCGCACGCTTGCGAGCCGAAGCCCCGTCAGGGGCGAAGGCGAGAGATTCGACCAGCAACCTCTGGTTGCTGGTCGAGGTTCTAGCCCTCATAGTCCGTGGTCCGTCGCGAACCGTCGGGCCACCAGTACCTGCCGTCATCGGACGAAGGTTGATGGTCGCTCCCTGGTGCCACTCGCCAGCGATTGTCACGCCAGACGTTGCCGGTCTCGCCGACCCACGCCGCGCCGGTGTAGAGCGGCCCCCAGTCCGGCGGTATGTCGGTACCAAAGGTGTTGCCGACGAACGTGATGTTCGAGCCTCCGAGCTCCTCGCCGATCGCCACGCTGTAGCCGAACCCTGAGAAGTAGTTGTTGGTGATCGTCACGTTCTCGTACGGGCGCTCGGAGGCTTGGAGGGCCAGGCCTTGGGTGTTCCCGACCGAAGCGATGTAGTTCTGGTCGAACACCATGTGGGTCGGGCCGCCCTCGTTCGACAGGATGGCATCGGTGTGGTCGATGCCGCCATCGTCGCGGGCATCGTGGAACCAGGAGTTGCGGACCACGAACGGCTGAGCCTCGCTCGAGAAGTTGATCTGGATGGCATTGCCCCAGCCCCAGAAGTCCGAGTGATCGACCGTGACCCGACCCGCCTCTCGCTGATCGATGCCGTACTGATAGCCCTGCTCGTAGGCAACGGGTGGCGAGTCGTCGGCGCTGGGCTCGAACGTGCTGTAGTCGAACAGGATGTTGTCGCCCCGCACGACCACGTTGGCGTCGCCGACGGCATTGGATGCGAAGCGACATCCGTAGAACGTCACGTCGTTGACCCGTCCGAGCGACGTCGTCCCGACGCTCACACCGTCGTCGAAGTTGCAGAATCGGTAGGTCTTCCCGCTCTCGATCGGACCCTCGCACTCCGTGAGCCGTCCCGGGTAGCCGGGAGCGTTGGCGTAGCCCGTGTCGGTGGCGTTGGGCCACGTGCTGGCGGCGTCGGTAGCCGCGTGGGCGCTCCGGTTCGACGCATCCCCGCTCGATCCATCGTGGACGATGACAAGGGTGATCGCCAGGGCCACGACAACCGCGATCCCAACCGTGAACAACGCGATCAGCCTTCGCTGCGGTTCGGTCATCGGAGATCGATCACTCTGCGCATGGGAGCCCGGATCGATCGTTCGGCTCAGCCCGCCCGCTCGGGCACTGGTTGCAACGCTCTCGGGCGTCGCGCCGCGAGCCAGGACGTCGCCGATCCAAGCGTGGATCGCAACGGGAACGCGATCGCGAGGAAGGACACGCACACGGCACCGGCACCCACAGTGAGCTGCGCGATCGTCGAATCAAGCAACGAGAGACCAATCAGCGCGGTGACCACCGCGGCACAACCGGCAAGCAGCGGTCGGACGAGGGAGCCGAGGGTGGCCCGGGCCGATATGCCGGCGCGGTCGAGGACGACGACGTACGCCGGGGCGACGATCACGAGGGCCACGGCGACCTGGGCCATGGCCGCCCCACGGATGCCTCCAAGGTGGGCGCCGATGGCCACCGCAGGGACCAGGGACGCCAGCCAGGCCGCCTGCAGCCACAGCAACGAGCGGGATCGGCCCAGGGCGAGCAGGACGTCATAGCAGAGGCCGACGGCAACCCGGACGGTGCCGATCACCGCCAGCCATCGAACGACGCCGACCGCCGTCAGCCACCGCTGTCCGTACAGCGTGCCGATGACGGGCTCGGCGAGCGTCGCCAGCAGGACGGTGCCGAGCAACACCAGGCGGACAACCATGCCGAGCGACCGGGCGAAGGCCCGCTCGAGTTCTTCCGGCTGGTCCACCAACCGGGCGAAGCCTGGGATCGCCACCCGACGGATGGCCATCGACAGCAGATTCGGTGGCCAGCTCGAGAGGTTGTAGGCGAGCACATAGAAGCCCAGCGCCGTCGGGCCGAGTATGCGCCCGACGACGAGGTTGTCGACGTTCGTCACCGTCAGCAGCAGAAAGCTCGCGCCGGCGAGCGGAAGTCCGAAGCGAATCAGTTGGCGAGCATCGGCGCGATTCCAACCAGGTCGTGGCCGACGCGGCGCAAGCGCGAGGATCAGCACCGTGGCGCACAGGTTCCCGGCCACGCCGCTCCAGGCCAGGCTCAGGGCGCCGTAGCCGGCGCTGGCCAGGCCGATCCCGAGTGTCGCCGACACGGCCGACGCGGTCAGGTCGGCAACCGCCCGACGACCCTGGAGAAAGCCCCGTGTGAGCAGTGCGTTCGGTATCGACGAGATCCCATCGAGGATCACGCTCATCGAGAGAATGCGCAGGACGGTCATCGCTTCCGGGGCCTGGAGGCTGGTCGCCACCCACGGCGCAGCCAGGAACAGGCCAGCGAACACGAGGCCGCTGCTGACCACCGACAACGTCACCGCCGTGTGACTGGCTCGGGAGGGGTCGCCCTGCCATCGAACGATGGCCACGCTCACGCCCAGCTCGTTCATGCTCTGCAGGACGTTGAGCGCAACCAGCCCGATCGCGAAGACGCCGAAGTGCTCTGGGGTCAGGAGTCTGGCCATCACCAGCCCGACGACCAAGGTGAGGGCTCGCGCCGCGACGCTGTTGATCAAGCTCCATCCGAGACCGCCTCGCACCCGCCGTCGGAGCTCGTCGGACGTGTCCGGCACCGGCAGCCGGTCGGTCAGCGGCGAGGGCATGCCGCCGCCTGGAGCCTCATCGCCTCATCGTTGCGTCGCGCTCGCTTCTCGCAGGGGCGGTGGGCCCGCACCTCGGCACCGAGCGCCCGCACGCCGACCCGCAGCGCGTCAGCCGTGACCGGGGCCCGCGCCTGCCGCGCCGCGGCCTGCCCGTAGATGTCGACGAGGGAGCTCGCCGCGGCCTGCAGGCTGTAGCGCTCGCGTACCACGCCCAGGCCGAAGTCGCCCACCCGGCGCCGGTGATCGTGGCTGTCGAGGAGGCCGACCATCTGGGAGGCCAGGACCTCTCCGCTGCGGCCACCCGTTCCGACGCCGTACATGCCTTGCCAGAGGAACATCGGTGCCGACGTGCGGTCGAAGACCTCGGAAAATCCGAGCTCGCCCTGGACGACAACCGGCTTGGCGTGCGCCATTCCTCGCAGCGCCGAGCTGCCCATCCCGACGACGACATCGGCGGCCGCGTAGGCCGGCCGCGGATCGAGCATCGGGCCGACCAGACGGACCACGGAACGCCCGGCCCGCTCGTTGACGAGCTCCGCTCGGGTCTGGAGCTGGGGCGCCGCGGGACCGTCGCCGACGACGAGCAGGTGCATCGGATAGCGATCGGCGAGTCGGCCGGCTGCGTCGATCGCCTCGGAGAGCGCGTCCAGCTTGAGCTCGATCGACAGTCGAGAGACGGTCACCACCAGGAGATCGTCGACGCCGATGCTGTGCTGGCGCCGAAACGCCGACCCGTCGTTGCGCGGATGGTCATGCTCGACGTCGATGGGAGGCTCGACCACCGATACGAGTCCGCCTTGCTGGGCCTCGGCCTGCGCGCCGAGCTGCGGCGTCCCCATGATGAGCGGCACCGAACGGGGGACCAGGGGCGACACCGACATCGACAGGACGGTGCACACGAGCGGCACCCCACCGACGAGATGGGCGCCGTAGAAGGCGTCGAGGCATGGTGGCCACTCGTAGGCATGGATCAGGTCGATTCGCTCCCGCCGGACCAGTCGAGCGAGCTGCCAGATCCGCGACGGCGCCGGCCGGTACTGCATCGGGTGGGCGGCGAAGAAGGGGATGCCCTTCTCCTCGACCCGGGCGGCAAGCGGACCGGGAATCCCATACACGACGGCGTCGTGGCCGAGCTCGCCGATCTGGCTGGCCAGGTCGATGGCGTTGAGCTGGCTCCCGCCGATGGCGAGATCGTGGGGATAGACGAGAACTCTCATGCGTGTGCGTCCTCAGCCTCGGGCCAATGCCGCTTCGCGAGGCGTTGACCGTCGGGCCTCGAGACCCAGGATCTCGGCGACCTGGTCGGTTCGGGCCGACCAGCTGTGGCTGACCGCGAAGGCGTGCCGCCTCGCCTTGAGGTCCCGAGGGTTCGGCTCGACCAGCGCCCGATCGACGGCGTCGGCGAAGTCGGCCGGCCCGCTGGCCACCGAGATGAGATCGGTGTCGAGCCAGCGGACGGCGGGGAGATCCGTCGCCACGACGGCACGACCTGCGGCCAGGTACTCGAGCGTCTTGAGCGGAAAGCTCGCCAGGTTGAACTCCGATTCTGCATACGGCGTCAGTCCGACGTCGATGCAGCCCAGGTAGGAAGGGAGCTCGGCAAACGGCTTCTGGCCGACCCAGCACACGTTGGGCCGGGCGAGGAGTCGGTCGAGCCGCTCGGGCTCGTAGCCCGGATCTCTCGGTCCGACGAGCAGGAGCGATCTCCCGCGGTCGGCGACCGCCTCCAGGAGGTCGAGGTCGATGCGGGCCGAGATGTGCCCGACGACACCGCACACGGGCGACGGGAGGCTGACATCCGTCGGCATGGGTGCGTCGTCGGCGGCCGCGTAGTGGTCGGCGTCTGATCCGTTCGGAACCAGGACCGGTCGCTGTCCGAGATCACGCCACTTGCCGCACAGGGCGGGCGAGACCGCGAGAACGACGTCGGCCTGCCGAGCCTGGCGGCGCTCGTCGCGTCGAAGTCTGGCCGCACCGACACCCATGAGCGAGGCACCGGCGACGAAGTCGTCGGTTGCGTACACGACCCTCAGCTCCTCGTCGCCCGCGCCGAAGTAGACGGCGTACGTGCCCACGACCATGGCCCGCACCTTGCCCCCGAGCGTCCTCACCGCGCGTCGTATCGATCGACGCACGAGCTGTTCCGTGACGACGTGCATCCCGGCGCGAGTCATGCCGGGCAGGGCGACCGGCGTCAGTCGGGCCAGCCCCGGCCGAACCAGTCGTAGGCGGGGCCCCTGCAACGATGGCTGCAGGTGGGGATGGCGCCGTCCCGTCAGGTGCGACAGCGGCGGATCGACGAACAGAACGGGTGCGTGCTCGGTCAGGCGTTCGGCGACATGTCGTTCGGAGCCCGGCACCCCGTCCCACGACGTGCCACCGCACACCACGACCATCCCGTCCCAGTTGCCTGGCAGCCGTTCCATCTCTTTCGTGTCCTCGTCTCGGTCGTGATGCGCCCACCGGCGCGACCGCGTCTGCTCGCGGCGCGGCGAGGCGAACACGATCGATCCTGTCGCGGTCGTCTGAAGCAGGCCTGAAGTCGCCCTGAGCATCCGCTGAGCCCGTTCCGTCTGGATCCGTCAGGTCGGACGGAACACGACGTCAACCCAGTAGTTGGTGGCGCTGAAGCTGCCGGTTGGGAAACCACCGGACCCGTAGGCGAACAGGCCATTGCCTCCGCCCACGCCGTTCGTGAAGGCGTGGAGCGGCGGCGCGTCGACCGGCGCGTTGAACTGGTTCCTCGTTGTCGAATACCTGCCCGCAGGGGCGTGATAGGACGCCACGTAGGTCGCGTTGGCCGTGACCGGGACCGGTGTCGCAAAGTCCACCTGCTGCCACCCCGATGACGTCTCGGTGGCAAAGACCGCCGTCGCGAGAAGAGCGCCCGAGGCCGACCAGAGGTTGCCGACATGGGTGCCCGTGTTGCCGGGACCCTTGTAGAACCGGACGCCGGTGATCTCACCGGCGACGGCCGACATGAACCGCACACCGAGCTCGAGCGGGCCAGCGTCGTTCGCCGCGGCCAACTCGGGGACGGCCGTCGGGCCAAAGATCGTCGACGTCCCGGCCGCCGCGGTGGTAAAGCTCCACGACACCGGTGCGGCCATCGGGTTGCCATGGACGTCACGGGCCCCGCTGACGGTTGCCGTGTAGGACGTCGCGCCGGCGAGCGCCGCGTTCGGCTGGAAGGTCGCCGTCATCGTGCTCGGGTCGTAGGTCAGGGAACCCGAGACCGGCGCGTTGGCCGAGTCGCGAAGCTCGAAGGAGATCGTGCCCGGCTGCACCGCCTCGTTGAATCGCACGGAGAGACCCGAGGTGGCGGCCACATTCTGCGTACCGGGTTCCGGAACCTGGGCCACAACACTCGGACCCGAGGTGTCGCGGAAGACCACGTCGACCCAGTAGTTGGTGTTGCCGTAGGCATCGGTCGGGAAGCCGCCCGGGCCGTAGCGGTACACACCGTTCACTCCGTCGACACCGCTCCTCAGCGCGTGAAGCGGCGGCCGGTCGGCACCGACGCTCGTGAAGAAGCCGCCGGTGGCGGCGAAGCGTCCGGCGGGGGCGTGGTACGAGGCGACGTACGTCGTCGCCGCGCCGACCGGGATCGGCGTCGCGAGGTTGGCCTGTTGCCATCCGGTCGCCGTCTCGGCGGCAAAGGTGACCGATCCGAGGAGGGTGCCGGTCGCGGTCCAGAGGTGACCGATGTGAGGACCGACATTGCCGGGGCCCTTGTAGAACCGGATGGCCGTGATGACACCATCGCCGTCGGTACGCAACTTCACACCGAGCTCGACCGGGGCGGTGTCGGTGTCCGCGGCGACGGCGGGCACCGCCGACGTGTCCCAGATGCTGCATGGAGTGAGGCCGGGCCCGGCGACGGTCGTGAACGACCACACCGCGGGCGTCGTCATGGTGTTGCCGGAGGGGTCGGCGGCCGAAACCTCGGCCGTGTACGTCGCACCCAGGGCCAACGCCGCGCCGGGAGTGAACGTCGCCGACCGACTTGCGGCGTCGTAGCCGGCGGCCCCGGCGACATTGGCGCCGGCGCCGGTACGCAGGGTGAAGCCGAGCGACGAGGGATCGATCGCCTCGTCGAAGGTCGCGGTCACGGTCGTCCCGGTGGCCACGCTCTCCAGGTTGGGGCCGGGCGACTGGTTCACGACCGTGGGCCCGAGCACGTCCGGAGGCACGCCGAACATGACATCGACCCAATAGTTGGAGTGCGCCCAGCTGCTCGTGGGGAAGCCGGCTTCGCCGTAGCGATACACGCCGTTCGGCCCGCTCGCGCCGGACGGCAGGCCGTGCAATGGCCCGCGGTCGACGCCCGACCCGGCGAAGAAGTTGCTCGTGGCCGGGTAGCGGCCGACCGGCGCGTGGTACGACGCCACGTATACGGAGCCCTTGGTGACCGGGACCGGTGCGTCGAGGTTCGCCTGCTGCCATCCGGCGGCACTCTCGTCGGCGAAGGTGACCGTGGCCAGCAGCGCGCCGCCGGCACTCCACAGATGGCCGACGTGCGTCCCGGTGTCTCCTGGCCCCTTGAAGAAGCGGATCGCGGTGACGTGTCCGTCGACGTCGGCCTTGAACTTCACCCCGAGCTCGATGGCGTTCGCATCGTTCACGGCCGGCGTCGCCGGACCCGCCGAGGAGTCCCACAGGCTCGTCGGCACCCCGCCGGGCGCGGTGGTGGTGGTGAACGACCAACTGACCGCGGCGGCCAATGGATTCCCCGCGACGTCCTGGGCGGCGGTGACCGTGGCCGTGTAGTGCGACCTCGTCGCCAGCGCGGACGACGGCGTGAAGGTCGCGGTTCGAGTGGATCCGTGGTAGGCGGTGGATCCGGCCACGACGGCACCGAATTCGTCCCGCAGCTCGAGAACGATCGACGACGGATTCATCGCCTCGCTGAACGAAGCCGAGATCGCCGTCGACGGCGCGACCGCCTCGATGCCGGGAGCCGGCGATCGATCGACGACGGCGGGGGCGACCGCGTTGTCGTTGTTGAACACGACGTCGACCCAGTAGTTCGCCGCGTTGTAGGTGCTGGTCGGGAAGCCGCTCGAGCCGTCGCGGTACACGCCGTTCGGCCCGTCCTCACCGGTCACCAGGGCGCGCAACGGCCACACTTCGTAGCCCGACGTCGCAAAGTAATTGCCGTCGGCTGCGTAGTGACCGTTGGGGGCGAAGTACGACGCGACAAACGTCGTTCCTGCCGTGACGGGAACCGGCGCCGGCAGGTTGGCCTGCTGCCATCCGGACACGGTCTCGCCGGTGAAGGTCGCGGTGGCGAGCAGCGCCCCGCCGCTCGTCCAGAGGTGGCCGACGTGGGTACCTGTGTTGCCCGCTCCCTTGTAGAAGCGGAGTCCCGTGATGAAGCCGTCGATGGTCGGACGGAACCTCACGCCGAGCTCGACGGGCGTCGGGTCGCTGGCCGCCGGGTTGGCGGGCGACGCCGAGGAGTGCCAGATGGTGCAGGGAAACGGCCGCGGGCCGCCGTTGATGGTCGTCCCGGCCGAGGGGGTCTCGAGGTTGCAGCTGTCGTCCACCGCTCGATGTCTGATCGTGATCGGCCCGAGGGTGGTCGGCATGAACGTGTAGGACCAGGTGGTGCGGCCCGTCGCCGGGTGCCACGTGGTCCCTCCGTCGATCGACACCTCGACGCCGGCCACCTGGCCGCCACCGGCATCGGTGGCGGTACCCGTGACCGTCAGCGGAGCACCGACGGGAACGGTCGCCCCCTCAGCCGGCGTCGTGATCGTCGAAACCGGCGGCAGGTGGTCGCCGGACGCTGAGGCGGCCACCAAGCCCGCCTGGAGCGTCGCCGGCTGCACGCCCATGTCGGCCAGCAGGTTGACCGTCGCCTGCCGCATCCGGACATCAGCCGGCACCTCCTGCTGCGGGTTCGACAGGTGGTACTCGTCGAGGCCCCACGACCACTGACACGTACCCGAGCCGAACACGACGGCCCCGCCTGCGGCGCGATACATCGTGAGGTGGTGCGTGAGCGGGCCCTCGTGATAGGTGACGCCCTCGTCGTCGAGCACCTGCGACGCGATCTCGGTGGTCTCTGACAGCCGAATGAGCCCGGCCGGTCGGAATCCGTTGTCCTCGTCAGAGTCCCACTCGTAGCCGAGGGAGCCCTCGGCGAGGGTGGCGGTCTGTCCAGGAGTGAGATTGACGATCGACGTGTTCCTCCACAGTCGGAGGCGCCGGTACTCGTAGGGAACCTTGATGGCGAAGTCGTAGTCGCCCGTTAGGTTGATCGCCCTGAAGAGCGTGCCCGTGAGCGCGTTCTCGGGCAGGCCACCATCGGCCGGAGGGCTGAGTCGCCTGTCGCGCCAGGTGCCTGTCCACTCCGGGCTGGGATCGATCTTCTGCCCGCCGATCGTCTCCTTGTAACAGACCAGCGTTCGATAGGGCGTGCCGTCGGAGGCCGGCTCCCACCGGACCTTCCAGAACACCTCGTTCCCCGTCAGGAAGGCGAGATGGACCCCCGCGCCCCGCGCCGCTTCGACGTTGGTCCGTTGCTGCTTCGACCAGTACTCGTCATGGCCGGACGAGATGTACACCTTCTTGTTGAGCAGCTCGCCGCCGCGTCGATCGGTGTCGATCCCCGAGATGTAGGCGACGTCATACCCGTTGCGCTCGAGCCAACGGACGAGCGGGTACTCGGCGTACATGAAGACGTTCTCGACCTCGGTGTCCTCGAACGGGCGGTTGTAGCTCACCTTCGTCGCCCGGCCGTAGAACGCCGGACCTCCGTACAGGCTGTAGCCGCCCCAACGGTTGTACGCCTGGTAGGTGGTGTCCGAGGTCTGCAGAACCACGTCGGCCGCTCGGCCGTCGTTGCGCACGACGAACATGATCCGGTTCTCGCCTGCGGCGTCCTGGCGAAGCAGGTTGGCGAAGTACACGCCGGACACCGCCGACGTCGGCACCGCCCACGACGCGGAGACCGCCCAGTTGGCACAGTCGACCAGGCCGAGGTCCACGTCGACGAACGGAGCCGGCTGCGCCTGAGGAAGCGCCACGGTCGGCAGGATCGTGGCGACCCGGCGTGCGCCGTTGCCCTGGTACCAGCCGAGGCGATAGATCTCGATGCGGTAGCTCGTCGACGGAGTGCTGATCTTGAAGTGGATGGTCTCGCCCGCGTTGACGCTGAACTCAGTGGCGAAGCCCTCGATGCCCTCCTGGAGAAACACGTCCCACTCGGACGACGGGTTGCCGGGCTTGGCATTCTCGACGGAGATGGGGTTTGGCGCGGCGTCGGCTGCGCGGCCGAGATACGGCAGGCTGGCCGCGGCGATGCCGGCGCTCGCCGCGCCCTTGATGAAGATTCTCCGACCGAACGTTCCCCGCGAAGCGTCCTCGCCGGTCGTCCCGGAAGGATCGCTGTCCTCCGAGCCGTCGGTACGACGCTTCCGCCTGTGCTGTTCGTCCATGACTCGCCTCGACCGCCCTCCGCCGTTCGGGCCCGGGCCATGACGGCACCGCGCTCGTCGGTCCCCCGACGGTGCGGGAACCGGGACGAGTATCCGTTCAAACCCTGAAGCCAGGCTGAAGTCGACCTGAGAGGACTCTGAACCGTGACCTGTGGGAACTGGCTGGCCGCCGGCGGAGGTGGGCGGCGGGCGACATCCTGAGGTTCGGCTGAAGCCTTCGCCCTCTCTCTGTCGTCAGCACCGGCGCGTCGGTAGTGTCCGACGTCGAGGACACGATGGCGGGCCGTGACCGCTTCGTTCCACACATCACATGACAGAGCACCGCGGACCGAGCACCGAATCCTCCGACGAGGCCGCCGTCGCCGATGGCGAGGAGACGGTGTCGATGGACCTCGTCTCGTTGGCTCGTCTCTTCGTCCGTCGCTGGTGGGTGACCCTGCCGCTGCTGGCCCTGACCTTGGTCGGCGTCGTGGCCGCGGCGACCTTGTCGCCGCCGGTCTATCGGTCGTCCGGTTCGATTGTCCTCCTGAACCCGCCCGCGGCACCCGATCCCAACACGTTGTCGCCGTCCTCGCCGGTCATCAACGCCGAGAACCCGTACGCGCGATTCAACGACCTCTCGGTGATGGTCGACATCGTCGCCCGGGTGATGTCGAGTGACAGCGCGGAGGCCCGGCTGCGAGAGCTCGGCGTCGACGACTACGAGGTCGCGGGCAACCAGACCTTCTCGAGCGGTCCGCTGATCGAGGTGACGGCTGACGCCCCGAGCGCCGAGGCGGCGATTCGATCGGCCGAGCTCGTGCTCGCCGAGGTGCAGGTCGTGCTCGAGGATCGTCAGCTCAGCCGAGGCACCGACCCGCGTTACCTGATCTCATTCGACACGATCGAGGCGCCGTCACGAACCACAACGGTGCTCGGTAGCACGTTGCGGATGGCGATCGCCGTCCTGGCCATCGGAGGACTTTTCACCTTCGGACTCGCGATGCTGGCCGACGTGGTTCTCGGTCGGCGGGCGGCCAGGGCCGCCAAGCGATCATCGACTGGGCCGAAGAGCCCATCGCCTGGGTCCGCCGCTTCACGGGCGACAACGCCCCCGATCAACGGGGCCAGCACCAGTTCCCACCGGTCGCCTCAGACGGCAGGATCCACTCGGCGGCGCCTGCGGCTGCGGCCTCAGCTTCCCGCTCGAAACTGAGCACTCGAGCCGAGCGGTCGCGATGACTGGGCGATCCCAGGACAGCCGAGGTGACGGCTCGACGACCCGGTCGCGCCTGGGTGCGGCCGGGGTCCTTCAGATCTACGTCGTCCTGCTCATTCTGATCCCGCCCCGCTACGTCGTTCCGCCCCTCGGCGCCGTGGGGACGCCGGCGACGATCGTCGGTCTCGGTGCCCTGCTCCTCTGGTGCCTGGCCGTCATACTGCCGGGCGGCTACCTGCGACGAACCGTCCTGCCGCTCCGCCTGGTCCTGGTCTTCCTGTTCGGCACCGTTCTCGCGTCGTACGCAGTCCTTCATTCGCACTGGGTTCCCG
Organism: Acidimicrobiales bacterium; assembly: GCA_050744245.1. Lineage (GTDB taxonomy): Bacteria > Actinomycetota > Acidimicrobiia > Acidimicrobiales > JBOGGX01 > JBOGGX01. Next base: position 50,115 of record JBOGGX010000238.1, read on the forward strand.
TCGCAGAGCTGCTGAGCTCGGACCGGACACTCCTTCAGGTCCTTTCCTGGCTCGGTGTCGCCCTGCTTGCGGCGGAGGGTCTCGATGGACTCGACGACGTCTACCGGGTCCTGAGGACGCTTGTCGTGGCGGTCGCCGCGATGTCGATCGTCGGCGTCCTGCAGTTCTATGCCGGCATCAACCTGGCCGACGTCGCCGGCGTGATCCCAGGCCTGCAGCAGAACGCGTTGCTGGACTCGGTGCAGGCCAGGGCGGGCTTCCGACGTCCGGCCGGCACGGCCACCCACCCGATCGAGTTCGGGTGCGTGATCGCCATGGTCCTTCCCTTGGCATTGCACCTCGCCCGATTCGACACCACCAGAAGCTGGCTGCGGCGGTGGTGGCCCCTCGGCGCCATCGCCATGGGGGTCCCCGTCGCCGTGTCGCGGTCGGCCGTTCTCGGCGCGGTCGTCGCCGGCGTGATCATCTTCGTCGGGTTCGAGCCGAAGGCGCGCCCCCGCGCGCTCGCCGCAGTGGCGATGTTTGCCTGCGTGATCTACGCCACCACTCCTGGTCTCCTGGGCACGCTCCGCAACATGATCGTCGGGGCCGGCTCCGATCCCAGCATCACGACGCGAACGAGTGACTACGAGGTGGTGGCCGGTTACGTCCAGCGGGCCCCGATCATCGGGCGAGGTCCAGGAACCTTCCTGGCCGACCACCGCATCCTCGACAATCAGTACCTGCTCACGGTGATCGAGATCGGCCTGGTGGGCCTGTTCGCCGTCGTCGTCTATCTCGTCGCCACGTCGTTCTTCGGTCGCGGTGCCCGCCACCGCACCTCAGACCCGAGGCTGCGTGATGTCGGGCAGGCCTTGGCTGCGACCGGAATGGTCGCCGTCGTGACCTCGTTCATGTTCGATGGGTTCTCGTTCCTCATGTACGCCGGCTTGATCCCGCTGACGCTCGGCTTGGCCGCGGGGCTCTGGGCGCTGGTTCGCGAGTCGGCCCCGATCAACTCCGCTCCACCGCCAGGGGCCGATGAGGCGCCCGTTGGTGCGACGCGTGTCGACGCCACCGCGCTGGTGACGCCGAACTCAGCTCGGTAGCAGATGCGCTGAACTGTCGAGCTCGACCGGTCGCCGACTCGGTCGAATGAGCGCCACGGCTGCGGCGCGGGCGGCAACGTTGCCGACGGCGCTCCGCGTCAACTCGTTCAGCAGGACCGCTCCATAGAACGCCGCGCTCGGCAGTCGCCGGTGTCGCCGTCGGAAGTAGCGCACCCGATTCACGACGAGCATGCTGCGCAGCCGGGGAGAGGCCATGCCGCCGCTGTCGCCGTGGCGTACGACCGCGGCCGGCTCGTACACCACTCGGAAGCCGAGCCGACGAGCGCGATCGGCGAAGTCCGTCTCCTCGGAATAGAGGAAGAAGCTCTCGTCCCACCGCCCGACGGCATCCACGCACGATCGTGTGATGAGCATCGCCGCTCCGGTGGACCAGTCGACGTCGCGGCGGACGAGGTACGCCCGTGTATCGCCCACGGTCTCGGAAAGGCTGGAGAACCTGCTCGCCAGTCGGTCACCCAGGACCGCGACACCGAGTGCCCTCGTGACGGACGGATCGCGGCGCAGCGAGAGCTTCAGACGGCCGCTCGTCGAGCGGATCTGCGGCACGACAATCCCGACCGATGGCTGCTCGGCCGTCCGCAACAGGGTGCGAACGCTTCCTCTCGACAGATCGATGTCGGGATTGAGGACGAGCACCGAGTCGGCGTCACCCAGCCGATCGAGACCCTCGTTGATGCCCGCGGCGTAGCCACCATTGGTCGTCAACGCGACCACCTCGAGCCGGGCATCACTGCGGAGCCTGGACACGGTGTCGTCCGACGAGCTGTTGTCGACGACGACGACGCGTGCGGCCAGTCCTTCAAGGCCGTCGTCCAGCGATGCCAGGAGTCGATCGAGGTGGTCTCGGCTGTTGTAGGTAACGACAACGACCCCGACGTCGACCACCACCGCCTCCCCCGCCGCGTTGGAACCTGGCTCGAAATTGCCGCGGCCCCACCTTAGGTCCGATGGGGGGTCGATCAGCCCAGAGGCGCGACGGTGTCGTCCCAGACGTTCCCCGAGTTCACATCGACGTTGCAACGAGTCGTCGGACCCCAGTACCCGCCCCGAGGAAAGAACTCCCGGGAGATCCGGTTGTTGGTGAATCTCGAGTTTGGCGTCGGAGCAACCGCCCCGCAGTACACGGTGTAGCCGCCGCCCGACATGAGGTTGTTGTCGATCGTGACGGTGTGGATCGGACCCGTGTTGTTCGACATCAGGATCGCTGCCGTTTGGGAGTTCGGGTTTCGAATCGTGTTGTGGCGGAGCACGATGTTCCGGCCGCCATCGGATTGGAACCCATCGGCGTGGGCGTCGCTCCCCGGCGAAAGCTCGGGGAGATCACAGAACGAGTCGGTGATGGTGACGTTGACACCCATGTGGGCGCAGTCGAGCCCGTTGTGGAACCACACCCGCTGCGCGGTGTAGTTGCTGAACGCGATGCCCTTGCCTTCCTCCATTCCGTCCAGGTCGATCTCGACGTCACGGATCACGGTGCCGGTCGGATTGGGGGAACCGAAGTTGCGGATGGGATACCAGTCATCGGAGATGACCCTGACCCGTTCGATGATGATGTTGTTGGCCTCGACGAAGATGCTGCCGTGAACCTCACGGTTCGAGTAGGTCATTCCTGGGGTGGTCAGGTGCACGTCGCCGGACACGACCGTGAGTTGGGTCCCCGGCGGCACACCGGTGTTGGTTTCGTCGGGGTAGCCGCAGGCACTGGGGTTGGCCATGCAGCCTGGCCCCGGCGGCGCGGGGGTTGTCGTCGTCGTCGGCGGCAGCGTGGTCGTGGGCTGCGGACGGGTCGTGGTTGTCGGCGGCAGCGTTGTCGTTGACCCGATGGTGGTCGTGGTCGTGCCGGTTGTGGTCGTCGGAGGCCGCGTGGTCGTCGTCGGCGTCGTGGAGGTCGGCGGACGGGTCGTCGAGGTCGTCGGGCTCGGCGGAGGGCGATGACATCGCGGCGCCCGAGATCCGGGACGACAGCGTCGGCGCCCAACGTCTCTCGGCTGGTCGTCGTGGGCCGCCTCGGAGTGGCCGATCAGTTGGGCGGGGCCCTCCAGAACGGCGAGCGGGACGATGAGCGACAGGAGAGCCAGCGTTGGCGCCAGAACGCGCCTACGCCAGCCGGTACGCGCACGGGAATCCATTTTGGGCGGGCCCCTCTGATTGTCGACGAGCGAAACGGTTCCAAGGCCCGCCAACCCAGGAGAGTGGGCGCTCCCCTCAGTCGACCCGGTGGAATGGCCTCGTCGCTGAATCTTTACTTACGGGCCGCAACATGCTTGCAACATGGGGCCGGTGCGTCAAGCACCAACGAGGGATTCGGCCGAGGTCGTGCGCACGGCAACGATCGACTTGGTGATGCCCAGGGCCCGCTCCCGCCAGATCTCGGAGTCGGGGAACAGCAGTCGCATCTCGGTCAGCGACAACAGATCGATCCACAACACGGCGCTGACCGATGCACCGTGATCGGTGGTCCGGGCATGGCCCAAGGGCCAGCGCCGCACGACTGCCGCCCGCAGGGCCACGGGCAGGAACTGCAGCGCCGGGCAGGCCCAGTGGGGTTCGACGGGAAAGTAGCGGTACGGCGTCTGTACCCAGTGCCGAGGCGCGGCGGCGTGGATGACGTCGCCGAGCTTTTGACGCTGCGAGAACCCGCCGACATGCTCCAGAAGGCTGTTCGACACGACGAGATCGAACCGCTCGTGACGAATGCTCTGCGGATCGCAGGCATCGTCGACGACGTGACGATGCCACGGCTCGTCGACCGCAGCCGGCTCCAGGTTGACCGTGGTGACCTCGGTCGGTCGGACCGGTACAGCCTGCCAGAACTGGGGCAGGCCGCCGAGATCGAGCACACGCATGTCCGCCAGGGCGGGGAAGCGCCGGTGAAGTTCGGTCCACCGGGCGGATCGGGCCCGCGACGCGAACGATCGAGGGTTCTGGTCATCGGTCAGCAGCCGTTGCAGCCGCCGGGCGACGGTCGCAGGACGCCCCGCGACCGGCGGTTCGTCGGATGTCACATCCACCTGTCTCTCTCCGTTCCCCATCAGCGAACAACAGCACCCCGCAGCACGATGCGGCGGGGGTCCGACAGCACCCGAGGATCCAGCCTCGGATCAGCGTCGTAGACCGCCAGGTCGGCGGGTCCACCCTCGGCGAGGCTCGCCAGGCCGAGCCACTCGCGGGCCCGCCACGACCCCGCCGCCACCGCTTCGGTCGCCGGAAGGCCGGCGTGATGCAGCAGCAGGATCTCGTCGACCAGGCGGCCATGCGGGACGGCACCACCGGCATCAGAGCCCGTGTAGATGGCGACGCCGGCCTCGAACGCGGCCCGGACGACGTCCCGAAACCGGTCCTTCGCACTGCGCATCGACGCCGCGAAGCGAGGGAACCTGGCCTCGGCCTGGGCCGCGATCGACTCGAAGTTCCATTCGACGTTCACCATCGTCGGCACCAGCGCGGTGCCCTGCGCAGCCATACGGTCCAGCAAGCCGGCGTCAAGACCGCAGCCGTGTTCGATCGAGTCGACCTTGGCGTCGACCAAGGCCTCGACGGCCGCCTCACCGAAGGTATGGACGGCGACGCGGACGCCGGCACCATGGGCCGTTTCGACCGCCTGGTTGACCGCGGCCGCATCAAAGGTGGGGCCGATGTCCCCGATGTCCCTGTCGATCCAGTCGCCGACCAGCTTGACCCACCCCGTCCCGGCCGCCGCCTGCTCGAGGACTCGACCGGCGAGCTCATCGGGCGTGCACTCGATCGCCAGCCCTGGGAGGTAGCGCCGAGGCGGCGCGAGATGCCGACCACAACGGATGAGGCGTGGCACATCCGGATCGTCGTCGAGCGTGCGATAGTCGATGGGAGAGCCGGCGTCACGGATGGCCAGCACGCCGGCGTGACGGTCCTCGAGGGCCAAGTCCTTCGCCGCGGCGACGCTCTCGACCGGACGGGAATCCCGACCGATGCCGATGTGGCAGTGGGCGTCGACGAGCCCGGGCAGGACGAAGCCCCGGTCCGCGATCGTCTCCGCTCCCGTCACCGGGTCGTACGTCAATCGGTCACCGACGATGTAGATGTCGCGTTGCGCCTCCTCGGGCAACACGACCCCGGCCACGTGGAGCGGGCGCACGAGTGACGCCGGCTACCCGACGACCGGGCTGGTTCCGGTGGCGAGGTCGAGGATCGTCTCGAACGCCGAGGGCTCTGTTGTGCAGGCGCCGAGCTCGGTGTCCTTGATCCGGCCGTGGTAGTCGCTGGAGCCGGTGGCAACCAGCCCGAAGGCTGCGGCGATCTCGCGAAGCCGACGCCTGTCGTCCACGTCGTGACTCGGGTGATCGACCTCGAGCCCGGCCAGCCCGGCGTCGACCAGGCGTCGGGTCATCTCGGTGAGACCATCGCCGAGGGAGTGACCCTCAGCGAGCGGATGGGCCAGCACCGCGACGCCGCCCGCTCGCCTGATCAGCCCCACCGCCACCACGGGATCGAGGACGTACTTCTCCGCGTACGCGCGGCCGCCGTGCCCCACCCAGGCCGGCGTGAACGCCGACCGCACATCCGGCACGACGCCGAGGTCGACCAGGGCCGACGCGATATGGGGCCGACCAATGGTTCCATCGGCGGCGGCGCCCGCGACGTGGTCCCACGAGATGGGCACGCCGAGCTCCTGCAGCTTCGTCACCATGACGTGGGCCCGCCGCACCCGGTCAGTCGCCAGCCGCTCCAGCTCGCACGTGAGCTCGGGCGCAGCCGGGTCGAAGAGGTACGCCAGCATGTGAAGGCTTCGCCCGTCCGCTCCGCATGAGATCTCGGCCCCCGGCACCAGCGTCAGACCCGACGGCAGCGCCGCGGCGGCATCACGCCAACCATCCACGGTGTCGTGGTCGGTCAGGGCGATGACGTCAACTGCGAGCGCCGCCTTGGCGACGAGGTCGGCCGGGGTGTCCGTGCCATCCGAGCGCGTGCTGTGGGTGTGGAGGTCGATCCTCATGGGTCGGCGGCGACGCTAGTGGAGCACCTCCGTCAGGTAAGGGCGTCACCCACGGCGACCAGGTGGAACTCGGTGAGCCCGTTGTGCGCACCCTCGACCCGGTAGCACCGCTCGCAATCGGGACAGGTCAGTTCGGGCGAGAGGCGCACCCCGCAGCGGCAGACCCAGTCGATGAACCGAGCCGGGTTCCCGGCGACCAGCGCGTGGGCCGGCACGTCGCGGATGACCACCGACCCTGCCGCGACGAACGCATTCGTGCCGATCGTGCGGCCGCACACGATGGTTGCGTTGGCGCCGATCGTCGCCCCGGCGCGGACGAGCGTCCTGGAGAACTCGGCTCCGGCCTTCTTGACGTGGGCCCGCGGCGTGAGGTCGTTCGTGAACACGACGTTGGGTCCCAGAAACACGTCGTCTTCGACGGTGACGCCGTCCCAGACGAGCACGGCGTTCTTCACCGTCACCCGGTCACCGACGACGGCCCCACCCTCGATGAACGCGTGGTCGCAGATGTTGCAGTCGGCACCGACGACGGCCATCGGCAACACGTGGGCGAACGCCCAGATGCGCGTGCGGGGTCCGACCTCGTCGCTCTCGCAGAGGCCGTTGGGGTGGACGAACACAGACCGGTCGGGTGTCATGCCGCCTCCGTTCGCACCGCCGCGACCAACTCGGCGACAGCTCGGTCCTGCTGGGCCTCGGTGATCCCGGGATAGATCGGCAGCGACACCATCTCCGTGGCGGCGGCCTCGGCGACCGGAAAGTCACCGTGTCGGTGACCCAGGCCCGAGAACGCAGGCTGAAGGTGGAGCGGCACCGGGTAGTGGATGCCCGCCCCGATCCCCGCGGCGTTGAGTCGGGCCAGCACCTCGTCCCGAGCCGCCACCCGGACGACATACAGGTGCCACACGTGCTCGTTCCCGGCCATGACCGCGGGAAGGCGGATGTTCGGCTCGTCCTTGAGCAGCTCGTGGTAGCGCCGGGCCGCAGCCCGACGCGCGTCGTTCCACCAGTTGAGTCGGCGCAGCTTGGCCCGCAACACGACCGCCTGCAGGGTGTCGAGACGGGAGTTCATCCCGGCGAGCCCGTGCTCGTACCTTCTCGTTCCGCCGTGGTTGCGCAGGGCACGGACGACGTCGGCCGACCAACTGTCCTGCGTGAGGACGGCCCCGGCATCACCGTAGGCGCCCAGGTTCTTGCCCGGATAGAAGCTGGTCGCGGCCATGGCCCCGACGCTGCCGCTCGGCCGGCCGTAGCGAGTGGCCCCCTGCGACTGGGCCGCATCCTCGATGATGTCGACATCGGATGGAATGGCGCGGACCAGATCTTCGATGGGCGCCATCTGGCCGTAGAGGTGCACGGCGATGACGGCTCGAGTCCGACGACTCAACCGATCGGCGACCTGTCGCGGATCGATCAGCAGATACCTGGGATCGCAGTCGACCAGCACAGGCCGGGCGCCAACGCTCATGACCGCCTCGGCCGTGGCGATGAAGGTGTTGGCCGGAAGCAGGACCTCGTCGCCGTTTCCGACGCCTCGGGCTCGGAGTGCGAGCTCGAGGGCGTCGGTGCCGTTGGCGACGCCTACGCAGTGCGCGGCCCGGCTGAACCGAGCGAACTCACCTTCGAAGGACTCGACGTCCGGACCGAGCACAAAGGAGCCCTCGGCGACGACCCGGGCCCAGCCCGCCGCCACCTCGGCCGCAACCTGTTCGTGCTGGATCGACAGGTCGACGAGCGGGATGGTCTCGATTCTCGGTTCGGCACGGATCAAGGGCGGGGTCACGCGGTCAACACCTCTCGGGCTAGTTCAACGGTTCGAACGAATCGGGCCGGCACGCCGGCCCACACCTCGGCGTCCCCCACGCTTCGGGTTACGACTGCTCCCATGCCGACCAATGACCATGACCCGACACGAAGGTTTTCTCGGACGAGGCAGCCGGCGCCGAGGTAGGCGCCGGTTTCGACGGCGACGCCGCCCGCGAGTCTGACCCCGGCGCCGACCGTGACGAAGTCGCCGACAAGGTCGTCATGGGTCAGGACGGCCAACGGCATGATGCCGACGTGGGCTCCGACGGTCACATCGACGGTGACCACGACGCCCGCGAGGACGACCGTCCCCTCGCCGAGTTGGCACGACGTCGGGACCACGGCCGTGGGATGGACGATCGTGGCGTAGCGATCGGGAAGGAGTCCAAGGCGGCGGACGATCCGGTGCTTCGACGTGTAGTCGCCGGGATGCCCGGTGCACACGACGACCTTGGTGGCAGGCATCTCGGCGAGGCGATCGATCCCGCCCAGCACGGGGACCCCGGAGACGACGGTGCCCCAGCGGGACGGCTCGTCGTCGAGGAATCCCAGCACGTCCCAGCGGTTCCGGCCGCTGATCGCGGCCCGCTCCTCGTTGGTGGCGCGCACGACCTCGGCCGTTTCGCGACCGAATCCGCCGGAGCCGATGATGACGAGTGGTTCAGGCCGCCGGGTCACGGCGCACCTCGTCGTGCGGTGAGATGGCGACGACGACCAAGGGATCAGCTCCGCCGCTCGGCCGCGGTGGCAATGACATCGACCACCAGGTCCTGGTCGGCCTCGGTGAGATCATGGAAGAGCGGAAGGATGAGCGACCGCTCGGTCAGGCGCTCCGTCACCGGCAGTGGTTGGTGCGGGTGGCCGGCGTACGCCGGCTCGAGGTGCGAGGCCATGATGCCTCTGCGGGCGCTGACTCCGTGATCCGCCAGGATCCCCAGCAGGTGATTGCGCTCGACCGGGAACTCGTCGGGCAGGCACACCCAGAACGACTGGAAGTTCGTCGTGCCGTACCCGGGATCCGCAGCCATGATCGCCTGCTCGAGCTGGGGAATCTCGACGAGCTTCCGTTGGTACCGCTGAGCCAGCAGGCGTCGCCGCGACACGATGAGATCGAGTCGCGAGAGCTGCACGAGACCGATCGCGGCCTGGACGTCGGTCATGCGGTAGTTGAAGCCGGTCTCGACGTACGCCTCCAGGACCGGGCCCTGGGCCAGGTGTCGGTCGGCCGCGCTCACGTTCATGCCGTGCTCCCGCAGCCGACGGCAACGCGCGGCCCACTCCTCGTTCGAGGTCACCAGCATCCCGCCCTCACCCGTGGTGATCACCTTGCGGGGGTGGAAGGAGAAGGCGGCCAACTCGGCCCGGGCCCCGACGGGTTGGCCGGCGTAGGTGGACCCGATGGCGCAGGCCGCGTCCTGGATGACGGTGACACCGAGCGGGTCGCAGAGGACACGGATCGGGTCGAGCTCGGCCGGGACGCCTCCCTGGTCGACCACGATGACGGCGCGGGTTGCGGGGGTGAGTGCGCTCCTGATCGATTCCACCGTGAGGTTCTGGGTGATGGGGTCGACGTCCGCGAATACGGGATGGGCGCCCACGTAGCGCACGGCGTTGGCCGTGGCGATGAACGACAGCGAGGGAACGAGGACGTCGTGGCCGGGACCGATGCCCGCAACCACGAGGGCGAGATGGAGCGCCGTGGTGCACGACGAGACGGCGACCGCGTGAGCGGCACCGACCCGGCGGGCGAACGCCTCTTCGAACTGCGCGACCCGGGGCCCTTGGGCGACCCAGCCCGAGAGGACGGCCTCGCTGGCGGCGACCGCTTCCTCGGGACCGAGCGTCGGCCGCATCACCGGGATCGAACGCTTGGACCGGGCCGTGGGGACGAGCTCGCTGAGCACGCTCATCGTCGTGCGCCCTCCGTCTCCTGGACCTCAGCCGACATCCACGAGTCCGAGTCCCGCTCGGCCTGCCACCACTCGACCAGCCGCGACAAGCCCTCGTCCAGATCGACCTCGGCCGAGAAGCCGAGGCGGTCGCGAGCGGCGGTCGTGTCGGCCAGCCGGCGGGTGACCGCATTCACCTTGCGCTCAGGACCGTGCTCGGGCGAGAGATCTGACCCCATGACCAGGAGCAGCGCCGTGGCCAGACCAGCCAGGCTGGTTTCCGTTCCGGCGGCGATGTTGAAGACCTCGTCGCTGACGCCGGAGACCGCGGCGAGCAGGTTGGCTCGGGCGACGTCGTCGACGTAAACGAAGTCCATGGTCTGAAGGCCATCGCCGAGGATGAGCGGAGGTTGACCGGCGGCGATGCGCTCCATCCATCGCACGAGCACCTCGGTGTACACGCCGAAGATGTCCATTCGGGGGCCGTACACGTTGAAGTAGCGGAGGGCGACGTAGTCCAGGTCGTGCATGTCGGCGAAGCTCCGGAGCAGACCCTCGTTGAACGACTTGGCCGCTCCGTACAGCGTGCGGTTGCCGTACGGATGCTGGTGCTCCCTCGTCGGAAACTCCTCGGCGAGCCCGTAGACCGAGGCCGACGACGCGGCGACCACCTTGGGGACGCCCGCCGCAGCCGCGGCCTCGATGACGTTGAACGTGCCGTCGACGAGGACTTCGAGCGCCAGCCGGGGATCCTCGGCACACTGCGTGATCCGGATCGCGGCCTGATGGAACAGGACGTCGACGCCACGCATCGCTCGAGCGACGAGGTCGCGGTCTCGGATGTCGCCCTCGATCACCTCGACGCGACCGGTGGCGATGGCGTCGGCCAGGTTGGCGCGGCGGCCGCGAACGAAGTTGTCGAGGACGACGACCTCGACATCGGTCGTCCCGACCAGCTGATCGGTGATGGCCGACCCGATCATGCCGGCGCCGCCGGTGATCAGGATGCGGGCTCCATCGAGCCTGGGGTAGCGAGTGGTCACAGCGTCTCCTGGGCGCGGTCGCGAACGGGGAGCGGCACCATCGCACCCCCGCGGTCGATGCTCCGATCGATCGCCTCGAGCACCTCCAGCACCCACAGACCCGACTCGCCACCGGTCGCCGCGGGTCGGCGCTCGCGAATCGCGCCGACGAGCTCTGCGATGACGTTCTGCAGCGCCTCGGTCTCGCCCAGGGCCGGAGCGATCATGTCGCCGACGCGGTACGAGATCAGCGTGTCGCGCCGGGCCTCGAGGTTCATCGGCCCCTCGAGGTCGACGCCGCGATCGTGCACCGACAGCCGCTGGGCCGGATGCATGTCGTCCCACACCAGCATCCGCCGTGACCCTCCGACGTGCATCGTGCGGACCTTGGTCGGGCTGAGCCAGTTCACGTGGGCGTGGGCGATGCCGCCGTTGGCGAGAGGAAGCGTGAGATACCCGACGCACGAGTGGCCGGCTCCGATCGGATCGGCGCCGTGGGCCGCGACACTGACCGGCCGGGCGTCGTCGGCCAGAACGAAGTCGAGTATCGAGAGGTCGTGCGGCGCCAGGTCCCAGAAGACATCGATGTCCGACTGGACCAGGCCCAGGTTGATACGCACCGAGTCGACGTATTGGATCTCGCCCAGCTCGCCGCCACGGACCAGCTGGTGGATCCTCTGGACGGTCGGCGTGTAGCAGTAGGTGTGGTCGCACATGAGGACCACACCGGCGTCGCGTGCAGCATCGACGAGTTTGCGGCCTTCGTCGACCGACGTGGCCAACGGCTTCTCGACCAGCACGTGCTTCCCTGCGTCGATGCAGGCGAGCGCCACCGATGTGTGCGTGTGGGCCGGGGTGGCGATGGCGACGGCGGCGACGTTGGGGTCGTCGAGCACGATGTCGAGGTCGTCGGTGATGGGAACCGTGCTCTGCCGACCGACCGCCTTGGCCGCCTGGTTGATGTCGAGGTCGCAGACCCAGCGGAGCGTGGCATCGTCGCGCCGAAGAATGTTGCGGACGAGGTTCGGCCCCCAATAGCCCGCTCCGATGACGGCCATACCGATCGGCTTCATGCCGGCCCTCCCTCGGCAACCGCTGACTGGAGAGCGCCGGGCGTTCGCCGGGCGGCGCAGGCTGGGCGCGCGTTGCCGCGCTTCCATCGGTCGCTGCTGGGGCCTCGGTTGCCGCTCATGCTCTCCCTGTTCCTGTCCCGGTCGGGCTGCGCCACCGGACGCAACCCGACCGGGGGCCTGTGGCCGGGCGTCACGCGCCCACACCTGGATCGCAGTATCGGGAGGGAGGCTGAAGGTGGCCTGAAGCGCCACTGAGCCTTGGCTGAATCGGGCCGGGGGCGTGCGGCCGGGCCGCTGGTCATGGGCGAGGAGTGGTGGTTGGGCGCGTTTCACCACATCTGCCGTGGTGAACCGCACGCAACGCCGCCCGGCGAGCCCGGGGTGGTCAGCTCAGGCCAGGTTCTCCCAGAGGCCGACCACGTTGCCCTCCGTGTCCTTGAAGTAGGCGAAGGCGCCCATGCCCGGAATCTCGGTCCGCGGCCTGACCGCCTCGCCGCCACCGGCCTCGACCTGCTTGAGTGCGTTGTCGATCGAGTCGACGTCGATGGTGATCACGGGACCGGGCGTCTCGGCCGTCCGCGGCATCATCCCGCCGTTGATCGCACCGGCCTCCGTCGGCACCTGCTTGTCGTCGACGGGAACGGTCTGGACGATCGTGTAGTCCATGCCCGGCATGTCCTGGAGCTGCCAGTCGAAGATGGAGCCGTAGAACTCCTTGGCCCGCGCCACGTCGTCGGCGGGGATCTCGAAGTGCACCACCTTGCCCATGGGTGTCCCCTCTCGAGGTGTCAACCGAACTGCTGTGAACCTAGCTCCGGGGGAGGACTCGAACCCAGGGGATCGGCGACCGTCATTCACGATCTGGTGGCCGAGACGTTCCTCTCGCCTGGCGGCGGCCGGACAGGCCGGCCAGCATCAAAGGCGACCATGTGCTCGGCCAGCAGGTCGACCGATGAGAACGTGTCGTGGAACTGGGAGTGCACCTCACGGTCTTCGCCATTGAGAACCTCGAGCGGTCCTCAGGGCACGACCCAGGCGGAGGACCGCCACTGAACTTCAACGAACCCAGGGTCAATCTCCTTCGCGAAGGTCGTCGCGACGACGAAGACCTACCTCCCCGAGGTGGTGGCCGACCTACGGGGAGACGGCGATGTTCGTCGCCGGGGTCTACATCAAGATCGTTCCCGACCGCCTCGGCCACGCAACCCTCGCACGGGTCAGCGGCCGAGGTCGGGCCCGCGTGGCCTGGGCGGGCTGCGCCGCCGGCTCGAGACCTCAGCGGTGTCGCTCCCTCCCTGCTCCATCGGCTGGCTCCGTGCCACCCAGTCGGTCGCCATCTCCGTGAGCGCTTGCCTTCCGCGACGATCGAGGTCGAGGTCGCGGAGGTAGTCGAACGCCTCGGCGATGAGCTGGCTGACCTCAGTCGCTGAACGCGCCGAGGCGCGGTGCATGACACCGACTGCCTCGCCAGGATCGACGCCCAGGGCGAGCAGCGCCATGATCTCGCCGCGATCCTTGTCGCCGGGAATGGAATCGGGTCGGTCGAGCAGCGCCGCGAATTTCGTGGCCAGATGGCCGGCCAAGTCGAGCAGCACCCACCCCTTGACCTGCTCGCGACGCTCGATCAGCCACTCGGTACGCAGCTGAAGATGCTGGCCGAGTAGGGACTGGTGCGGGACATACAGGTCGAGGTGGATGCCGTCGATCACTCCCCGCCACTTGCGACCGGCCAGATGCCGGGACTCGCTCGTGTCCGCAGAAAGGCGGCTGATCACCGCGAGCTGAGGGCGAGTGACGATCAAGTCGATGTCGTGGCTCATCGCGCCGCCGGTCCGCACCCACATCGCCCAGCCGCCGATCAGCACGGCGTCGGGAAGGGCGTCGTGGACCCGGTCGAGCACCGACCGGCTGCGCTCGGTCAGCTCAGGCGGATAGAAGTCCCGCTTCGGTGACGGCATCGGTCACCAGCCTGGGTAGGAGAGCGTGAACGAAGCGGCTCGCTTGCCACCCGCGGAGACTGAAGAGGTCGACCCACGCTTGGGTCAGCGGGGTGACACGGCCATAGCCCGCGAGCAGCGGGTCGGCCTCGGCGACGAGGACCTCGGTGACCCGTTGCGGGTCGGAATCCTTGACGCGGCGGCGCGAGCTGATTCTCGGGTCGCCGTAAACGAGCACGGTCTCGTAGTCGGCGATCGTGTTTCCTCCGATGTGGGCCACCACCGCCCCGAAGCCTCCGAGCACCGCGGTGGGGTTGGTGATCATCCGTTCCACCGCCGGTGCGGATCCCGTGACGTGGAAGCGGTTGGTGATGTCTCGGCTCAGGCGGCGCGGGCCGGCCCACACCAGCAGCAGCCGCCCGGGGTCGACCACTCGCACGCCGCCCGCGGGGCGGATGCGGACCGCACCGATCTCGACCGGGTGTTCGAGGGCGGCGTGCACCGTTGACACCCCCATGCCCAGCTCGCGCGCCAGCGCGGTGACCGAGGGCCAGCGCCGCTGGCCCCGCTCGATAGCACCGCATACGAGGTGGCGCCACACCTGTTGGGTCTTCGACAGCACCCGCTCAGCTTACCGGGGTCTCCAC